>JASJED010000237.1 GCA_030065585.1 Desulfobacterales bacterium | reverse complement strand
CTTCGGGATCGACAAGGTCGCCGCCCACCTGATCCACCCCCAGGCGATCGAGCTGCGGGTAGTGGGACCGTGAAAAACTGCGCACCCGGGCGCCGCGGTCCAAGAGCTGGCGCACAATGGCACCGCCCATAAAACCGCCGCCGCCAGTCACCAGTACGGAGAGATTCGACAAATTGGGGAGGGGCATACTATTTTCCTCGGATCTGCTTTGCGGCCCAGCGGGCCAGTTTCTCCCTAAAAATCTTGGCATTGTGGCGGATGTCCACCGGAAAAGACGGGTGAAAGAGGATGCGGCGAATCGGGGCGGTTAGGGGGTGGCTGGCCGCCAGATCCTGCAGCGCGTTCTCCAGATATTTGGTATCACCGGTTGCTTGGTCGGCATGGCGCTCGATGCAGATCACCGGTTCCTGACGCGGCGGGGTGCCGATGCCCACGAGGGCGCTGCGGAAGACCTGGGGGTGATTGTTGAAGATGGCCTCGCAGGGGATGGTGTACATGTCGCCGTCGGCAGTGATCACCCGGTGGCTTTTGCGGCCGCAGAACCAGATCCGGCCTTGATCGTCCTGCCAGCCCAGATCGCCCATACGATGCCAGAAGCGATCGCCGTCCTGGATTTTGGCCAGAGCGTCGGCCCGGGGGTGGCGGTAGTAGCGGCGAGTGACCAGTTCACCTTGAACGATGATTTCTCCGATCTCCCCCGGCTGGACCTCGAGGCGGTCATCCCAGACCGGGATGGGATCGTCGGTGATGCGGATGATGCGAATACGGGTGTGCGGCAGGGGGCGTCCCACGCACATGCCGCGGCCCTGCTCACTCATGGCGCGGGTTTCGGATAAAATTTCATGACTGCCGATGGAAATGATCGGAACGGCTTCCGTGGCGCCGTAAGGCGTGTGGACTTGCGCCTCGGCCGAAAGCATCGTCGCGAATTGGGCGATATTGGCCGGTGAGACCGGGGCGCCCGCCGAGACCACCCGCCGGAGGGACGGCAGGCGAATGCGGTTTTGGCGGCCGAAGCGGCCGACGCGGTTTAGAAGCGCGGGTGAGGCGAACATGTTGGTGACGCCGTGGTGCCGGATCGGCCTGATGATTTTCTCAGGATCGACCTGTGCGGGCTTGCGCGGATCCATGTCGGGAATTACGGCGGTCATTCCCAGGGCCGGATCGAAAAGGGCGAACAGCGGAAAGGTGGGCAGGTCGATTTCGTCTTCCCCGATGGCGAAATGATCCTGGATCTGCTGGATTTGGGCATCGAAGTTGCCGTGGGTGTAGACGGCGCCCTTGGCCGGTCCGGTGCTGCCGGTGGTAAACAGGATCGCGGCCGTTTCGTCACGCCGGGTCGCCGCCGGTTCATAAGGTTGCCAGGGGTGACGGCTCAGATGCGCGAGGGTGGTCCCCCCCCAGAAAAGGCGACGGCCCGCGGTGACGGTAATTTTCGTACTGCGGAAGAAGCGCGGGAAGAAGGCGCGCACCACGTGGGCGGCGGGGATACCGATAAAGGCCCGGGGGGTGGTGGATTCGAGGCAGCGCAGCATGCGCTGCATGCCCATGCCGGGATCCACCACCACCGGCACGGCGCCGACTTTGAAAAGGGCGAAGATCAGGACGAAGAAGTCGATTCCCGGTTTGACCATCAGCACGGTCTTGGTGCCCCGGACAATGCCGGCATGCGCCAATCCCAGGGCCAGGCGGTCAGAGGCGCGGTCGAGCTCGGCAAAGGTCAGATGGCTGTAGGCCATGCGATCCTGGCTGTCACGGCCGGCGGTTTGGACCACCGCCCGCTTGGACGGCATCCGCGCGGCCGTGTGCTGAAGCCGATGGGCGATATTGACCTGGGGTCCACTTGCGGCGATTTGCGTTTCAGCCATTGTTGGGCGCTCCCTGGGGCCCGTCGGCGGCCACCGGATGGGATCGGAAGAATTGACGGACGATCGCACCCACGGCCTGGGGTTCGTCTTCCAGCAGGTAATGCCCGGCGGTGGGGAAGGTGTGCACTTCAGCCTGCGGGAAGCGCCGCTGCCATTCCGCCAGGTAATCGCGATCGAAGACAAAGTCGTGCAGGCCCCACAAAATGAGCATGGGAATCGATGCCAGCCGCGCAAGGTCGGCGTCGACGCTGGCCACCAGGGCATAGCTGGGGTCGTGCGGGCCCAGCGGGATGTCCTGAACGAATTTCAGTGTGGCGATACGGTTAGGCGGCGAATCGTAGGGTGCCACCAAGCCCCGGCGGACATCGCGCGCCAGACGTCGCCGCGGTGCCATAAACAGCGCCGCCCGGGCAAACAGGTTGCCGTAAATCACCGCCGGGGCACCGAAAGCGGACAGATTGCGAATGAGCTTCAGGCGCCGGGGCAGGGCCTTGCCGCCGGGGGGCAGAAACCCGGAGGTATTCGTGATCACCAGGCGCTTGAGCCGGTCCACATGCCGCAGGGCCCAGACCAGTCCGATCATACCGCCCCAGTCGTGAACGATCAGGGTGACGTTGCGATCGATACCCAGGTTGTCCAGGAGCAGTTCGAAATCGGTCACGCGGCGTGCCAGACGGTAGGGATATCGATTGGCCGGCGGTTTTTCGGAATAGCCACAGCCAATATGGTCCGGGACGATGGTCCGGCAGGTGGGCGCCAGGGTTTTGACCAGATGGCGGTAGTAGAATGACCAGGTGGGGTTGCCGTGGAGCATGACCACGGGCTCCCCGGTGCCTTCGTCGAGGTAATGGTAGCGAAAACCGCCGATGTTTGCGTAGCGAGAGCGGAAAGGGTAGAGATGCCGGTATGCGTCGTTAGCAATCACGTTACCATTCCGCGCCCAGCATGAGACAATTGAGGCCGCTGCCGATCCCCAGGAAGCCGACCTGATCCCCGGTATTGAGGAAGCCACGCTCGTCGGCGATGGCCGCGGTCACGGCAATCGAGACCGTACCGATATTGCCGAGATAGCGAAACGTGCTGAAGTCCTTGGCGGCCGGCAGCCCGATGGCCTCGAGGATCGCGTTCTGGTGCGCGGACCCCACCTGATGGCAAACGACCTTGTCGGGCTGGTCGTCGTCCCAAGACAATTCGCGGCGCAGGGCCTGAAAGGTCTCCCGACCGAGGATGACCCCGTTTTGCAGCACACCCACCGAGTCCGTGTTCATGACGTGCGTGAGGTTGGAGGGAATCCCCGTGTCGGGCCCCCAGGTGCACAGTCCGTGATGCTGGACGGCGTTGCGGATCACGCCCCCCAGGAGGCGGTGCCGCCGGGGGCTGTCGGTGCCATCTGTGAGCAGGACGGCGGCGGCTCCCGAACCGCCGGTCATCGTGGCCACGCACTTTTTGAAAACCGCCATGCTGCCGGCGGCGAGCATGCGCTCGATGGTGTTGTCCACGATTTGGCGGCAGGACTCGCATGAGACCACCAGTCCGGCCCGGATTTGTCCCAGGGCAATGGCATTTGAAACTTGAACCATTCCATTAAGGATGCCAAGACAAGCATTTGAAATATCATAAACCTGGGCATGTGACTCAATCCCCAGTCCATCGGCCACGGCGCAGGCCGTGGCCGGCTCCAGGTTTTCACGGCAGACAGCGCCGTAGACCAGCATGCCGACCTGGGCGGGATCGAAATCCGCCTGATCGAGGGCCTTTTTTCCGGCGCGGATGGCCCCCTGGGAGAGCTTGAAATCCGGATCCCAATAGCGGCTCTCCTGGATGCCGGTCAGCTGCTCCAACTGCCCCGCTTTGAGGTGCAGCGCCTCGTAAAGGGGTCCAAGACGGGTTTCGATGTCTTCGGCCGTGACCACGTTGGGGGCCAGTTCATAGCCGATGGCGGCAATGTTGACGTTGTCGTAGCGCATAACGCGTGTCTATCTCCGTTTGACCAGTCGCAGGCCGAAATGCTGCATCTTATATATGGAAAGTCCGTCGACTTTCAAGTAGCCGTCCGCCCACAGGGCGGGTTCGAGCCCCTCTTCGACCTTGTGAATAACGGCTTCGACTTCGATGCGTTTGTTTGCGGGCCGGATTTGGCCCCGGTAGCGCCAGATGTGGGGCCCGCCGGCTGCAAGCAGGGGCATGTGGGTGGCCGCCAGATCCGGCCAGCGCTCGCGGGCGGCGTAGCGCAGCAGTTGGATCAGGGATTCGATGCCCAGAGATCCCGGGCAGACCGGATCCTGATAGAAGTGCGCCGTAAAAAACCAGGCCTGGGGATCGACGGCCTTGGATGCTAACAGATAGCCTTGTCCGTGATCGCCACCACGGGGGTCGTATATCTCAATGCGGTCGATCATGCGCAGGGCGGCGGCCGGCAGGCCGAAGTCAGCCGAGGAATCCTCGCCTGGATCGTCGGGGGCGAGCGGCAGCAGCTCGGCAAGGACCACCGGGGGCGCTGTCTTTGACCGGCGCCATTTTTCCCAGGCCGGCGAATCGTCGTCCTTTCCCAGACCGACCTGTTTTTGGAGCGCCTCTGGCGTAAAGAAACCAAAAGACGTTTCCCCGGCATAGACCACCCGTTCACGCTGGTGGAGCTCGAAGGCGAATTTTTCGATGAGCATGTCGCCGGCCATCGATGACGATAGCAGGCGGGCGCGGGCGTTTACCGGGCCGCGATCACGCATCACGTTTTCGCTCAGCGTGGCCGTGCCGTCGAGGTTGCGGAAGCGCAAGTCCCGGTCGCTTTTGAGGGCCGATCCCATGTAGGCCGCCAGAAAGCCGCAGGCCTGCAGGCCGATCTCCATCAGGACGGCCAGGGGCATGCCTTCGCTGCGCTGGGCGCGAAAATACCAGTCATCCGGCGCCAAATCCCAGACGGTATGCACCCACCCTCCCGGGGCGAGCTTCCAGGGCGGCGGTTCGACCCGCGGCACCCGGGAAATGAAAGAATAAGGGGGGGCCGGCAGGCGGGCGATGAAGCGCTCGTGGTCGAAGGGCCGGTAGGGTTCCCCGAAAGCCTGGGAGGGCAGGCCCTGGGCAAAGGCCAAAATGTGATTCCGGGTGAAGGCGTCCGAAGGGGCGACGCTTTCGCCGGACGCCCCTGGCCGCGATTCCCAGAAGGCCGTGAGACTTTCGCGGGTCATGCCGGTCAGCTGCATGGACATGCCGCGGAACATGACGATGTGGTGACCGTCGGCCATCATATGGGCATCGGCCTTTACGTAAGGTGCCGGATTGAAACCGATTTCACTGATTTCCACCGCGTAGACCACGTGACGCGTTGCCGGCGTGACCGGGCCGCGGCACTTGAGCACGCTGCGCTGACCCTTCACGGGTTCGTAGCAGGTCTCCGCGCGGTCGCTGATCCAACCCATGCGCTGGAGAAAAATCCGCAGGGTATGGGCGCAGCATTCGTACATCAGCGTGCCGGGCATGACCTTATCGTCCACGAAATGGCAGGTCAGAAACCAGTCGTCCGGATGGATGTCGGCCTCGGCGCGGATGCTGCCGAGTCCGTAGCGGCCACCGTCCGGATCGATTTCGTTCACCCGCTCCAGAAGCCGCATGCGGCCGCCCGGAAGACGCAAGTTAGCCGGGATGACGATGCCTGCAAATGCATCGCCGAAACAGGCGGCGGCGTCGCCGCGGCGCAGGGCGTCGATGGCCGCATCGTCGTACGCTTCCTTGCACATCGCCACCGGTGGCCGCCAGGCGTGCGGGCGTTTACCCTCGACCGGGCGGGTCTCCTCGGCCTTGCGTAAGATGCCGCCGGACTGGCGCACCTCCTCGGCCGTAAAGAAGCCGGCGCAGCCGTCGCGCATGGTAATCAGATGCTCTTCGCCGATGTAGCCGTCGAAATGAAAGAAAAACATCCAGGTGGCACCCTGACGGATAAACTTCTCGATGGCGATTTCATAGCGGATCACCTCCCCGGGACGCGGAAGGCCGCGGTGAAAGGTCACGGCGGCATCCAGCAGGCGGTAGGCGCGCCGGCCCTTAACTTCGAGGTCGATGCCCAGATAGCTGCACAAAAAGAGATCGGCCTGGCCGGCCTCAACGGATATGCAGACCGGGGCGCGATCGGCATCCAGATACCAGGCCTCCGGCAAGACGTCGTGTTCGGTGACGATCCGGCCCGGGCCAAGTCGCCCCCGGTCTGCATATCCGTGGAAGCCGGCCAGGCCGATCTCTTTCTGTGCAGCTATCTGGGCATCGACCTCGAA
>JASJED010000236.1 GCA_030065585.1 Desulfobacterales bacterium | reverse complement strand
TAAAACGCGTGTCCAGCCATAAAGGCCATCTTTCGGCCCAGGCCGGCGTTCTCGCACTTTTGGAATCCTCGACGTAGAATCAATATCCGGACGGCCACGTAAAAAGTTCGGCAGACGGCTTGCGAGCCCCGAGGAATGAAGCGTACTCAAGTACGCCGCAATGAAGAGGGGCGAAGCATAACGCCGCTGGCGGGCTTTTTACGTGGCCGTCAGTCGTCCAGCTTGAAGAGCCGGCGCGTGGTGGCCAGCAGCGTGGCCTTGTCGTCGTGGCCTTCCGCCCGTTTGAGGAGGGTGGTGGGCTCGTGCAGGATCTTGTTGACCAGGGCCTGGGTCATTTTCTCGAAGGCCTCGGCGTCAGTCTCGGAAAGCTTGGGGGCTAGCTTGATACGGGTGCGCTCGGCTTCCGCCCGAATCTTGTCCTCCAACTGCTGGCGCAGGGCCACGATGGTGGGCACCACGTCCAGGCTTTCATACCACTGGCGGAAACGGATGACGGCTTCGTCCACCAAACGTTCGCCTTTTAGGGCCGCATGCTGGCGGTCTTCGATATTCTCCTCGATGACGCCCTTCAAATCGTCGATGTCGTAAACGTAGGTGTTGTTCAGGCGGTTGATGGCCGGGTCGATGTCGCGCGGTACGGCAATGTCGATAAAGAACAGCGGCCGGCTGCGGCGGCCGCGCAGGATTTTTTTGACCTGATCGCGCCGCACGACATAATCCGGCGAGCCTGTGGAGCTGATGATGATGTCCACGTTGCGCAGTTCTTCGGCAATTTCTTCAAAACGAATGGCCCGGCCGCCGAAGCGAGTGGCCAGATCGACCCCCCGGTCGAAGGTACGGTTGGCCACCAGGATTTCACCGGAGCGCTGACGGATCAAATGCTCCACCGCCAGTTCGGCCATTTCGCCGGCACCGATCAGCAGGACCTGGCGTCCGGCCAGTTCGCCGAAGATCTTGCGGGCCAGCTCGATGGCGGCGTAGCTGATTGACACGGCGTGGTCACCGATGCCCGTTTCGGTGCGGATGCGTTTGGCCACGAAAAACGTCTTGTGCAGCAGGCGGTTCAATATGACCCCGGAGGTCTTTTTGAGGGTGGCCTGAAGGTAGGCGCTCTTGATCTGTCCCAGAATCTGCGGTTCGCCCACCACCATGGAATCCAGGCTGGCGGCCACCCGAAAGATGTGCCGCACGGCCTCCGGTCCGATGTGCACGTAGAGCTTGTCCTTGAATTCCTGGGCCGGGATGTCGTTGTTTTCCGAAAGAAATTGGATGACCGCCTCGACGGTGGCGTCCATGGCCGTGGTGGTCAGCAGCACTTCGACCCGGTTGCAGGTCGAGACCAGGAGCACTTCCTCCACGGTCTCCAGGGCGTTTAACCGTTCAAGCGCCGTGTCCTGATCCTCGCCGCTGAAACCTAAACACTCGCGGATCTCCACGGATGCGGTCTTATGGTTGAGGCCGATGAGAATGATGTCGAGTTTGGCGGTCATGTTCTGACGGCCGCGATCCCGCGACCTGGCCGATCCCTGTGTTACCCGCGGTCCGATTACTGCGTAAACACGCCGTGATGGCCGCTCATCAAAAGGTTAACCCCCAGAAAGGTAAACAAAACGGTGGCAAAGCCAATAATGGCCATGATGGCCGCCCGCCGCCCACGCCAGCCCAGCGCCAGCCGCTCATGGATCAAGACGGCGTACAGCAGCCAGGTAATGCCGGACCAGACCTCCTTGGGATCCCAGCTCCAGAACCGTCCCCAAATGCTCTTGGCATAGATGAGACCCGTGGCCAGACCCAGGGTCATCATCACAAAACCGGCCAGAATGCAGGTCTGACCCGCCGAATCCAGCAAATCCAGGGACGGCAGCCGACGGAAGAAAAATCCGGGTTTCTTGGATTTGATGGCCTGCTCCTGAACCAGGTAGAGAATACCGATCCCACAGGCCAGGGCTAAGCTGGCCTCGCCGATAAAGATAAGGGCCACGTGGGCGACCAGCCACATACTTTTCAACACCGGTTGCACAGGAACGGCCGTGGCGGGCATCAGGGCCACGCTGATCATGGTGACGGCGGCCAGAGGGGCCGAGAAGACCCCCAGGACCTTGAGACGGTAGCGGTACTGGAAGAGCAGGAAAACACCGGCCACGGCCAGCGCACCAAAAGAGAGGGTGTCGCGCAGGGTGTTGACCGGCAGGTGACCGGCCTGGATTGTACCGATCGCAATCACGATCAGGTGAACCGTAAACCCTACCGCGAGCAGCATCACACCGCCGCGATAGAATTGTTGTTTCTGCCGCACCAGGAAAAGGGTGTAGGCGGCCGTACTGGCGATATAGAATACGATGGTCAGCAGGATTCCAATTTCCATAGGCGATGGCCGGTCTTTCCGCCCCGGTCGAGGTTATTTTACCGGGGACATCAAGTCTTCCCAAACAACGGTATCCCCGCAGTGTTCCTTAAGGCAGCATTCGATCCGCGCGCTGTCGCCGGTGCGGATCGATTCCAGGAGATCGCTGTCCAGCAGGGCTTCGAATAGTTTTTTATGACCCTGGGGGTCGTGGCCCTGTGATAACAGCCGTTGCCGCAAGGCCCCCAGGAGATCCAGCAGCCGGGCGTATTCCGGTCCGTAGGCGGATTCGATCTCACGGCGGATCCGTCGGGCTAGGGCCGGGCTTTTACCGGACGTGGAAATGCTGATCAGCAGGTCGCCCCGCGCCACCACCGCCGGGAGCACAAACTGGCCCCGCTCCGGCTGATCGGCAATATTGCACCATACCCCCAGACGCTGGGCATCTTCGCTGATCCTGTGGTTCAGTTCGCGGTTATCCGTGGTGCCGAACACCAGTATAGCGTTCTCCATGTCCGAATCGATGTAGGGGCGGCGCTTCAGCCGGATGCGGCCTTCCGCGGCCAGGGACGCAAGCTGCGGGGTTGCTTCCGGGCTCACCACCGTCACCCGGGCACCGGCCTGCAGCAGCGTATGGGCTTTGCGGGTTCCGACAGCACCGCCGCCCACCACCAGGCACGGGCGGTCCTGGATATCGAGATAAACCGGGAAATAGCGCATGGGATCAGGTCACCTCGAGGGTCATCAGATCGCGGGCCAGCAGAACCGGGCCCGCATAGGTCCGTCGGCACTGGGTCACCAGATCGACATTTTCGCAGTCGGGATAGAAATGGGTCAGCATCAGTTGGCGCACACCGGCCTCGGCGGCCATGCGGCCGGCCTCCGACGGTGTCAAATGGCCGCGCACCGGGTGTTCGTCCGGCCGGGCCGCCTCGCAGATCAGCAGATCGGCTTCCCGGGCCAGCGCCACCAGGTTTTCGGAATATTCGGTGTCGCCGGAATAGACCACCGCAGGACCTTGGTCCAGGGCCACCCGGTAGGCCACACTTTCGGGATTGTGGCGAACCGGCAGCGTTTCCACGGACCAGCCGTCGGCGCTATGTTTGAATCCGTCCGCCGGCGCCGCCTCGATCACCTGCAGCATGCCGTCGGCTAGTCGGATCCAGTCCCCGTAGACCGCTTCCAGGCGCATCATGAAATTGCGGAAGCCGGGCCCCCCGATCAGGGTCAGCGGGCTTTGGCGGCGGTTTGCGTCCGGGTATTTGTTGGCGAAGATCAGCGGGGCCAGCTCACCGGTGTGGTCGGGATGGAAGTGGCTGATACAGACATGGGAGAGGTCCTGCACCTGAACGCCAGCCTCCAGCAGGCGTCGCATGCTGCCCGGGCCGATGTCGAAGAGCAGGTGCGAAGTCCCCACGGTCATCAACAAAGCGCAGGCGCTGCGCGTCAGCGACGGCACGCAGGTGCCCGAACCCAGAACGGTCACATGGATGGTGTTGCTGTTGATGGTCATTTCGTGCCGGCTCTTTTCTGCACGCGATTGATCAGCCAGTTTAGGAATTTGCGCGAATCCCGGGTGTCCACCGATGCGGGCAGCGATGCCAGGGGCAGTTCCCCCCGGGCCATGGTTTGATGGCCCCCGGCCGATCCGAAGGACCCGAAACTTTCGTGGGCCACGTCGCCGGCGTTGCGGCGTAGGCCGTCATTGCGAAAAACCACGGTTAGGCGCTTGTCGCAAATCCCCGAGACGATGCTCCAGTGGACCGTATCGATGCGCATGAAGAACTCGGCCAGCAGGACGCACACGTCGGGGTTGTGCACCGCCCCCAAATAAACGAACATCTTGCCCTTGCGAAAACGTCGGTCGGCAATCGCCTGGCTGAAATACTTCAGGAAGTTCATCTGAAGGTCGGCCTGCTCGATATGCCGCGCCAGGGGGATATTCGCATAGCGGAAAAGGTATTGAAAGGCAACCACATCCTCGATCTGGGTCTGCCGCTCGAAATTGCGCGTATCCGTCTTGATGGCGTGAAACAGTCCCGTGGCCAGTTTTTTGGAGGGTTTGATGCGCGCCGACCGCAGGTACTCGGTCATCAGCGTGGCCGTGGCCCCGTAGCGCGGGCGGATGTCCACAAAGGGGGCCGCGGGTGCGGTGTCGGGGTGGTGGTCAATGATCACGTCGAAGGCCACCTGGCGGAAATAGTCGTGATGATCGGGTTGGGAATCCACCAGTATAAAGCGATTGTGTCGCTTGAGGTCGATGGTGTCCACATGCTGCAGGCGAATACCGAGCAGGCGGATCATGGTCAGGTTGTCCGGCCGCCGGATGACGTTGGTGTGGGCCAGGGTGATCCCGGCGACCTTGCGCCAAAGCAGCCGCTTGATGGCCATGGCGCTGGCCATGGCATCCGGATCGGCATTCATCAGCACCAGCACCTGGTCGCTGCCGACAAATCGGTCGTAAAACAGCTGCAGTCTTTCGCGGTGGCTCAATTTCATAGGCGAATTCAGTATAGGCGCTCGCCACTACGAATTCAACCATAAGCCGAGAGGACCGCAGCGCATCGGTCTCAATTGCGCCGCAGCGTCTTGACCTGTGTGCTTAAAATATTCATTTTTAATATTTTAAAGGATACTTGCGCACCAGGGAAACGGCCGAAATAATCCAGGCTTGATGTCATACGCACGAACATGCAGTTAAAGCAGGTGCAACTGCCGTCGGTTAAACTGATAGCCAAGGAGGAGCGATGAAACTTGTCCGCCATGTAGAGGATGTTATCAATGCTGACCTGCTGAAGCCCGGAAACCGTATGTACGCCTCCGGTAATGCGGCCACGCCCCAGGTGCTTTTTCGTCAGCTGGCGGCCGACGACCATATCCGGGATGTCGAGCTCATGGGGGTGCTCTTTCTCGGAGAGGTGGAGGCGCTGTTTTCTGAAAACTGCTGCCGGCGGATCACCCACCGGGTCATCTTCAACAGCCACCTTACCCGTGAGGCCGTCAATAATGGCTGGGCCAAATACCAGCTCATGCACCTGGGGGATATTCCCGCACAGGTTCGTGACCACCTGCGCCCCGATGTGGCCTTGATCTCCGTTGCGGGCCCCGACACTGGCGGCCATTACAGTCTGGGCACCGCCGTGGAAGGCGCCATGGCTGCGGTCGAGACGGTCAGGTCCCAAGGAGGGATTGTGATTGCCGAACGCAATGCCCGCATGCCGTTCGTGCTGGGTGAAACGGTGCCGGCGGAATGGATCGACTACCGGCTGGATACGGACTACCCCCTGCCGGCCAGTCCGGTTAAGCCCGCCGATGAAGACACCCGGCGTATCGGCCGGATCATTGCCGAGCGGTTTATCGAGGACGGCGCGACCCTTCAGTTCGGTATCGGACAGGTACCCGAAGCGGTGACCGATGCAATTCTCGACAAGGGCGTGCGGGACCTGGGAATTCATACCGAGTTGTTCGCCGATGCCATGGGAAGGCTGGTGGAGGCCGGTGTCGTGACCAACCGCTTCACGGCAACACGCAGCAAATTCAGCATCGCTTCCATCTTTCTGGCGGAAGAGGCGGCGGGGTATGACTGGTTGAACTTCAACTCGGCGGTGCAGAGCCGTCCCTCGGATTACACCAACGGCATTCTCTACATTGCAGCCCAACCCAAAATGGTGGCCATCAATGCAGCCATTGGCGTGGACCTCCACGGCAACATATGGGCCGACTCCATGAAGGCTCGCTGGATCTACAGCGGTGTGGGCGGTCAGTGCGATTTTATCCGGGGTGCCAATCTATCG
>JASJED010000037.1 GCA_030065585.1 Desulfobacterales bacterium | reverse complement strand
TTCGTGGGCCACTCCAAGTACAACATCACCCAGCGCAAGTTCATCATGGGTGACGGCGGCCTCCTGCGGATGGTCTGGATGCCCAAGATCCTGAAAGACGAAATCAAGGAACGCATTGAAGCGCGCGGGGCCGAGATGGGCCACCCGGATCTTTTCGACAAGATCGCCGACGAGACGGTTGGGATTACCGAAGAAGAGATCCTGCCCTTCCTGGAAGAAAAGGGCCATCCGGCGCTGTCCATGCCGCCTTTGATCGGCGGCTGATCCGGTTAGCCGGCGTGCGGGGCACCCGTGGCCCCGCACGGTTTCGAATGAACTGATAACGGTTCGAATCGCCCCCTGTGCGATCGCATTCATACCGAAGGAGAAAATTATGGCATTAACCGGTATTCAGATTTTCAAACTGCTGCCGAAGACCAACTGCAAGGAATGTGGCGTTCCCACCTGCCTGGCCTTTGCGATGAACCTGGCATCCGGGAAGGCCGAACTGGACAGCTGCCCCTATGTTTCCGACGAAGCCCGCGAGCAACTGGCGGAAGCCTCGGCCCCGCCGATCCGCCCCGTGGTGCTGGGCGCTGGCGTGCGCAAAGCCACCGTCGGCGGCGAAACGGTGCTCTACCGTCATGAAAAAACCTTCTACAATCAGACCACGCTGGCGGCGCTGGTCACTTCCGACACGGCCGCAGCCGACGTGACCGCCAAGCTGAAGGCCTGGAACGCCCTGCAGTATGAGCGTGTGGGCTTGAATCTGCGTCCCGAACTGGTGGCCCTTAAAGACACCGGCGGCGATGCCGCCGCCTTTGGCGCCCTGGCCAAGCTGATCGCCGAGACATCCGAATTCAACCTGATTCTGATGAGCGAGAATGCGGATGTGATGAAGGCCGGTGTGGACGCCTGTGCTTTCAAGCGCCCGCTGATCTATGCCGCCACGGACGGCAACGTGGACGCCTACGGCGAACTGGCCAAGGCCAACGACCTGCCGCTGGCCGTCAAGGCCGATTCGGTGGAGGCCCTGGTGCCCCTGACCACCAAGCTGACCGAGATGGGACTCAAGGACCTGGTGCTCGATGCTGGTTCCCGTGATGTGCGCCAGTCCATGGAAGACATGATCGCCATCCGACGGGCGGCCCTCAAGGATCTCAAACGCGAGGTGGGCTTCCCCACGATCACCTTCCCCTGCGAAATGGCCTCCAACCTGGACATGGAAACCCTGATCGCCGGACAGTTCATCGCCAAGTATGGCAGTATCGTGGTGCTCTCCGACTTCGTTGGTGAGAGCCTGTTCCCGCTGCTGCTCGAGCGCCTGAACATCTTCACCGACCCGCAGCGGCCCATGACGGTGACCGAGGGTATTTTCGAAATCAACAACCCCGACGAGAATTCACCGGTAATGGTGACCACGAATTTCGCCCTGACTTACTTCATCGTCTCCGGCGAAATCGAAGCCAGCAAAGTGCCAGCCTGGCTCCTGATCAAGGATGCCGAAGGCCTGTCGGTTCTGACGGCCTGGGCCGCCGGTAAATTTGCCGGGGATGACGTGGGGATGTTCGTCAAAAAGAGCGGTATCGCCGACAAGATCAAACATCAGGAACTGATCATTCCGGGCTATGCCGCGGCCATCGCCGGTGACGTGGAAGAGGAGCTTCCCGGCTGGACCATTACGGTCGGCCCGCGGGAAGCGGCGCATATTCCGGGCTTCCTTCGCGGGAGATAGATACAATAATTCCGGCGCGGTTGAATTGGGCATGAATCGGGTGGCGTCAGCCGCTGCCCATTCGTGCCCGTGATAGGGCCGCCCGGAAAAGACGAATTAATCAGAGGGAGGTTCTATGTTACTCATCGGTGAAAGTTTAAACGTTATTTCGACCAAAATCGGCAAGGCCTTCAAGGCGCGGGATCCGAAGCCCATTCAGGAAGAAGCCCTGTTCCAGCGTGAAAAGGGCATGGATTTCATTGACATCAATCTGGGACCGGCCAAGAAGGAAGGGGTCGAATTGATGCCCTGGGTGGTGCAGACGGTTCAGGAGGTGGTGGATGACGTGCCCCTGGCCCTGGACACATCCAACATCGATGCCATCGAGGCGGCCCTGAAAGTGATCAAGCCGGTTCCCAGCGGCATGTCCCACATCGTCAATTCGATCATGGTGCGTCCCGAGCGCTATGAACGCATGGTGCCGATGACCGCCGAGGCCGGTGCCGATTTCATCGCCCTGATGTGGGGCCCGGAAGGCCTGCCGCGGGATGAAAACGAACGTGCGGCCCTGTGTGTCGAACTGCTCTATTTCGCCAATGAAGCCGGCATTCCCAACGAAAAAATCTGGGTGGACGGGATCGTGACCCCCGTGAACATTCAGCAACCCCAGGCCATCAGCCTGATGGAATTCCAGAAGATGCTGCCCGATATGGCCCCGGGGGCGCGCAGCACCTGCGGTCTGTCCAATATCTCTAACGGCCCTCCGGATCACCTGCGTCCCATCCTGAACCAGACCTACATGGTCATGCTGGAGAAATGCGGTATGGAGTCCGTGATCGCCGACCCGCTGGACGACCAGTTGATCGCCATCGCCAAGGGGCAGCGCCAGGACATCATCGATCTGATCTACGGTATGCTCGACGGCGTGGAGCCGGATGTCGGTTCCCTGTCCAAGGAAATGTTGGATTACAAGAAGACCGTGGACGTGATTATGGGCCAAACCCTGTATTCGGATTCCTGGCTGGAGGTTTGATTGCCGTAATCGCTTGCGGTCGCCATTAAACAACAGCCCTTCCTTCGGGAAGGGCTTTTTTTTTCGTCATCCGGTCGCATTGTATGAGCGATACCCATTGCTGCCTTGCAAATGGCTGAGGGCTGTGCTAATTCGGATTGGGTATAGGCGTTTTTAATTAAGTAATTCAATATGTTGAAGTTTGTGTCGCCCGCAGGGCACCCGCCATGCAAAGGCGAACGACCCGGGGCCGGATGTCGCCGGCCTGTATTCCGGTACGGTCCTGATGGACGACATGGCCGTGGTTGCCGGCGGGCGGTGACCAGGAGGAGGACGATGATCCGCTCCCAAGCACTTGAAGTCAATATCGCCGATCATCATGTCGAGGTCGAAATCGATCGGCGCTACGCGGTTCTGCAGGATGTCATGGCCCCCTACTACGGTCTGCAGGAAGGCTTGACCACCTTTCTGAAGGAACTTTCGCACCCGTACAAAAACTGGCATTTCATCGTCAAGGAAGCCCGCGTCTACTCCCTGGACTATTTTCACCTGCTCAAAGCCCATGCCGAAGGTCCGGCCGCCGCGGCTCTTTTCATCGAGATCTATCAGCAGGCCATCGAGTCCAGCAGCAGTGAAGACGCGCGTGCGGACGCCGTCGATAATCTGATGTTGTTCCTGATCAAAATGATCAAGGAGGCCGGTGATGCCTTCGCCCAATTTCGGGCGCCCTTGGACGAGGCCCTCCAGCGTATCGTCGATTACGACGGTCGGATTTTCGCGCTATTTATGAAAAGTTACTATCAGCTCAGCCGTCTGGGCGAGGCCGTCGTCGCGCACGCTGATGGCCAAGCGGGCCGCCTGGAATACCTGAACCCCCTGCTGATCCGGTTTTATGGCGATACCTATACCTACTGGCTGAGCGAAGATGACCCGCAGGCGTGGTTCGAAATGGAAGCCGGCGATTTGAAGCCGGACGCCCCCTTGGAAGCGTTGTTCGGCCAAGTCTCCCACAAAGCCCTGCACGCGCATGCCTGCCGCCTGGAGGCCATCGCCGGGGAAGGCGACCGCCCGTCCCCCGATGTCCTTGCGATGCTGCTGGCGCTTCCCGGTTTTAACCAGATTGTCAACAGCCACCGCGACATCCCCGGACAACTGCTGGCCCTCGGCGAGGCCAGCGGCCGCGGCAACCTCTACCGGCTGTTGTTTCTCTTCTATCAGATGAACCTGGGGGGGTTGGCGATCATCCATGAGGAAGCCCTGCGGGACATCAATCGCACCCTGACGTGGATCATCGAGAATGAAAAACCCTGGAACATTCGGAAACTGATCGAAAAGACCTTTTCGATTCTCAAGGCGCGCGCCTCGGTATTCCCCGCCACGGCCCTCAACTGTGTTCTCAATATGGGCAAGGGCGTCTACCATACCCAGGATATCGATTTTATCAACTTCTTTATCGACCACGTCATCGAGCTTGGTTTTCAGGCGCCCAACATCGGCGGCGTGGGCAACGACTGGCAGATCAAGGTCAACAGCGCCCATCTGCAGAACATCCGCACCTGGATGGAATTGATCGAACTGGGCCCCAAGTATTCGACCCGCCTGATGTCGTATTTGATCATCCACATTTCGTTATGCGGTGTCTTCATCAAAGATACCGACCTTTTTCCGCGCGACATCACACGTTTTCTCAACAGCGGTGTCGGACCGGTTTACAATATCGCCAAACAGCTGGCACGCTTGTTTCCGGTGTACTTCAATGACATCGGCGCCGAAGGGCGCTTGCGGGACATCTCCACCCAGTTGGATGAAATCAACCACCGTAAAGATGTCCTGCTGCACTTCCTGCGCAAACAGTGCCACGTCGAGAGCAGCAACCGGATCATCAATTTTATGGAGTCCGTTCTCTCCTATTGGCAGACGCGTGCGCGCGAGTCCCTGCAACCTTACCTGCCCCCCAATATCTTCAGCCAGCTTCAGGCCCAGGGGCCTTACATCGACGGGGTGCACGCGGTCATGCAGCGCCTTCGTGAGGATGGATTCGAACAGTTGGAGGCCCTGCTGCACATCGCGGACGACAAGCTTGAAAAGACCCTGGCGACCTATGCTGACCTGCCGGCGCTCGACGGTCAGCGGGTGCTGTTGGCTGTCCGTCTCTATAAACTGTTGAACCAGAAGTACAAGATCGGTTTTACCGAACTTTCCGGTTACATTACCCAACTCAAAGCGGAGGGCTTTCCCGGATTAGCTGAGTTGGAAGAAATTCTGGCCGAACCGCAGACCCATGCCAAACTGCACAAACTGCTGATTTTCCAGGAGGAACTCCAGGCCATCGTTCTGACTTCCGAAGAATTCGAAATCCGCGAGGACATCTATAAGAAGCGCCATTTTACGATCGATATCCCCTCCATGTACGGCAGTTACCATGAAATGAAGTTCAATGCGCTGGGCCTGAGCTTCCGCCTCGAAGCCCTGACCAACGTGCTGCTGGAACAATTGATCCATAAGATCGATCTGAATCTGATCACGCGGGCCACCTTCTACCATATCTATGATCTGCTGCGGCTGTTTAACCGGGCGCTCAACCTGGATGGTATTGCTTCCAAGGAATTTGAACGCCAACTGGAGATGCTCTCGCATGCCCTCGAGGCCCGCGGATTCACCTTTACCCAGTACCTGGACATTTTCAAGGGCTTTGCCCGGGCGGTCCGGAATATCGTCAGCGATTACTTTCACAATATCCACGAAGAAAACTTAAACCGCATCATCGTGCGCACCCCCGATGAACATCTGCTGCCGAAATATCTGCCGGCGGATAACGAGCCCCGTGACGAGCGCATGCGCCACCGGCTCTCCGAGATCTTCTTCCGGGATCTGATATCGCTGGCCCTGGGGCTGCGCCAATTGGATTTATTCCTGAGCCGCATTCTCAACACGCTGTTTCATCAGTCGGCCCAGATTCCCAAAAACAGCCTGCACAGTTTGTTGAACTATGACCCGCAGCGCGCGATGACTTCCCTGGTCGATCCCAACCCCCGCGTCCACGGGATCATTTTTCTGGGCAACAAGGGCCTGAATATGATGAAGTTGAAGCGTTTCGGGTTCCCGGTGCCCCCCGGCTTCATCGTTACCACCGAAGTCTTTCGCTGCCGGGAGGTGATTGAATCCTATGCGGCGGCCGAAGAGAATTTCCGGGACCAGATTGCCCAACAGATCGGCATCCTGGAGGCGCATACCGGCAAGCTTTTCGGCAACCCCCACAACCCGTTGATTCTCTCGGTGCGCAGCGGCTCGTCGATCTCCCAGCCCGGCATGATGGACACCTTTCTGGACGTGGGCATTAACGAAGCGATTGCCGAAGGCCTGGGCCGACAGACGGACAACGACTGGTTTGCCTGGGACAACTACCGCCGGTTTCTGCAGTGCTGGGGGATGTCGTTCGACCTGGAGCGCAACGACTTCGACGCCATTATCAGCGACTTCAAGAAACGTTACGGCATCCCACTCAAGCGCGGGTTCACCGGGGCGCAGATGAAACAGGTGGCCTTGACCTATAAGGAAATGGTCCGCGCGGCGGGTATCGAGGTGCCGGAAGATGCGTTCGAACAGTTGGTGCTGACCATTATGCGTGTGCTGGAATCCTGGGAATCGGCCAAGGCCAAAACCTATCGCAAAATCATGGGGATTTCGGATGACTGGGGCACGGCGGTGACCATTCAGCAGATGGTCTTCGGGAATATCTCCCAGGATTCAGGCTCGGGCGTGATTTTTACGCATAACCCGCGCTGGTCGGGTGACACCCTGCGGTTGTGGGGCGACTTCACGATCGAGAACCAGGGTGAGGACGTGGTTTCTGGCCTGGTGACCACCCTGCCGGTATCGGTGATTCAACAGGAAACCGAAATGCGGGATACGGATATCACCCTGGAAACCCATTTCCCCGAGGTCTATGCGGCCTTGAAGGGCTTTGCCCAGAACATCGTCTATGATCGCGGCTGGAGCCCGCAGGAAATGGAGTTTACCTTCCAGGGGGCCGAGCGTTCCGATCTTTACCTTTTGCAGAGCCGCAACATGGCCATCCGTGAACGCAAGGAATACATGACTTTCGATCATCGGGATCTGATCGATCGCACCCCCATCGGTCACGGTATCGGTGTCAGCGGCGGGGCCATGAACGGCCGGCTGGTATTCACCCTCGATGAAATCGACCGCTGGCGCCGCCGGGAACCCGATACGGCGCTGATCCTGGCCCGCGCCGATACGGTGCCTGACGATATCCGTGAAATCTACGCCGCCGATGGTCTGCTCACCGCCCGGGGCGGGTTGACCTCGCATGCCGCTGTCGTGGCCCACCGTCTGGGGCGCACCGGGGTGGTCGGGTGCGGTGAACTGGTGTGTAACGAAATCGATAAAACCTGCCAGTTTAACGAAATTGTGATCCACTCGGGTGATTTCATCAGTATTGACGGCCAAGAGGGTGTGGTTTTCAGCGGTTGCGTCAAGGTGAAAGAGGGCTGATCGGGGCACTTGGAACGGACCGCCTTCCTAGACGGATGTTGAAAACGTCATGAGCGCCGGCCAGACAAGGCCGAATCCGACGCAAAAGCGCCGTTTATATGCAATAAAGGCGCATTTTGAGGAGGATTTTAACGCCGGATTGCCAAGCGCAATCGTTTGGCAACAACCTGCTAAAGGGCGAAGCGCAACAGGGGAGAGAATTCATGCAAAACCAGTCATCGCAGGGTCTTGGCAAAACGCTCGGGGTCAACGGGTTTGGCCGTATCGGCAAACTCACGGTCTGGCACCACATCGCCCGTAAATCCTTTCAGGAAATCGTGGTCAATATTGGCCGTGAGGCCGGTCAGTCCATGGCCGATATTGCCCACTATCTCGAGCGCGACTCATCTTACGGCATGCTGCAGCACTATCTATACGGTCATCAGGCGGCGCCCGTGATCACGGCCATCGACGAGGCCGAGAACGGCCTGACCGTCGACGGCGTGACCTTGCGTTTCCTTAAAGAACACCGCAACCCGGCAGACATCCAATGGCGCGACCACCATGTTCCGCTGGTGGTGGACACCACCGGGCGTTTTCTCGATCCGACCTTGCCGGGCGATCATCCGGGCGGTGCCCTGCGCGGGCACCTGGATGCCGGCGCTGAAAAAGTGATCGTCTCGGCACCCTTCAAAATCAAGGACAAGGGGCGTCCCATGCCTGAAGATGCCGTGACCACCGTCATGGGGATCAATGCCAACGATTACGATCCCCGCCGTCATCGGCTGGTGTCCAATGCCTCCTGCACCACGACCTGTCTGGCGCACATGGTCAAACCGCTGCTGAATCATTTCGGTCCCAAACGGATTCTGTCGGCCTCCATGGCCACGGTGCATGCCGCCACCGGTTCCCAGGCCGTGCTCGACCGTCTGCCGAAGTCCGGTGTCCGGGACCTGCGTAAAAACCGCAGTATCATGAACAATATCATCCTGACCACCACCGGCGCAGCCAACGCCCTGCGCCTGGTCATCCCCGAAATGGAGGAAATCGGTTTTATCGCTGAATCAGTGCGGATCCCCACGGCCACCGGCTCTCTGATCATCCTGGTGCTCGACCTCCAGGAAGAACCGGAGAGCGATCCCATCCGGCGCGATGTGATCAACGGCATTTATCGCCAGGCGGCTGAACTGGATCCCAACGGTTATTTGCATTTCACCGAGAAGCAGAATGTATCCGGCGATATCGTGGGCCGGCCGCGGGCCGCAACAATTATCGAGGGCCACGAAACCCACACCCGGACGGCCGAGGTCACCCTGGATCTCGGGCGTATTCCGGGCCTGCCAGAAACGGTGCGCGCCAGCCTGAAAGACCGCGTTTACCGGATCCCCATCACCCAGGCCGTGATCTACGGATGGTACGACAACGAAATGGGCAGCTACGTCAATATGCTCGGCGACCGCACGGTGAGTGTGGCCGAGGATATGACTTAACGCAATCGGGTCCGGTTGAAGAACAGCACCTCTTTCCAGCGGTAGCCGTAAACCCAGCAATCCGTAGCGCGGTCATTCGAAATGGTCGATCCGTAAAACAAGTCGGCCTTTCTAAACTTGATCGCAAGACTTTATCCGGCGAAGCTTTCCCGGTAATTTAGGGGGCATTCTCAATCGGCCTGCAATCCGATAGCCCTGAATAATCGTTATTTACCCTAAATTTAGTTCAAAACCATGAAGCAATCATCTTTCATTGGCATCGGCAAGCGTGCTTCTGGCAACCATATGCTGAATACCGGCGGTGGAGCTCGGTTTTTCAACTTATTTGGCTTCATCCCGTGCACGGGGTGAAATGGAGAATACCGGACAGCTCGCGTTGCGGATGACACGGTCGGTGGTCGATCCAATGAGCATGGTGTCGATCAGACCATGCCCGCGAGATCCCAGCACGATGAGGTCGATGGCTGTCTGTTCGGCATAGGTAAGCAACTGTTCGTAGGGCTGGCCTTCAAGCAGCACGGTGGACGCGCTGCACCAGTGGCGGGCATCTTCGGGAACGAGCCGGTCGAGTTTGCCCTGGATGAATGCCTTGATGGCGGCCGAAGAAGACTGGCGGTGATCGAGGACGGGCCTGAGAAACTCGGTGTAGGTCGGCATTTCAATCACATGGGCCAGGTGCAGCTCGGACTGAAATTCCTGGGCCAGGCTGAGCGCGTGTTCAAACGCCAAATCGGCATCCGGGCTGAAATCACATCCGACCAGAATACGGCTGAAGCGCAGGCGATCCGCGTCCGACGTTGCGCGCGCCGGATCGACGTCGCGAACCACGAGGAGCGGGCAGGGCAGGGTGCGCATCAAACGCTCGGTTACGGAACCCAGCAGCAGCCGCTTCAAACCCTTGCGGCCATGGGTGGCGGTGACCACCACTTCGGCCTGATCATCCCGGGCGATGCGCAGGACTTCTTCGGCCGGTTGCCCGATGCAGATGCGCGGCTCCCAGCGAACCGACTGGTCGGCCATGCTCTCCTCAATATGACGGCGGGCATATTCGAGGTTGCGGTTGAGGTGTTCTTCCGGTGCCAGATAGGCCTCACCGTACATGGAAGGCGACGGCAGATCGACCACATGACAGATCAGCAAGCGTGATTGAAATTCGTGTGCCAGGGCAATGCTGTACTGGAGGGCGGGGTTGGGGGCCTCCGAAAGATCGTTGGCGCAGACGACGGTACGGAATTGAATTCGCATCCTGACCTCCTTGGGGTGTTAGGTGGTTGGATGGGGCGCCGTTCGGTGCCCGGCTATCGTGAGGCATTGCCAAACCGGGCAGCGATTGCGTTGCGACCTAAAAAAATATAGGGAGCCGACGACCGGGCTGTCAAATAAAAACGTTGTGTCCGTCGGGACCGCATCATCTGGAACTAAACTCACCCGAATGAACCCATACGACCCTCAAGGAAAGGAAAACAAGCCATGTCATCGAAGTTGCGTGTACTGATTGTGGGCGGCGTCGCCTGCGGACCGAAAACCGCGGCACGTTTGAAGCGCCTCATGCCGGAAGCCGAGATCACCATGATCGAGAGGGGGGGCGTCGTATCTTACGGCGCCTGTGGGCTGCCGTATTATGTCGAAGGTACTTTTTCGAATATCAACGCTTTGACCCACACCCCGGCCGGCGTATCGCGAACGCCCGAGTTCTTTCGGACCTGGAAAGGCTTCCAGACCCTGACCCGCACGGAGGCGTTATCAATCGACCGCCGCAATAAGCAGGTCCATGTCCGCCATCTGGATTCAGGTGAAGAAAAACGGTTGGACTACGACAAGCTGGTCCTGGCGACCGGCGGCAAAGCTTTTCGCCCCCCCATTCCCGGGCTGGACTTGAAACACGTCTGGTTCATGACCCACCCGGACGATGCGGCCAGTCTTGTGCAGACGATTGACCAGCAGGGCCTTAAAAAGGCGGTTCTGGTGGGGGCCGGGTTTATCGGCGTGGAAATGGCCGAGGCCCTGATCAACAAGGGCCTCGAGGTTACCATGGTGGAGATGATGGACCAGATCATGCCGGGAATCATCGATGAAGACATCGCCCGGCTGAGCCAGATCCATCTGGATGACAACGATGTCGAGCTGGTATTGGGGGAGCGCGTAACCGCCTTGGAAGGCGACGATCGGGTTCAGCGCGTGGTTACCGACCGCCAGACACTGGATGCCGATCTCGTGGTGATTGGTGTCGGCACGCAGCCCAACGACCGCTTGGCCCGGGAGGCGGGACTGGATTGCGACCGGGGCATCACCATCAACCAATACGGACAGACCAGCGACCCTGACATCTATGCTGGCGGGGATTGCGTCAGCAATCATTTCATCAACCGGCTGGTGGGCGAACGGCTGTTCGTGCCTTTAGGCTCCACGGCCAACAAACACGGTCGGGTGATTGCCAACCATATTGCCGGACGCCCGACGCCTTTTAGCGGTATCGGCTGTTCCAGTATCGTAAGGGCTTTCGAATTCACCATCGGTCGCACGGGGCTGACGGAAGGCATGGCCCGTGACATGCATCTGGATATTGCCGTTACCACCTGGTCGGGGCAGGACAAACCCCATTATATGGAAGGCAGCCGACTTTTCGTCATCAAAATGATCGCCGACCGCCGTGATCGCAAGGTTCTGGGGGTTCAGGTCGCAGGCATGGGCGATGGGGCCAAACGACTGGACGCCGCCGCCGCCGCTATCTATTTTGGCGCCACCCTGGACCAATTGGCCGATGTCGATTTTTGCTATGCCCCGCCTTACAGTCCGCCAATCGACCCGCTGGCGGTCTGTGCCCATGTGCTTATCAACAAACTCGACGGACTGGCCGCGGGCATCGGCCCACTTCAGGCCAAGGATCAGATGGACACCAGTGAATGCCTGCTGCTGGATGTGCGCATCGAAGACGAAGCCAAAATGGAGTGGATCCCCCACAGCCGTATGGTGCATATTCCCCTGGATCAACTGCGCACCCGTTTCGATGAACTGCCGCGGGATCTACCCATCCTGACCTATTGCAAGGTCAGTATGCGGGGGTATGAAGCCCAGCGGATTCTAAACGCCCAAGGGTTCGACAACGTCAAGTTCATCGAAGGGGGGGTTGGGGCCTGGCCTTTCGAAACCGCCATGCCTGGGCTGTGATGCCTGGCCGCCGCCGGCGGCGGCAATGAGTGCGCCAGAAGGCATCTCAAAATTAGGATTTTGGTTTCCGATACGTCGGCTGCGAATTGCAAGCCGGAGGAATACCATTGTATTTCAGGGACTTGAAATGAGCGCCCAACACCGAGATGGGGCCAAAAGCGTATTTTGAGATGGTTTCTACTTGTTTTGCCGCCGGCTTTGCAGCGGGGCGCCCGCACTCTGGCCCAGGATCTTGTCGATTTTTTCCGACAGTTGAATGATATTGTAAGGTTTGGAAATAAAACCCAGGCAGCCCCGGCGCACGATTTCTTCCGCCCGTTTGTTGTAACCGTAGCCGCTGGTCAGCAAGACGCGAACATCCGGATCGATGGCCTGCAGCCGTTCAAAGGTTTCACCGCCGTCCATGCCCGGCATGACGACGTCCAGGATGACCAGGTCGATCGTGCGCCGATTTTCCCGGTAGATCTCCACGGCCGCCGTACCGGAGGGCGCCTCGATCACTTGATAGCCCAGTTCGTCCAGCCACTCCTTCGTAATTTCGGTAATGAATTGTTCGTCGTCCACCACCAGGATGGTGCCCACCCCGCGGATCGGCTCGAGATGGTCTTCGCGTTCCGTCTCGGCCGGCACCTCGGAGGCCGGCAGATAGATGCTGAAGCACGATCCCCGGCCTATTTTACTGGCCACTTTCATGAAGCCACCATGATTCTTGATGATGCCGTAAGCGGAAGACAGGCCCAGTCCGGTACCCCGCCCGCGATCCTTGGTGGTGAAAAAGGGTGTGAAGACCTTCTGCTGCGTGGCTTCATCCATGCCGATACCTGTGTCGACAACGGCGGCTTCAACATATTGGCCCGGTTTCATACCAAAAGGGTGCACGCTCTGGCGGTTCAACTCGACGTTGCGGGTGGTCAGGCTGAGGCGGCCGCCGCCGGGCATGGCCTGCCAGGCGTTGACGTAGAGATTGACCAGAACCTGCTCGATCTGGCCGCTGTCCACGTTGACCGACCAGGTTGACTTGAGACCGGAAAGATCGATTTCGACTTCCTTCTTGGTCCGGCCGAACATTCGGGCGGTTTTGTGGATCAGAAAATTCAAATCGGAGATGCGCATCGGGCGTGATTTGGTGCGCGCGAAATCGAGTAATTGGCGGGTCAGGCCCGCACCGTTCTGGATATACTGTTCCACATTTTTCAGCTTTTGGGTCAGGGGGTTGTGGGACGGCAGGCGCATGAGCAGAAGGGAGACGTTGCCCTGCATGCCCATGAGAATATTGTTGAAATCGTGTGCAATCCCGCCTGCCAGGGTGCCGATGGCCTCCATGCGCTGGGCATGGTAGAGTTGTTTTTCCAACTCCTTCAGTTCGGCCTCGGCGCGCCGCCGCATGGTGATATCCCGCAACATGCCCCGGAAGCCGATCGGACGGCCATCCCGATCGCGCGCCAGAGCGGCTGAGATTTCAAGAACGACGTCTTTTTCATTTTTGACCGCGTTGAAATCCTGGTTGGCCAGTGGAATCCCCGTACGATAGATCCGGTTGAAGATGCGCAGAATAATGCGGGCGGTTTGCCGTGAGGTGTATTCACGGAAATTCGTATACAGCAGCTGGGATTTTGAGAAACCGGCGATACGGCATAAAGGGGTGTTGACGAAGGTCAGATTGCCCTTCAAATCGACTTCGAAATAGCCTTCTTCGATGTTTTCGATAATCGTCTGATATTTGATCTCGCTTTCCCGGAAGGCCTCCTCGGCCTTTTTGCGATCGGTGATGTCCACCATGACACCGCGCAGTCCCTGAAAAACGCCTTCAGTGACGTTGGGTCGGTTGAAGGCCTTGACCCAGCAGAAGTGATGGCGTTTGTGGCGGATGCGGTACTCCGTGGATTTGAGCTGACCGGCCACGATTTTCGGATATATTTTCTGAAGATGCTTGCGGTCATCGGAATAAACGAGATCCAGAAAGGGAAGACCGATACATTCATCCGGGCGGAATCCCGTGTAGACATGGATGATCGGGCTGACATAAATGATGACGCCATCTTTATCCGTGGCGAAGATGATGGCGTTGATATCTTCAACCAGATTGCGATATTTTTCACGATCTTTCAGTGTTTTCTGAAGCAGGGTCAGGGCTTCGTTGAGACGCTTTTCGCTGGCCTGACGCCGGGCGCGCTCCTGCTCCCAGGAGCGCTGCAAATTTTTCATCTGGCGGATATCGCTGTCCGTAGCCATGGGATGTTCCCGGTTGCTGCCCTTCAGACTGGATGGTGGTGGCCTGACATCAATTAAAAACTTTAATATGATATCGTCTTTTTATCAATAGGACTGGCAAGGCTTTCGCGGGGTTGCCGGAGCGGCTCTGCGGCCCCGCTTGCGTTGGGCAGGTCATGTCTTAGGTTAGAATAAATCGCAAATTTGATAGACACCTGTATTTAACCGTTCAATCCCCCATCCGCGGCAGTCGGAGTGGCGGCCATGGCACCCAAATTGATTGCAATTGAAGATCGGTCTGGTCCTTTTCGAATGGTATTCCAGCGGGTCATGCGGATGGTGCCGGACCGCGACAAGAACGACAAGCGCCTTCAGCGCATGCTGGCTTTCCGCGTGATCAACGACGGTGAGGCCGCCACGGCCTCTTACCTGATCCGCAAGATTCGTTTTTTCGTTCATCTACCGGGACCCAAGAGTTTCTACGAATTCCTGGTGGATGGCGAAGACCATGAATTTCCCCCCATCCCGCCCTTGGACGGCGATCCACCCGGCGCCGCCTGAAAATCACCTTTGACCCAACCATGCAATCCCCGGCGGCGCAAGGACATCAACCGCCAGTGCGGCCGTCGGCCGGCGCGTATCGTCGGCATCGATCCACGCGATGGTTTGGGGATTGCATTTTAGGACCGGATTCAATAGGGTGCTGGCCGCATATCTTTTCCAGGAGGGCTCAGACGTGCAGGGAACGTTGATCAATACCGCGGCCATCATCATCGGCAGCTTGGTGGGGGTCGGACTGCGGGGTGGCATACCCGCTCGATTCAAAGAGGGCATCATCGGCGCCATCGGCCTGGCGGTATTGCTGATCGGCGCCAAGAGCGCCCTGCAGACCGACGCCCTGTTGCTGGTGATCATCAGCCTGGCCCTGGGAAGTCTTCTGGGGGAAACCCTGCGGATCGAAGAGCGTTTAGAGGATCTGGGCCGCTGGATCGGGAGACGTCTGGTGGGCCGTGAAGAAGGCGTGGCCAACGCCTTCGTCACGGCCAGCTTGGTCTTTTGTGTGGGGGCCATGGCGGTGGTGGGCTCGCTGGAGAGCGGTCTGTCCGGAAATCACCAGACCCTCTACGCCAAATCGTTGCTCGATGGGGTGACCTCGATCGTGTTTGCCTCGACCCTGGGGATCGGCGTGATTTTTTCTTCGTTGGCGGTTTTATTCTACCAGGGGACGATCACCCTCTGCGCGGTCCATCTCAAACCGTTGCTCACCCCGCCGGTGGTCGAGCAGATGACAGCGGTCGGCGGCCTGCTTATTTTGGCCATCGGGTTCAACATCCTGGGCATCAAGCGTTTGCGGATCGGCAACATGCTTCCGGCCCTCGCCGTTCCACTGCTTTATGACCTGGCTGTAAACTGGTGGGGGAGGGGCATGTGAGGCGACCGATGGTCGTTGCCCCGTTTACCAGCGATGCCCATGGGCCGCGGTGGGCCACCACGCACGGGTTGCTTCCGATCCACCGTCTGAGTTAGGATAGCCCGGCATTGACCCTAGGCGTGAAACCCCGTGCCGTACCTTGGCCTGACACGGGGGCGCGCGGCCGTCAATCGGAAAGCGTAAGCAAGCATGCACTACGAAGGTAATATGATCCGACCGCCCAGCGAGGCCCACAGCATTCTCCTGCAGGCCACGGTCGGGTGTTCGCACAACAAATGCACCTTTTGCGGGACCTACCGGGGCCAACGGTTCAAAATCAAGTCGGATGCTATTCTGGACGCCGATATTGACTTCGCCGCCCGGCATTGCCGCAACCAGAGACGGCTTTTCATCTGTGACGGTGATGGTCTGATCATTCCCCAGAGGCGCCTCACGGCCCTGCTCGCAAAGATCAAAATGCGTCTGCCCTGGGTCACCCGCGTCGGCGTCTACGCCAACACCAAGAGCATCGCCATGAAATCGGCGGCGGAACTGGCCGAACTGCAGCGTCTCGGTCTGGGGATCGTCTATATGGGGCTTGAGTCCGGAGACGACGAAACCCTCAAGCGCATCTGCAAGGGGGCCGATGCCGGCCGTATGATCGCCGCCGGCCGCAAGGTGCGCCAGGCCGGCATCAAGCTGTCGCTGACGGTTCTACTGGGGGTTGCCGGCCGTGAGCGTTCCGCCATCCACGCCCGGGAGACGGGCCGTGTGCTGTCGGCCATCGACCCCGAGTACGTGGGCGCCCTCAGCCTGATGCTGATTCCGGGAACCCCCTTGCATGCCGATTATGAAAACGGCCGCTTTGCGCTGATCGGGCCCCGGGAGATGCTGACGGAACTGGGCATCATGCTGGCCCACACGCACATGACCAACGGCCTGTTCCATGCGAATCATGCTTCCAACTATCTGCCAATCCGCGCCCGCATGCCGGCGGATCGCGAAAAAACGCTCGATTTGATCAACCGTGCACTGGACGGAGACATCCAACTGAAACCGGAATATCTTCGGGCGCTATAGGCGCGTCATCAAGTTGGCCGGCCCGGCAGGCGGCTGCGTCCGCTGAAGTCAAACAGTCCGTATCGAAGATTCAAGAAAGGGAGAATGATCACGATGAGTGAAGGCCAGACCGCCAGCCATTCGGAGCTCGACCGTTTGTGCATCAATACGATTCGCACCCTTGCCATGGATGCCGTTCAAAAGGCCAATTCAGGCCATCCCGGCGCCCCGATGGGCCTGGCCGCGGCGGCCTATGTGCTCTGGACCCGTTATCTGCGACACAACCCGGCCAATCCCCAGTGGCCCGATCGCGACCGGTTCGTTCTATCCGCCGGGCATGCATCCATGCTGCTCTATAGCCTCCTCCATCTTAGTGGATACGATTTGAGTCTGGAAGAAATCAAAAATTTTCGACAATGGGGCAGCAAAACCCCCGGTCATCCCGAATTTCGGCATACCCCCGGGGTGGAGACCACCACGGGGCCGCTAGGTCAGGGCCTGGCCAATGCGGTCGGTATGGCCATGGCGGAACGCCATCTGGCGGCCCGCTTCAATTCCGAGGGCGGCCCGCTTGTCGATCACTACACCTACGTCATGTGCGGCGACGGGGATTTGATGGAAGGGATCAGCGCCGAAGCCGCCTCTCTGGCCGGACATCTTGGCCTGGGGCGGCTGATCGTGATCTACGACGACAACCAGATCTCCATCGAGGGATCAACGGAAATCGCATTTACCGAAGACGTTCACAAACGTTTCGAGGCTTGCCACTGGCACGTTCAGAAAATTGCGGACGGCAACGATACGGCGGCGATTGCCGCCGCCATCGAGGCGGCGCGGCAGGAGACCGGCCGACCTTCGATTATCATTTTGCGCACGCAGATCGCCTTTGGCAGCCCCAACAAGCAGGGAAGCGCCGATGCCCATGGCGCCCCCCTGGGGGAAGAGGAAGTCTCCCTGACCAAGCAGCGCCTGGGATGCCCCGTGGACGCTTTTTTCTGCATTCCGGATGATGTTCAAACCCGATTCCATGAATGCCTCGAACGGGGAAGGGTCCTCGAAGCCGAGTGGGCCGCACGCCTCGAGGATTACCAACGTCGTCAGCCCGAGGCCGCTTCGCAATGGCAGGCGTTTATCGATGGTCGTTTGCCTGCGGACTGGGAAGCGCGTCTGCCGGCCTTCGGCCCCCAGGATGGTCCCATCGCTACCCGGGCGGCTTCGGGATCCGTATTAAATGCCGTGGCGGCCAGCGTCACCAATCTGATCGGCGGCTCCGCCGACCTGGCGCCTTCCAACAAGACGTATCTCAACGGGGTGCCGGAGTTTCAGCGGTCATCCTATGCGGGGCGTAACATCCGTTTCGGCGTCCGTGAGCACGCCATGGCGGCCATCGTTTCCGGCATGATGCTGCACGGTGGTGTGCGCCCCTATGGTGGCACCTTTCTGGTGTTTGCCGACTACATGCGACCGGCCATCCGACTGGCGGCTCTGATGGGTCTCCCGGCCATTTATGTCTTCACGCATGACAGCATTGCGGTGGGCGAAGACGGCCCCACCCACCAACCCGTGGAGCACCTGGCCAGCCTGAGGGCCATCCCGGGCTTGACGGTCATTCGGCCGGCGGACGCCACCGAGACCGCCGAGGCCTGGCGCCAGGCCGTCCTTTCCACAGACCAGCCGGTGGCCCTGGTGCTGACCCGACAGAAACTGCCCGTCCTGGACCGCGCGCAAATGCCTGCGGCCGCCGAACTGTCCAAGGGGGCTTATATTCTGACCGATGTCGAGGGCCAGCCCGATATCATCCTGGTGGCCAGTGGTTCGGAAGTCCATCTGGCGCTTGCCGCGGCAGGGGTTCTCGGCGATAAAGGGTTTGCCGCACGGGTGGTCAGCATGCCGAGCTGGGAGCTTTTCGAAGCCATGCCGGCCGCCTATCGCGAGCAGGTGCTGCCATCGGCGGTGACGACACGTCTGGCCGTGGAGGCGGGACTGCCCATGGGGTGGGATCGTTATGTCCTGGGGTCTGACCGGGTGGTCGGTGTCAACACTTTTGGCGCCTCGGCACCGGGGCCGGAGGTGCAAGCCAAGTATGGTTTGACGCTTGAGAATGTCGTTGATCGGGCGATGGCGCTTCTCAAATCTTGACGGTTTCACAAAAAGCCCGATAGCGGCGTTACGCGAAATCCTCGTCATTGCGGCGTACGCTAAGTACGCCTCATTCCTCTGATTTCGCAAGCCTTGCTATCGAACATTTTTGTGAAACCGTCTGAGGCGCTAATCCTACGAATACGCTCATTTATACACGGACAGATTACTTTTCATGATCGCTTATACCGGCAAAATTCTGATCGTGGACCAGGACCGGGCAGCCCGGGATAAGCTTGCCGACTGTCTGACGGAAAGGGGTTACAACGTTACGACCAATGGCCCGGGCGAGGCCGCCCAGGCCCTGTTGCACAACCAGCGATTCAACGTCCTGCTGGCCGATGTGGGGGAGGACGGCACCAGCGGATTGGAACTCCTCAAACACGCCAAGGACAGCGACCCGGATCTCGTGGTCGTCATGATGGCCGCTTACGGCAGTATCCGCAACGCGGTGGCCTGTATGAAGAACGGGGCCCACGACTATCTGTTGAAACCGATTCAACCTGATAAGCTCTGCGGCCGCCTGCATGAAATCATGGCCCGCCGCTTTCAGCCCGACAACGGCAACGCCCAAGGTGATTTCATTATTCCGACGGATCGCTTCGAGAGTATGATCGCCCAATCGGTGGCCATGCAGCGGATTTTCCAGCTGATTCAGGATGTGGCCCCCATGGATTCGACGGTGCTGATCACCGGTGAAACCGGCACGGGCAAAGAACTGGCCGCCAAAGCCATTCATTCCAACAGCAACCGTCGACACGGCCCCTTCGTGACCGTCAATTGCGGAGCGATCCCTGAAAACCTGATGGAAAGCGAACTATTCGGCTACCAGAAGGGGGCTTTCACCAGTGCCGCCGATACCAAGAAAGGCCGTCTGGAACTCGCCCACGCTGGTACGTTGTTTCTGGACGAGATCGGGGAAATCAGCATGCGCATGCAGGTCGATCTTCTGCGGGTGCTTGAAAACCGTGTTTTCTACCGCGTCGGCGGAACCCAGCCGCTGGAGGCCAACTTCCGGGTGATTGCCGCCACCAACCGTGATCTTAAAAATTCGGTCGCGACCGGTGACTTCCGCGAGGATTTTTACTATCGTCTGAACGTGATTGCGTTTGAAATGCCCCCTTTGCGCGAACGCAAAGAAGATATTCCGCTGCTGGCCGAGCACTTCCTGCTGCGTTATATCCATGAGACCGGCAAAAGCGTCAAACGCATCAGCCGTGGGGCCCTGGATGAAATGATGCTGCATGAATGGCCCGGTAATGTGCGCGAGTTGCGCAATGCCATCGAGCGGGCGGTCGTCATCGGCCGCGCGGATCAGATCGCCCCGGAGGAACTGCCCTTTTATCGCCCCGAATGCCCTCCGCCCGTGTTCAATGGCACCCTGCGTCAGATGGAAAAGGGTCACATTCTTCATATCCTGAATGAAAATGACTGGAACATGAGCCGCTGTGCCCGTATCCTGGGAATTGATCGCTCCACGCTGTATAACAAGATTAAGCGCTATAACATCCAAAAAACCAAACAGGTTTAGGCCGTAAGCGGCATCTTGCGGCCCCATGCGGCGTTCTCGCACTTTGCCGGTCCTCGACGTAGCTTAGGCTACGCCTGCGGGCGTCAAAGTGCTGCGGTTTGTCGAACACCGATTGCTATTGAAATCTCGATGTGAGATCCCGCCGCGAGGCGGGGCCTGGAAGCCGCAACCTACCGCTTACGACCTAAACCTGATGAACTCGTAAAAAGTCATATTTCAGACGGTTTCGCAAAAAGTTCGAGATACAGCATCAGAAGGCCCGAGGAATGAAGCTTACTTACCGTACGCTGCTGACGAGGGCTGCGCGAAATACCGTAACGCCGGTATCGAACTTTTTATGAGGCCGTCGGGAAAAGGAAGGAGGGTCGACAAACGGCGGGCCGACCCCGATCGTGCGGGGCGGCCGCCGTCTGTAAGTTCTGTGATTAGCCGATGGTTTTTTTGACGATGCCCAGTAACTTGTCGGGGTCAAAGGGTTTGGCCACATAGGCCACGGCCGATTTGGCTGCGTGGCGGCCGGACATGCCGCTGATCACGATAACCGGGATGTCTTTGAGTTCCTTGTCCTTGCTCATTTTGCGGTAAAGGCGTGAGCCCCATTCTTCAGGCATTTCCAGATCGAGGGTGATCATATCGGGTTTGTTGGCCTTCATCTTTTCCATGCCCTCGATACCGTTGGAAGCCGAATCGGTTTCGTAGTCATTTTCCTCGAACAGGGTTTTGAGATAGGTGACCACCACCGGGTCGTCGTCGATGATAAGAATTCGCTTTGCCATGGGCAGGCCTTTCTGTTGAATGTTTGCACCGATGCTTCGGATGGTTGCCGTTACCTCAGCAAGCCGTTGCGCGTTTGGCCGTTATTGACCCGTGCGAACATGGCAGGTCCCGCAGGTGACCGGGCCGGCCTTTTGCTCCTGATGGCAGCCTTTGCAGTTCATGTGGAAATGGCGCACCAGTTCCATGGGGTATTCGTCGCCCTCGGCGCCGTGGCATTCGGAGCACTCCTGGTCTTCGGAGCTTTCGTCATCATGTCGGTTGCCGGCCTCGTCATACACGTGATGGCATTCGATGCAATCCTCGATGCCGGCTTTTTCGTTGTGCTCGTCATGCCGGAAGGCCGGCAGGGGACGCATATTGCTGGCAAACCCGCTGTCATCGACGAATTCCATATCTTCCTGGGCATAGGCCGTTAACCCGGCCAGGGTCACAATGCCGATCAGGGTCAGGATTAAAACGCTTTTGGTATGCATGCTTCTTTCTCCCTTGTCCTTTCCGCTTCGAAAAAGTTAAACCATAAGCCGGTTAGACACGCTCGGGTTTTTCCATGACTTCGTAGATGATGTCCCCCAAAAACTTCAGATCCATCCCGATTTCGTTGTGATGGATGATGTCTTCCAGGCCGCCGTGGCAGTTGTGGCAGGGGGCCACGCAGGTTTTCGCCCCGCGGCCTTTGGCTTCGAAAAGCTGTTTGGCCTTGACCTTGTTGCCGTTGACCCGTTTCATCTTCCAGGGCGGACCGCAGTTGATCACGCCGCCGCCCGCGGAGCAGCAGAAATTGTGCTCGCGGTTGGGATGCATTTCGACCACATTTTCGCAGATCGCGTGGACGACATAGCGCAGCATGTCATGCAGACCGCGGCCGCGGATCACGTTGCAGGGATCATGGATGGTTACGGTGGGTTTAAATTTCTCCGGGATTTTGATTTTACCATCCCGCAGCAGTTCATAGAAGAATTCGATGGAATGGGTCACTTCCACCGGCGGCATGCGCCAGCCCAATGCCCGGTTGCCCATGTCGTAGATGGAGCGGAAAGCGTGGCCGCACTCACCCATGACGACGCGCTTGACCTTGAGGCGCATGGCGGTCTCGAAGTGCCTGCGCTTGATGCGGGCCATGATCTCGTTGTCGCCGGTATACATGGCCATGTCGCTGTTGTCCCAGCCCGGGGTGGCGGGCATGGTCCAGTTCAAGCCGGCTGCGTTGAAAATCACGGCGGCCTGATAGATCAACTGGGCCCGAAATTTGGGCTCGGGCCCGATCACCGAGTAGAAGATATCGGCCCCCTCCTTCTCCACCGGGATGCGCAGGTTTTCGATTTCCTCCTGGGCCTCTTCCTCCTGCCACTGGAGGCTGTCGATCCATTCATCTTCCTTGACCCACATCTGGTTGCAGGTGGCCGAATGGCTGTGGGCCGTGTCCTGAATATACTGGGGGGAAATCCCCAGCTTGTGGCACAGGCGGCGGACAAACAGCATCACGAAGGCCACATCCAGACCGAACGGGCAGTATTGCGCGCAGCGTTTGCAGAGATTGCACTCGGTGCTGGCGATCTCGGAAGCCTTCTTCATGAAATCCACGCTGACCTTGCCTTTCTTCTTCATCAGTTTGGCCATGGTCTGCCGGACTTTGCCGGCCGGGGCAAAGCGCGGGTCCTTGTCATAGGAAAGGTAGAAATGACAGGCCTCGCTGCACAGCCCGCAGCTCACGCAGGTTTCCACGTAGGTCTTCAGGCGGGCGCCCGCCTCGGCACTCATCATTTGCCGGTAAACATCCTGGATTCTCTCCGGCGTCAGCTTGGCGGCGCCTTCTTCAATGCCTTTGTCATAAATTTTGTTGGTTTCAACGGCAGTTGCATCATTCATCGTTGACTTTCCTTCCTGATGAGGTCCTGATAGTCGTTTACCAATCCCGCGCGTAGCGCACCCCGCCGAATTCCGAGCCCATGTAGCCGCGGGTAAAGAAGAATAGAAACGCGTGATTGAGCTTGGTGAAGGGGATGGCGACCAGTAAAATTTCACCCGATAGCATGTGCAGAATCGTCATGAATTCATTCCCCGGCCACTGGTGGTAGGCCCAATAGCCGGTTACAAAGGGGGCCGCCACCAAACCCAACAGGATGAAATCCATGGGGGTGGACAGATATTTGACATCCGGTTGAATCAGGCGTCGTACCAGAAAGAAAACACAGGCGCCGATCACCAGAAGGGTCAGAATATCGGCCACGCCATCGGGCATGAACCACCAGCTGATGCCGAAGGCTTCGTAAATCAGGGTGATGTGCGCAAACAGAAACAGGGGCGCCACAAAGATGCACAGGTGAAAGACGAAGGTCACGATCGTGAGCACCGGCCGATTGCGGCTGTTGGTGCTGCCAAACGGGCAGAGCCAGTGCAGGATCGAGCGCAGGGCGTAGAAGAAGCTCCAGTATTCGTAAACGTAGGGGTCCTTCTTTCTTGCCAGCACAGCTCGGCTGATCAGCTGGTAGAGAATGCCTCCGAAAAAAAGGATAAAAGCCACCCAAGCCAGGGGGCCGGAGACAAAATTATAAATCGTATGCATGGTTTGGCTCCTTTCAGCCCAGAATTTCGGTTAAAGGTAAGACGGTGCGGGTGTAAACCATGTCCGCACCGCGGCCTTCAAGGGCCCGCACCAGAATATGGCGACCGTCCGGACTGAAAACCGGATCCCATACCCGGGTGAAGGTTTCTTTGAGGGGTGTGCCGTCCACCAGGATGAGGAACTGACCGTCTTGTTCGACCCGCGCCGCCACATGCTGGCTGTCCGGACTGAAGACCGGCTGAAAGGCCATGTCGTAGCTGCCGGCCCAGGTTTGGCCATCCACTACGATCTGGTGTTTTTTGTTTTCCACCCCGACACAGGCCACGCGCTGACCGTCCGGGCTGAAAAGGGCTTCGTCGACGAAATCACCGAAGGTCGCCGACCAGGGGCGATCGTCGATGGCGATCGTCCAGCGGCCGAATTTGGGGGCAGCGATGGCCGCGATTCTCTCCCCGTCTGGGCTGTAGAAGTGTTGCCATAGCTGGGCATAGGTGTTGCTCCACAAGGGGTTGCCGTCACAGGCCAGGGTCCAGCCACCCGGTGTTTTGACCGGGGCGGTGACCGTGTTGTCTTTGGGGCTGAACAGGGGTTTCCACACCGAAGGATAGAATCTTTTCCAGGTCTGGCCGTCAACGGCGATGGTGTAGTCATAGAGCGACAGGCGCACCTCGCTGGCCACGTGCTGGTTGTTGGCGGAAAAGCTGATTTCCCAGGCATTCACGAAATTGTGCTCCCAGGGGTGTCCGTTGACGGCAACGGAATAGCAACCTTCCTGGAATTTGAAGATGTCGCCCTCACTGAAATCTTCGGTCTGCACAACGGCCGCCAGACGGCTGCCGTCCGGACTGATGGCCGAGTGCCCGATATTGGCGTAGGTCGCCTCTCCCCAGGGGACGCCGTTTTTAACGAGCAGGTATTGCATGCCCTGCTGGGCCGTGCACACAATCGTTTTGCCATCCGGCGTAAACCGCGTATCCCAGATGTAATCGAAGGTCTCCTCCCAGGCTTCGCCGTCGATCGCCAAAGTCCACGCGCCCGTATCCGAAACGATCGCCGTCAAACGGCCATCGGGGGCAAACCGGGGGTACCAGATTTTGTCGAATTTGTTTTCCCAGGCGCTGCCGTTGACGCAGACACCGAATTCCATCTCCCCGGTCTTGACAACCGCCGCAATTTTTTCGCCATCCGGGCTGACATAAGGTTCTTCGACCCAGTCAAACGAATCCTCCCATTTGCCGAATTCGGCGATGATCTTCTTGCCGGTATTCCAATTCCAGCTGTTTGACATATCCATGCCTTTCTCCTTTGACGTTTCCGGCCCGCGCGCGGGAACACACTGACCCCCAACGTTTGACGGGCTGAGCGTGCCGACGTGAAGCCGCCGATCATCGCGACGGCTTGGGGCGCCTCCTTTCTTAGCTTGTTGAACCCCGTTGCGATTTATGCTTCATTTTCTCAAGGCTGTCTCCGTACCTTTTTACGACGTATGTAAAAACAAGCGGCTGAGCCGCTCCCAGCCAATGGGCAACACCTCGCTGGATGAATCACCGGGTGCGTCGTCAGCGACCGGCCTGCCGCCGATGGATGCCATTTCCTGGTTGAGGCGGTCGATTTCACGATTGAGCCAGTCCACGGATTCGCTGCCCAGGGTCAGTTTTTTCAGGTCGCGGCGCAGATGGTGCGTTTGGATTCTGATCAGCCAGCCGCGGTCATAGGGATCTTCGATCGCCAGTTCGGTTTTCTCCCTGGCGGCCACGTTGATCGACGCAACGATGCCGCTAACGGGTATCTGCAGGGCAATCTGCCGCTCACCGCGGACGGCTTGGAACATGTCCTGACCCTGGCGGAGTTCGTGACCCACGAAGGGGAGCTCGAAGCGGTCCACTGCCCCCATGAGCCGCAAGGCGAAGTCGTCGATGCCGATGCAAACGGATTCTTTCTCCTCGATGCGCACCCAGGTGTGGCCCAGATGATAATAGTAGCCCTGGGGCAGGCGGAAGCCGCGGATATTCATGATGTCCAGAGGCCGAACCACGGCATGAACCGAATACTGCTCCGTGAAATAACGGTCGAATTCACAAAAGACGCACTCATAATTGCTGCAGCAGATCTTGTAGTCGATCAGGCCGTTGGCATAGAGCAGGCAGGGGCGTTCGCCCTCCGGCAGCATTTTGAGGCGCTCGCGGGTGTAAGCGATGCGGCCGTTGGGCGTCAGCGGAATCTTGCCCTGACGACGGTCGGCGCGGTTTTTTTCGGCCGCATCCTGGAGGGCTTTGTCCAGGGGGCATTCGCTGCAGCGATGGCTCTTGTCGCAAAGTTTGTTCATGTCCAGCCGGCCCTGGGACCAGACACAGGAGCGTGATTGAAAAGGTTGAAAGGGCAGCAGTCGGGACTTGGCGTTCGAAGGGGGGTTCTCGTCGGGAATGGGAGGCGGCGAACCTGGTTTCTTGGGATTGTGGCGATCGCTCAATTTTGAAGCCCAGCCTTTCGTTTCCTTTATTTATTACGGGTAGATAGCAAAACAGGTGCCAACCACCGGCAGTCATCGGTTCGCCAACCGCCTGAAATAACTGTTGTAAAAAGCTATCACCAATCATGACGGATTGTAGCTAAATGCTACAAAATGATGTAAAATTCAACACTAAATTTATATATTCATGAACTATTCATAAATATATATGTAAATCAATGTTTTATGAACCATTGTCGAGGTGTAGTGTTTTTCGACGCGACTGTTGAAAAACACTACACTGGCCATCAGCAAATCGGGGTTTATGTTTATGCTCAATAATCATCAATGACATCCTTCGAACAAGGTGAGGTGCTCTGTGTCGCCAATCGACTTCAAATCGTTGATTTTGGTGCTGCTGGCCATGGGGACCGGGCTGACGCCCGTTAGCGGACATGCGCAAAGCAGAGTGGTCGATATGGTTGCCGCCGTCCGACTCAGCGGGCCAATCGATTTCTGTGGTGAGGCGGTACCGTTGGAAAACCCGTCCGTCCGCGAACGCTTTGAAAAGGAAATGCTCATATCTCTCTGGGACCGGGATCAGGCGATTTTGTGGTTGAAACGTTCGACACGTTTTTTGCCTGTAATCGAGGCCCTGCTGGCCGAGGCTGGTGTGCCCGACGATCTCAAGTATGTCGCCATTGCGGAAAGTGCGCTGAGACCGCATGCCGGATCACCCAAGGGGGCGATCGGGTTCTGGCAGTTTTTGGCCGATACCGGCCGCAAATACGATTTGGTTATCAATGCGCGCATCGACGAACGGCGCAACCTGAGGGCTTCCACCCAGGCGGCGATCCGCTATTTCCAAAAGTTATACGCAGATTTCGGGTCCTGGTCGCTGGCCGCCGCGGCCTTCAACATGGGGGAGGAGGGACTCAAGGCGCAGATCCTGGCGCAGGATCAAAAGGATTTCTACCGGCTTTATCTGCCGCTTGAAACCCAGCGGTATCTATTTCGGATCTTGTCCGCCAAACTGATCCTCAGCCATCCCGGCAGATATGGCTTTGAAATGAACACCGAGGATTTCTATGCCCCCCTGGAGACCGACGCCATCGATCTGGTGTGCTGGGACGAGACCAGTCTGACCGTTGTGGCCCAGGCGGCTGGGACGGATTTCAAATGGATCAAAGATTTGAACCCGCAGATCCGCGGGCACCACCTGGCGGCGGGGCGCTATCGACTGCTCTTGCCGGCCGGTGCGGCCGACGGTTTCCAGGCGCGCTTCGAAGAGCGTTTCGCGGCCTGGCAGGCCTTGCAGAAGGAGCGCATCTATGTGGTCCAGGAAGGCGACAACCTGTCGCGTATTGCCGAGCGTTTTCAGGTACCGCTGCCGGCGTTGCTGATCTGGAACCGGCTCGACATGCGCCACCCGATCCATCCCGGCGACCGTCTGATCATCCATCCGGCCGAGGAAAAAGCACCTTAGCGCGTTGGCGCCGGAAGTTTGATTTTTTGCTTGAGCGGCTTGCGTGAAGCCCGATAGAGGATAGCCGTATGGCCGATAATACCGGCCTGTTGTGCGGATGTTTCCCGGCAGATGGCTTCCGTCAGTCCCTTTTTGTCTTCCTTGTGGTCGATAAACTTGATTTTGATCAGTTCGTGCGCATCGAGGGCCGCCTCGGTGGTTTGCAGCACCTCCGGGGTAATCCCGCTTTTCCCGATCAATACGGCCGGCTTCAAATGATGCGCCAAGCCTCGCAGGTATTTCCGCTGATGGCTGTTCACCGCTGATCCCTTCAATCGATGGTTACCTTCAGGCGCATGGTCAGACGTTTGCCCGTGGCATGCTGGCTGTCGGCTAGGATTTGACGGTTGACCTCGCGTTTCCCACCCATGACGCCGCCGATGTCGACCCATTCACCCAGAGGCGCGAATATGATTGTCGCCGCTTGGGCAAAATGAATTTTGCGATCGCGACCGCGGTCGTCCCAATAGCTGATGCGCGGAAGGATTTCGATGCGGACTTGATCGTCAAGCAAAACGGGGCGAATATCGTAGCCGGAAGCCACACGCCGGAACACCACCGTTTCAGGGATGTGGCCGTAGCGGCGGCTTAAATCCCGCCAACGCTCCCGCTGGGGCACATCATAGCCGGCTTCGATGTAGGCGGTACTTCCGGAGCGCACCCTGATCACGTATTCGCTTTGCCGCTGCCCTTGACGGCGACCCTCGGCAATTTCGGTGTCGAAGCCTTCGGCTTTGCCGTCATCATCGCCAACCGCCACACGGGTGCGGCCGGTTTCCACCGCGGCCGCCGCGCGGTTCTCGCGGTCCTCGGCGGAAGTGGCGTTTTCATAGCGAACCCGGATTTTTAAACGGGGCACCGCCTGGTCAAGCTTTTGGACCAGGTTGCGGATGCGGGCAATTGCTGCGGGATTGTCGACCACTATCAGGGAGTTGGAGCGCCGGTCGGCCGAGATGAAACCATTGGGGCTGACCAGGGGCCGAGCGGCCGGCAGGACTTCGCTGACATGGCGGTTGTGCAGGCGAATCTGCGCCACGGTTTCCTGGGCCGTGGCCTGCTGACTGAATACGGCCCAGACCAAAAACCCGATCAGCAAGGGCAACCGGCAGATCTTGCCGCCGGTTGCATTGGTTTGATGTGCTGAACGCCTCATATCCAAAGCTTTTTATCCCTGAAAGCGTTTGCATGCACATTCAGCACAGCACCAATCGATTGTCAACCGCGTACGGCCCCCAGCGCGGATGACCACGAAATCAAGGCGGTTCTCATGATGGGGTGGTGCGCCGGGTGATCAGCAATATTCCGGCCAACCCACTGCCGAGTAGCAGCGCCGCCGGCGGCAGGGGCGTCGGGCTGGTCCGGTCGGCCAGATCCGCAAGATCCCCTGCGTTCAATGCCGCGCTGTCGAAGCCGACGCCGGCCAGAAAACCCGTATAGAAAGCGCTGGCGCTCAGTTGCTCGGACGCGGCATTGCCGATCCGGGTCCTGCCATTGACACCCCCCAGCCCGTTGGCGCCCGGGTGGTTGGGAATACTGGTGAAGCCTGTGGCCACGCTTTGGTTTTCCACGCCATCGTAAAAGAGTGCGAACTGGCCCTGATCATAAACATAGGCGACATGGTGCCACTGATTGGCGGTGGTCGGCAGCGACAACCACTGCCCCGACTGGTTGGCCCAGGCGCCCGCATGAATCCGTCCCTGGTCGAGGAAGATGTTCAAGCCATTGATGCGTCCACCTTCCTCATAGAGCATCTGCAAGGGATCGATATCTGCGGCATTGAACCAAAGGGCGCCTGTGCGGTAGCTCAGCTGTGAATCGAATATCGGGTCATCCAGATCGATCCGTGTTGTGCCGTCGAAAGTGTAAACACGGGTATCGTCGATCATCGGTAAGTCGATCGGTGCGGCGCCGGCCGCGGTTACGAAAAAGGCCCAGAGGATAGCGCTCAGCAGGATAGGATGGTGGTTTTTCATGATTCATCGCGCTTTCGTTGAGACGATTACCGTTTGCCGAAACTGCGCTTTAGAACGTTAGCAAAATGAATGCCATTTGAATTCAGAGGTTTGCCGAACGTAATCATTGGGGACGAACTGGTTGAAATATTGATAAAATTACGAGGAAACCGCGTTTAGGAGGCCGGCGGTTCTGCACCTCCCCAATAAAGGCATCGGATGACGATATTTGTCATCCGATGACAATATTGGTTGGTCGCGGCAACGGTGCCAACCGCTAGTGGAGGGCGGTCTTGATCCGCTGCATGGCCGCCTTGACCTTTTCCAGGCTGTTAAAAGCGCTGATGCGGATGTGGCCTTCCCCGCAGCGACCGAACCCCGGCCCCGGTGTGGTGACCACGCCGGCTTGCGTCAACAGTCGGTCAAAGAAGGCCCAGGCATCCTGGCCGGTATTGATCCAGAGGTAGGGTGCGTTTTCGCCCCCCGCAAGTTGAAATCCCAATCCAAGCATTTCCTTGCGGATAATCGCGGCATTGTTCAAATAATAATCGATGAGTTCTCTTGTCTGGTCCTGGCCCTCGGGGCTGTAAACCGCCGCGGCCGCACACTGCACCGGGTAGGAAACCCCATTGAATTTGGTTGTGTGCCGGCGGTTCCAGAGGTCGTGCAGCTTTTGCGGGCTGCCGCTGGCATCGAAGGCGCGGCAGGATTTGGGCACCACCGTATAGGCGCAGCGGGTGCCGGTGAAACCGGCGGTTTTGGAAAAACTGCGGAACTCGATGGCCACTTCCCGGGCGCCTTCGATTTCGTAGATCGACCGGGGCAGTTGCGCATCGCGGATAAAGGCTTCGTAGGCCGCGTCGAATAAAATCAAGGCCTTGTTATCTTTGGCGAAGTCGACCCATTCTTTCAGGCCGGCCGCTGAAATCACAGCCCCCGTGGGATTGTTGGGAAAGCACAGATAAATCAGGTCCACCGGCTCCGACGGTAACGCGGGCAGATAGCCCTGGTCCGCGTGGCATTCCATGTAGACCAGTCCGCCGTAGCGGCCCTCGCGGAAGGCGCCGCTGCGTCCGGCCATCACGTTGGTGTCGAGATAGACGGGGTAAACCGGGTCAGGGATGGCCACCTTGATGTCCGTGGCAAACAATTCCTGGATGTTGCCGGTATCGCATTTGGCCCCGTCGCTGATGAATATTTCGTCGCTGCTGATATCGGCGTTGCGGCTTTGAAAGTCGTGGGCGGCGATGGCATCGCGCAAAAAGGGATAACCCTGTTCGGGACCGTATCCCTTGAAGGTGGTCTCGTCCGCCAGGGCCTCAATCCCCTCGTGAAAGGCCTTGACGCACGCCGGGGGCAGGGGGCAGGTAACGTCGCCGATCCCCAATTTGATGATATCCGCCTCGGGATGGGCTTCCTGGTGGGCGGCGACCCGTTTGGCGATTTCGCTGAAAAGATATGAAGATTGAAGTTTGCGATAGTTTTCGTTGATGCGGATCATGAATAACCCTTTCGCTAAAAGATACGGCCGTTCGGCTTCGCTTGGACGAGGGCGTTCATAACACAGTCCCATGGGGAGGCTCAAGTTCAAAGCCGTGCAGCGCAGCGTCGCGAGATGGTTGAGGGGCGGTGGGCCTCCGAGGTAAGTGTGAAGTGCGCCAAAGTTGATGAGGCGCATTGCGCCGCTTATTGAAAACCGATGTGCCGAAGGCACACCAGAACTTTAGGCACTTTAGTTCACTTTAGGCATTTGCAACTTCAATGATTTCGTAAAAAGTCATGTTTCGGAGGGTCTCGTAAAGAGCTCGAGATCAAGGCTTGCGAAGCCCGAGGAATGAGGCGTACTTAAGGTACGCCGCAATGACG
>JASJED010000235.1 GCA_030065585.1 Desulfobacterales bacterium | reverse complement strand
CCGGTCGAATAGAGCGTCTCGAAAATGGCGCGATTGCGCAGACCCAAGAGGGTGTCGTCTTGAATCTGGTCCAGCAGGCGGAAGACATCGTCCACCGTCAGATAATGGGGAATGCGCTTCTCCTGTTTGGGGGTCAGAACCGTTTCGGCCGGGTTATGTTCCACCAGCCCCTGACGCTGCAGGTACCGGAAATAGGAACGCACGGCCGAAAGCTTGCGCGCGATCGTGGCCTTGCTGTTCTTGCGGTAGAGAATCGCCAGATAACCGCGGATCGTCAGCGCATCCACACGCCGGGGATCGAACCGGGCCGGCACACCGCCGTCCGGCACCGCGGATCCGGCCTCCGCCGCGCAAACCATGCGGGCAAACGCGTAGAGATCCGTGCGGTAGGCCCGACAAGTGTTGGCCGAGTATCCATTCTCGATTGCCAGGGCTTCCACGAAGCGATCGATGGTCTGGGATCCGGTCGCTTGGGATTTCAACGGGCCTCACTCCGTTCCTTCGTTAAAGGTCGCCACCGGTTAGACTCCGGGGCTGAACCTGATGAGCGCCTCAATCTCCTCCCAGCCGCCGACCTCGTGAAACGGGTGCGGCTGGCGATTCCAGGGCTGCCGGTAGACAATCGGCTCAAAGCCTGCGGCGGCCAGCAGAAAACAGGTTTCCAGACGGTCTTCCACGAAATACTGCATGCCGGCCTCGGCGAGCGCATCGGCCTTGGACTCGAACCCACCCGTGGCCACCACTTCGATGGCCGTATGCGGCACGTCCAGCCGATCGCGCAGCCAGGATTGGATCACTTCCCGGTCGGGGCGCGCCGTCACGAACAGCATTCGGGGCGTCGATCGGGCCATACGGGCCAGCACCCGGCGGCTGCCCGGCATTGGATTGAGATCGTACCCCCCGTCGCCCTGAAGCAGGCAGTGGATGGCCGCTGTGATCACCTCGGGGTCCAGGTCGAGGCAGTCCTCCAGTTTATAGCTGGTAATGTCTTCGAGCCGGATGTGATTGATGCCGTAGCGATCGCGGACGATGTCCAGGAACAGCTGCATGGTATTGGCCACCACCCCGTCGATGTCGAACGCCAGTCGGGAGGGATCGATACGCCGGATTCCGCCTGGCCGGTCTTCCGGGGCTGCGTATGGAGGGGTGCGATCCGCCACGGCCGAATTGCTTACGCCGCGCGGCGGGTCTTTTTCTTCAGGCGCGAGATCTTGCGTTTGTAGATCGCGGCCCGTCGGGCGTCCTGGGCCTCCAGGGCGGCGGCACGATCTTTCTTGAGTTGCTGGATCTTGGCTTTGATCTCGCGCACCGAACCCCGGCGCTTCTTTTTCTGGGTGTCTTCGATGCCGCGGGCCTGTTTGATGGCCGTAACCAGTTCGGGCTTGTTCATGCCGTGCGCGCCGGTGATATCCGGGATTTCCTTGGCGAGTTCGCGCAATTCGGTCGCCGTCATCTTCTCGAGGGGTTTTTCCTTGGCTTCTTTCTTCTTTCCACCCATGGGGTCGCTCTCCCTTCTGCAGCATCAATAACGCCTAAGCAGAGGCGGCCAGGCCCCCGCTAGATCCGGTCGATACGCGCCCTCGGCTAAACGCTCAGCGAAGGTGCGTGTAATTTTCCATCAATGGCCGGGTTTTTAAATCCGGTTGGGCCCATCCCGGGGATTGTCGGGGTAAACGCGTCTCCCGCCGCGTTATTGGGTGTCAGGTTTCGGGTGTCAGGCTTTAGGCGAGGGGTGGTGCCATTCTCCGACACCTTGTATGTAAGTAACAAGGAACCCTTGCAGCGGTGTCAGTGTTCAGGTGAAATTAAAGGGCTATATTTCGGTTTATGGCCGCCTGATCCCTGACACCCGAAACCTGACACCATTAATTCGTGACCCAACCGACCACCACCGAACCTGTCCACCAGGTAAGATATTCCGTGTCAGATAAAGCGATCTAAATAAAACACCCCTTGCGCCCCTGTCAACCGTATAGTTGACGGTGGCTGGCCGCGGGGCCGCGACGGCCCCTAAAAGGCTGTTAAAGCGCGTCATGCCTCCTGGTCCCGTTCAATTTGCTTGAGTAGGGGGCGAAACAAGTCGATCGGAATCGGAAAGACCGTGGTGGAGTTGCTCTCGGCGGCCATTTCGCTGACCGTTTGAAGATAGCGCAACTGCAGGGCCACCGGATTCTGGTCGATAATCGTGGCCGCTTCGGCCAGCCGGTCGGCGGCCTGACGTTCACCCTCGGCATTGATGATCTTGGCCCGGCGCTCGCGCTCGGCCTCGGCCTGACGGGCCATGGCGCGCTGCATTTCCTGGGGCAGGTCGATGTGTTTGAGCTCCACCGTAGCGACCTTGATGCCCCAGGGGTCGGTGTGGGTGTCCAGGATTTCCTGGAGCTTGGAATTCAGCTTTTCGCGCTCGGATAAAAGATCATCCAACTCGGCCTGGCCGCACACGCTGCGGATCGTCGTCTGGGCCAGCTGGGACATGGCGTAGCTGTAGTTCTCCACCTCGATGATCGCCTTGGTGGGGTCGATCACCCGGAAATAAATCACGGCGTTGACCTTGACCGAAACATTGTCGCGCGTAATCACGTCCTGGGGATCCACATCCATGGCCACCAGGCGCAGGCTGACCTTGACCATCTTGTCGATGAGCGGAATCAGGATGATCAGCCCCGGCCCCTTGGCCCGGATCACCCGGCCCAGCCGAAAGATGACCCCGCGTTCATACTCGTTGAGGACCTTGATCGCGGCGGCCAGAAATAAGACGGTCACGACGACGATGAAAATTACCTGGTAGTACATGCTCCCTCCATTGTCATAGAATCTATAAAGCGCCTTACGGCTTCAGGCGGCGGCTTCCTCGGCCGGCTCCACCGTGAGGGTCAGTCCCTCGACCCCCGTGATGCGGACCTTGCGGCCGTCTTCGATGGGCACCCTGGCGATGGCCTGCCACAACTCCCCGTGGACGAAAACCTTGCCCTGGGGATCCAGGGCCTGCTTGACCACCCCGATCTTGCCCACCAGTCCCTGCTGCCCGGTCAGGGTCGTCGCGGTCTGGGCCCGAAAGGCCAGCCCGGCAACAGCCACGAAAAAGGCTGAAATGAGCCCCACCGTGGGAATCAGCACGCTCCACGCAAGCCGAACGCTCGGATCATCGCCTTCGTAGAGCATGAGGGCCCCGAGAAAAAGGGACACCACACCGGCGACGCTCAGCATGCCGTAACTCGTGACCTTGACCTCCAGAATGAAAAAGATCACGGCCAGCGCAATCAGGAGGATGCCCACGTAATTGACGGGCAGCATCTGGAAGGCGAAGATGGCCAGAATTAGACAGATGCCGCCGATCACCCCCGGTAACACGGCGCCGGGATTGGAGAGCTCGAAGTAGAGCCCGGCGGCCCCCAGCAAAAAAAGGATAAAGGCGATATTGGGGTCGCTGATGGCCTTGAGCACCTTGTCGCGCAGGCTTTCTTGCACGACCTTCTGGGGGGCGTCCTTGAGGGTCAGGGTGCCCTTACCGGCCACTTCCCGCCCTTCGAGCTGGGCAATCAGATCATCCATGTCCGTAGCCACCAGATCGATGATGTTTTGCGCCAGGGCTTCGGTTTCGGTCACGGCCACGCTCTCGCGGATGGCTTTTTCCACCCAGTCGGCATTGCGTCCCCGCTGCTCGGCCACGCTGCGGGCATGCGCCACCATGTCGTTGACCACCTTCTCGGACATGGTCTCGTCGATCTCGCGTCCGCCGGCCCCCACCGGGTGGGCGGCCCCGATATTGGTGCCGGGCGCCATGGCCGCGATGTCGGCCGCCATGGTGATCATCACCCCGGCCGAGGCCGCCCGGGCTCCGGAAGGACTGATGTAGACCACCACGGGTACCCGCGAGGCCAGGATGGCCATCACGATTTCACGCATGGCACTCGCCAGCCCGCCGGGGGTGTCAAGGGCGATGACGATGCAGGCGGCCTGGTCGTCTTCGGCCTCGGCGATACTGTCCTTGATAAAAACTGCCACCCCCGGACCAATGGCATCCGCCACCTTGATCACGCGGATCTCGCCCGGTGCAGCCGCCGCCGCTGTGGGTATCAGGATCAGCAATAAGGCGGCAGCCAGGCAAAATTTTTTAAACGTCATAGTCGTAGACCTTCATGAGCATCTGCATATCCGCCCAGACATCGCGTTTGGCGGACGGATTGCGCAGCAGATAAGCGGGGTGATAGGTGGGCAGCAACCGGATGCCGCCATAATCATGGAAACGCCCCCGCAGTTTGGATATCGGTACCTGAGAGCCCAAAAGGGTCTGGGCGGACACCTTGCCCAGGGCCACGATGAAGCGCGGCGCGATGGCCTGAATCTGGCGCTCCAGAAAAGGCAGGCAGGTTTTGATCTCGTCGGGCGCGGGGTTGCGGTTGTTCGGTGGTCGGCACTTGACGACGTTGGCGATGTAGACCTGCTCACGGGTCAGTTTGATGGCCTGGATGATCTTGGTCAAAAGCTCGCCCGCGGCTCCCACGAAGGGCTCGCCCTGGCGGTCTTCTTCGTGTCCGGGCCCCTCGCCCACGAATACCAGCTGAGCGTTGGGGTTGCCGACCCCAAAGACGATGTGGGTGCGCTTCTGGCATAGCGGGCAGCGGCGGCAGTTGCCCATTTCGGCCCGGATGCGCTCGAGCGACTGCGGATTGCGGCGCAAGGGCTTGCCCCATTCCGTCATCCGGGCGGCGGCCTCCTCGCCGCAGTCGAAGCCGGTCAGACCTTCGTCCCGCTGCCGCTTCAAACTGTAGAGAATATCGTCCAACACCTCGATGGGATTGTCGGTCATTGCATTCATTCTCCGGCAAACCGCCCTTCAGAGCCCTGCCGACTAAAGGGATTGTGACTAAGGCAACTTTTCAGGAGTCTATTATGGCTCCTGACCGGCGCATATTCAACCCTGGGAAGTTGGTCTTTAGGGCGGCCTATCGTTGGGTATTAATATCGTTATGATTATCGGATATTTCAAGGCGAAGGGGCGGGACATCCGCGGTATCAGGCCGCGGACAGCAGGGGGACCTCCCGGTCGAGCAGCGCATGGGCCCGGGCGTCCTTGCTCATCAGCGGCAGGCCTTCTTCCCGGCCGTCACGAAAAAAAATTGAACGAGGCCAACTCGGCCTGTTGTCGCGCGCCATGGTGCTCTTGAAAAAGTCGATCAGCGAATCGCGCTCCACATAGCCATGCAGGGTCGTGCAGCCGGCCAGACCGAGGTTCAGAAGGACCGACAAGGCCGCCACGTTGATAATACCTTGAATCCGCCCACTGGAATTACGCGATTTAAATTTGGTGTTTTTTATAAACCATTGGCGAGGAAATATTTTTCGGTTATATGGGACGCTGTAAATCTCGATCAGGGCGTTTGGCAAAGACTTCAAGATCGGATTGCGTACAGGCGAAACGTCAATAGGCGGATACATACTTACCACAAGGCCAATTAAGCACGGATAACAGTTGCTCACGCGAAAGTCCTAATATAGTCGGTTTCCGGGCGATCGCCAATCCTTATCTAAAGAACGGGCCGCGTGTCGCAAAACGATTGTGCTGACCTGTATCTGCCGGTTTGAGACGTTAAGCACCCTGATCCCACTGAGGAGTTTAACCAATTAATAAATCAGAAAAATATCGAGCCTATCCAGTTAAGGCTGAAAGGATGGTTAACATAGCCTTCTTTGCCTTATTCGGCCTGATACTGTTTATGCCCTTAGCCGCGTTCCTAAGTGGACTTAGCCCTAAACCAATCGATATTTTTGAACAAAGAAAGAATATACCCCAGCCCAATTTGAGGGCCTTACCGTATCTGCAATGGTCCGAAAGCATTGAGAATTATCTATCCGATAATCTCGGATTCCGATCACATATGATCGCCTTGTACATGAACATCTGGGAGTTGGGACTCAATACGAATGTCCGGTATTTCGTGAAGGGAAAAGATGATGACCTATTCCCTAATTTCGACCTCGCCCCGACAGTGGAGGGTTATCTGGGTCTGAAACACATGTCCAGAAAAAAAATCGTGCGCTTCCAATTGATTACTGCCGGAACGCAAGCCTTCTGGGAGCTGCATGGGGTTAAATGCCTCATGGTGATGGCGCCCGACAAGACATCTGTCTATCCTGAGTTGCTGC
>JASJED010000234.1 GCA_030065585.1 Desulfobacterales bacterium | reverse complement strand
GAAATGGGTGCCGGGCCGGGCCGTGAACTTCACCCGGAAGGTCATGACCGAATCGCCCACGCTGCGCACCCCCTGGGATTTGACCGGCTTGATGAAATCCGCCCCGATCTCTTCGTCCAGCAGCATGGCCTTGCCGACCTTCTTGATGATCTTGCGCACTTTGTCGATGTCCGTGTCATAGGGCAGCTGCAGGTCAAACTTCACCACGATGCCGCCGCGCATATAGTTGGTGATGGAGGCCAGATCACCTAAAGGAACGATCTGAAGCATGCCCCGGTGGTGGCGCAGCTTGATGGTGCGCAGCGTGATCTGCTCCACAGTGCCGGAAATGCCGCCGGCATCCAGATATTCACCCACGCGAAAGGCATCGTCCATCAGAAAGAAGATCCCCGAGAGGATGTCGCGCACCAGTTTCTGGGCCCCGAAACCGATGGCCAGACCAATCACCCCGGCACCGGCCAGCAAGGGACCGATTTCCACCCCGATCGATGAGAGCACGATCAGGGTCACCATGACCACCATGACAACCCCGAGGAATTTGCGCAGCATGGGCAGAAGGGTGTGGGAGCGGTCCTGGGCGGCGCCGCCTCCCCACTCGTCCTCATCGTCCTTGTTCTCCTCGCCTTCGACAAAGCCGCCCTCGGCCAGCTTGCGATTGATGGTGGAGTTAATGAATTCCCAGGCGATGTGCGCCAACAGCAGCGTGATCAGGACATCCACTACCGCGCCGACGGCCGCTTCGCCGAAGGTGATGTGGAATCCCCAGATATCCAGAAACCAAAGCGCCACGGCGATGAACACCACCACCCGCACCACCCGGCTGGCAATATCGAGATAGCCCTTACCTTCCGCTGCGTGTGACTCGAGCACCTCCTCGCCGTCCGGTGGTTCGACGACATTTTCAGTCGCTTGTTCGATGGTCGGCGGCTTGGCCCCGTCCGGCGCATCGGTTTTCTTGGCGAATACGGATATGACGCACCACTGGGCCATGCGGTCCAGGGCCAGGTAGATCGGAACGATCAGCAGACTGAGGATGTAGGTGCCGTCGAATTTAATCTCATCCGCCGTCACCACGCGCCAATGCGCCAGCAGCCAGACCAGAAAAAGATACGCGATCGCCAGAATATGCCACATGGACGCGAACTGCTCCCGCAGCCAGGCCCGTTTTTCACAGGCGATATGCCGACGGTCTAGATAATAGTTTTTGACGATATGGCGATTACGCCAGACCATTCCTGCAAACATAATGATGATCAGGGATCCCAAAACGATGAAAAACCAGACCTGGACCGGCCGGTTGACCTCAAGATGGAGCAACAATAGACCCAGTACCCAGCTGACGGTAACAACGTTGACCATCAGCAGCAGGCGTCGATGCAGGTACTGCGCCACCGCGCATGGCAGGGGAAGCAGACGCAGGTTCGCAGCTTTGGGAGAAAAAAGCAGGCGCAACACCAGCGCACAGACCCGGATGATGACCGAGACCATCAGGAAGGCCAGAAAAAGCAGGCGCATGTTACGGTCCTGCCGATCCACCACCATAGATGATACCAGCAGGGGCGTCACGGAAAAGATAAGTAGCCCCAAACACTCGGGTAGGGCATTGATCAAGGCCCCCCAGAAGCGCAGAATCCCCTCCATGCCGGGCATGGTTTCGATGCGCTGCCGCAGCCCGGACGTGAATCGGAAAAAGATTTTCTCGGCCACCCAACCCGTCGCCAGGAGGCACAAAGCGATGAAAACCATTACCATCAGCCGCCCCAGGCCTTCATAGTCGGTCAGGCGGTCGAGGGTCCCCTTGAGGTCGCCCGGCATATTCGGCAGGCTCACCACCAGCCGATAGGCGCGACTGATGTAAAGTTGGGTGGCATTTTCCAGTCCGCGAATGGTCCCGCGCAGCCCACCGACCTGCTCGGACGCACCAGATGGCGTTGCCGCGGCCTCGGCGCGCAGTTCCTCGATCAGCAAACGCCGCACCTGCTCGTCGTTGAGCCTGGCCATCAGGGCGTCGATATCGGCGGCGCTCATGTTGGCGGGCAGATCCGGGGCTTCGGCGGCCGGCGCTTCCTCCGCTGATTTTTCATTGGCCTTCAGCAGCATGGGATTCAAGGCGTAAGCATGGGCGGCACCCAGCAGATACAGACTTAAAACCAAATAAACTGCGGTTTTCTTCATGATGGTGTCTCCAGAAACGCCGTGGCCGGCCGTTGGAACGCCGGGGTAAATATAAAAAGGTCTGCTGTCGAAAGCTTCGACAGTCAGACCTTTAGTCAATTCGAACGGTTAAATCAAGCGACCGTGAAGGGGTTCAGTCATCACGGGCTTCTTCGATCATATCGCAGGTCATCCACGAACCGTCGTAGACCGTCACCTGGCAATCAAGCTCATCCTGGGTTTCATCGTGTTCGGTGGTCATAGCGGCATCTCCCAGTTTTGTACCCATAAGTTTTCACGGCGTTGAAAAGTGCCTATATTGGCACATTAAACATCGTTTCCCGACTGTAAACACTAAGACCGCCGGAGTGAACCGGCTAGTGAGTCAACAAGAGTCGACACCATGCGGTACCCGCTTGAAATTCCCTCACCTCGTCAACTGCCACCGCCACCCGGCGGGGTGGTGCCGCGGGAGTTGCTCAAACCCCAGCCGCCCGGCCGGGACGATTCAAAATCGGAAGCGCTGGCGGCCGATGACACCGAAGAAAAAACCATGCGGCGGGTACTCTGCCGGGAATGCCTCCACCCCATCACCCGCGAGGAGGACCGCACCGAAGTCCACGGCGCCCACCAGCACACCTTTGCCAACCCCAGCGGAATGGTCTTCACGATCGGCTGTTTTCAGGCCGCCGAAGGCTGCGGCGCGGCGGGTTCGCCCTCGGACGAATTCACCTGGTTCAGGGGATACGCCTGGCGGGTGGCGGTCTGCGCCGGATGCCTGGCCCATCTGGGCTGGCTGTTCACGACGCCCTCCGGTGCGGCCTTCTGGGGGTTGATTCTCGACCACCTGATTTTCCCGGAAAACGCTTGAGCCTCTTGAGCAGGCTGTTAGGCCGGCGGCGCCCAGCCGCGCTCCCGTCGAAACCGCCGCGCGACACAGTCCGCCGCCACGGCCCCGGTCATGTGGATCAGCTCCGGCAGCGAAATGGTCTGATTGAAGCCGCCCAGATGAGGGCCGGATTGAAGCACGATGTCGGCCTGCCCGCGGCGAACGGCCGCCGCCTGAACACGGGAAAAACCCCGCGCCATCAAAAACGAGGCGAAAGCCTCCCGTGACATGTCGTTCTGATCCACCGTGCGCAGCACTTCTTCCATGTGCCGGTCCACGCCCATTTCCTCGATCATGCGGGCCACAGCGGTTTCCAGATCGAAAGGCAGCGGGCCCTTGGAGCCGAAGCCCACGAAACCCCGGCGGTAACCCTCACAAATCGAACGGATCATATCGCTCAGAAGCAGGGGCTCGAACAGATCGCGGGCATCCACCGGGCGTCCCGCGGCATCCTGCCCGACACGCTGCGGTGCCGCCGTGCGAAAATAGCTGGCGGCCACCAGAAACAGGCTGATCAGGTGGACGCCGATCCATTCGTAACGCGTAAAGGATGTGTCCGTCAGCAGCCGGAAATGCTCGAAATCCCGCAGACCGCTCCGGGCGATGTTGGGATAACGGCAGGATGCCAGCCAGCGGTCCAGCCGCCCGGCCCGGGGCCACTCGTAACGCCCCCCGTCCGCACGGCGATGCCGCTGGGTGCGATTGTGAAACAGCGGGATCGGGGCCGTGTGAACCAGGTCGTGGGCCAGGGCCTGTCCCAGCAGACAGGCGCAGCGCTCGAAGGTTTCGCGGACCTGTTCTCCCGCAAGCCGCTGGGGACCGGTGGGGCTGTTGGGGTAGCGGAAGTAATCACCGCTTGCCGCGTAGACCAGCGCAAGACGCATCGGATGAAGGCCCGGCGGAGGGCGATCCTTGGAAGGCAGATCGGAGGTAAACCGCAGCAGGCCACCGCCGCTGGGCATCAACGGAATAGGGATCGCAAAAGGCTCTGCAAAGGCGGCACGCATCGCCGCCAACCGATCCATCCAGAGCGCCTCGCGCACCAGCGCCGCCGGCGTTTCCCCGCCGCGCAGGCATTTGACCACCACCAGCCCGCGGGAACCGGCATCCAGCACCAGACTGCGTCCCATCCAGCGTCCCGCCGCAAGGCCGTCGAAACCCCTCTGGCGGAGCCAGGCCCGGTTCAGTTTGGGCGGCGCCATCGCCGCCCGGGGCACGGGAAGCGCCCGGTCGGCAAATACCGGAGGCGCCATTTCCAGCGGCAAACCGCCCAGGGCCTCGGCCACCGCCCGGTGCAGGCCGTAATGGCCATGGCCCAAACGCCGCTCCAGCAGGCCCAGGGCATGGCCTCCCACCGCGGGGTCCGGATGCCCCGCCGCCACGGCCGCCAGACCGCCGGTCACTTCGCGGTAGAAGAAATACGCCTGTTTCTGGCGGCGATAGCTGGCGACCCCCAGCGTCCGGTCCAGCCTGTCCAGCGCGGACCGGTCGACCCGCGCGGGTTGCTCCGCAAAGCCGCGGACCATGCGGGAGGCCACCATGAAGGCGCCACCAAAGTCGAGCTGCCCCTTCTGCATGAGCTGGGCTTGAGGGTCGGACGTTTTGCGGGTACGCGCCCCGGATGGCATCATGGCAACTTCGCTATTAAAGGTTATCGATTTCAATCATCTATCAAGATCAGAGCCCTCTTTACACCAACGCCACGCAAATCGCCATGGCGACCGGCACCGGCTTGACACCCAATTTCAGGCTGGCTATCAATCAGCAAAACAAACACGCTAAACGCGCAACCAACCTTAGGCGATTTTAAAAACATTCGAGATCACGGGTTGCAAAGCGCCAGAAATGCAGCGTACATAACAAAGGCCGCAATGACGAGGGCTACGCGTAACGCCGATATTTATCCGCCTCGGGTGGATCGGGCGTTTTATGTAACCGTAGGAGGGGCCAACGATGAATTGGCGAGGGTTAGTGGCTGTGGGATTGATGGTGGGGGTGGTAACGGTCGGATGCGCCCCCAAAATAAAGCTGTTTACGGACGGAACCGTCCCTTACAGCGAGTACACCTTGGAAGGCACCGGGGCCAACAAAATCCTGATGATCCCGATCGAAGGCCAAATATCCACGGCCCCTTCGCGCGGCTTGCTGCGCGATCGCCCGGGACTGGTGCAGAACGTAATGGCCCAACTGCGCAAGGCCGAAACGGACAAGCAGATCAAGGCGCTGATCCTCAAGATCGACTCGCCTGGCGGCAGCGTGACCGCCAGCGATATACTGTACCATGAAATCCAGGCCTATCAGACCCGGAGCGGGGTAAAAGTTATCGCCCTGTTTATGGGGCTGGCCGCCTCGGGCGGCTACTATCTGGCCCTGCCGGCCGACCGGATTGTGGCCCACCCCACATCGCTTACGGGTTCTATCGGTGTGATCTTCATCAGGCCCCAGGTCGAAGGCCTAATGGACAAAATTGGCGTTGCGGTGGTGGTCAACAAGTCAGGCGTGAACAAGGATATGGGATCGCCCTTTCGGGCCCGGACCGCCGAAGAAGACGCCTTGATTCAGGACTTGACCGACCAGCTGGGACAACGTTTCATCAAGCTGGTGATGGCCCATCGGCGCCTTTCGCCGACGGCGCAACAAGAGATACGAACGGCACGTGTCTTCCTGGCCGACCGGGCCCTGGAACTGGGTCTGGTGGATGAAATCGGCTACACCGCAGACGCCTTGGCCGCGGCGCGGCGCACCGCCGCATTAGGGGACGATGCCCGTGTGGTAGTCTATCGCCGTAACGAATACCCCGACGATACGGTATACAACTCCGCCGCGCTGGGGGAGCCGCACCGGAGCGCCCTTTTAAACCTGGGGCTGCCGACCGGCATGCTCGAGGCCCGAACCGGTTTTTACTATCTCTGGGAACCGGCCACTGCGGAATGAAATGACTTCGCCCAGGAGGACGGATATGCATCTGCCGTTCCTCGGGTAGGCGGGTTAACCTGCTCTGCGGGTAAGCCCCACACGAAAGGGACAAACATCTCAGGGGTTGTCTGAAGATCAGCCCAAAAAGGGGGTGGCCATATGGCCACCCTTCAATGATTCCCAAAACAATACCGCGTTTAAAAAGCACCCCGGCGCGATTAGCGTTTGAATTTCACAGCCAGCATCGCGCCCCCGCCGCGTCGCAAGAGCATCTGGACCGTATCGCCTTGATCGATCTTTCTGACCAGGGCTTGGTAATCCTTGAGATCGTCCACGGGCTTGCGGTTGATTTCGATAATGATGTCACCCCGCCGAACCCCCGCCTGGGCGATCGCGCTTTCAGGATCAATCCGGACGATGACGACTCCGCTCTGATCCGGGTCGACCCCCAGCTGCTCGGCAATCTGAGGATCGATCTCGCGCACCCGCAATCCCATGCCATCGGAACGGGATTCACCGCGTGCCAGCGTGGGTTCCTGATCCGGACGCTTGGCCAATTTGACCCGCACGGTTTTTTGGCGGCCGTCGCGAATCAGGGCAATCTTCAGTTTGCTGCCAACGCCGGCTTCGGCCACATAACGGGACAGCTCCCGGCTGGTCTTGATTTCGCGGCCATCGAGCCCGACGATGATGTCGCCCTCCCGAATGCCGGCCTCATCGGCCGGATCACCCTCATAGATCTGGGTGACGAGGACACCCTCTTTCCGATCGATTCCGTAGTATTCGGACAACTCGGGCGTCAGGTTCTGAATTCCCACGCCGAGCCAGCCCCGGGAAACCTCGCCGCTATCTTTCAATTGGGCGATGATCCCGTCGGCCAGGTTGATCGGGATGGCAAAACCGATGCCCTGGCCACTGGCCACGATGGCCGTATTGATACCGACGACCTCACCCTTGAGGTTGAGCAGCGGCCCGCCGCTATTGCCCGGGTTGATGGATGCATCGGTCTGGATGAAATCGTCATAGGGCCCGGAGCCGATGATCCGGCCCTTGGCACTGACGATGCCGGCCGTCACCGTCTGTTCGAGCCCAAAGGGGCTGCCGATGGCCATTACCCAACTGCCCACCGGCAGAGCGTCGGAATTTCCCAGCTTGAGGGGTTTTAGATCATCACCGTTGTTTTCGATCTTGATCAGGGCGATGTCCGTTTTGGGATCGCGCCCCACGATCTTGGCATCATATTCGGTCTCGTCGTAGAGACGAACCTTGATCTGGTCGGCATCCTCGACCACGTGATTGTTGGTGACAATATAGCCCTGGTCATCGATCAGGAAGCCCGAACCCAGGCTGCGCTGTTTGAACTCGCGCTGGGGGCCGAATCCGAAGAAATCCCGGAAGGGGTCCTCGCGGCGGAACGGATTGCGCCCGAAGAAATGGCGGAAGACCGGCCCCCCCTCCTTGGTGGTTTTGACCGTACGAATATTGACCACCCCGGTTTTGGCTTTTTCGGCCAGTTCGGTGAAATTGATTGGCACCATCACGCTGGAGTCGGGTGTGGCCGCCACAGCCGCCGAGGGTCCCTCCAGTCCCAAGTAATTCAGGGCGTCGGCCATCCGTTGTCCGGCGCCGCCGTTCCAGACCAAATGGCCGAACAACAGACCGGCGGCGATCACAAGTGCGAGTGCCGTGGTTGTTAAGGAGCGTTTAATCATTTTTTTACCTCCAGCTCTCCTGACCAAGTGTTAAGCAAATTTACACTAATCTTAAGCGTATTCTAC
>JASJED010000233.1 GCA_030065585.1 Desulfobacterales bacterium | reverse complement strand
AGCACAACGCCCCTATCGGGTATTTTGCGGGACCGCCAGGGTTAACCACCAAAGATTTAAGGATATTATCACAATTTTCACACTAAAAGAAGCTGGTTGCAAATTGAGCTGGAGTGTACTATTTTATACAGATAAAAAAAGCTATATTTTTTAATGTTTTATGTTCGCCAACCGATATAAATTGCGTGATCGAATAGCATCAAACGACACTAAATTCATCATGGCCAGCAGCCTGGAAAGATGATATGCAACCAAGCCCCATACCAAGGGGAAATTTGGATCACGCACTTGGACGATAGCCTACCAGGGCCGTCCTGAATGGAAATCGCGAATGACGACCAAAAAAGTATCGACCGAGAGTCTGGTTGAACGGCTAAGTGAGATATCCAGTTGGGTTTCATCCAGCCAGGACCTGGAGCAACTGCTGGAATTGATCCTGGAGACGGCGACCGGCATCCTGAATGCCAAAGCCGGGTCCATTCTGCTGCTGGAAAGCCGCTCTCAGAATCTGGTTTTTAAAGCCGCCACCGGTGAAAAAAAACAGCAGCTCAAATCTTTTACCATCAAGCTGGGCCAAGGCATCGCCGGCCACGTGGCCCAAACCGGTGAGCCGATTCTAATTGCCGACGTCTCCAATGATGCCCTGTGGGACAACTCCATCAGTCACAGTTTGCGGTTCGAAACCCAATCGATTGCCTGTGTGCCCATGCAGATCGACGGGGAAGTTGTGGGGGTGCTCGAAGTTATCGATAAAATCGACGGCAGCCCACTGCATGCCTCGGATCTGGATCATCTATCGGTTTTTTCGGAGGTGGCCGCCCGGGCGATCAAAAACGCCAAACGTTTCGAGCGCGTTCACCGCGAATATCATGATTTACGTGAAGAACTGGCATCCAAGCACCAGATTATTGGTAAAAGCCGCGCCCTGAAGCGGATCACCACCGAAGCTCTCAAAGTGGCCAACTCCAACACCAGCACCCTGGTTCTGGGTGAAAGCGGCACCGGCAAAGAGTTGCTGGCCCGACTCATCCACCGGGCCAGTCCGCGCAAAGAAGGTCCGCTCGTGGTGCTAAACTGTGCCGCCCTCCAGGAAACGCTGCTGGAAGCCGAACTTTTTGGATACGAGAAAGGGGCGTTTACAGGTGCCCTGAAGCGTAAAATCGGCAAATTCGAATTGGCCGACGGCGGCACCATCTTCCTCGATGAAATCGGTGAAATGAGTGCCGGCATGCAGGCCAAGCTTCTGCGGGTGCTCCAGGAGGGGGTCTTCTACCGCGTGGGCGGGAACGATTCGATTTCGGTCGATGTGCGGGTGATCTCCGCCACCAACCGGGACATCAGCCAGGAAGTCAAGGAGGGCACGTTTCGGGAAGATCTTTTCTATCGGCTCAACATCGTGACGATTCAAATGCCGTCGCTAAGGGAGCGCAAAGAGGATATCGCGCTGCTGGCCGATTATTTTCTGGATGAATTTCGCCGTGAACGCGGACTGCCCAATTTAAAGCTTTCGGATCAGGCCATCCAGCGCATGTTGAAGTACGACTGGCCCGGCAACATTCGCGAACTGAGCAACGCCATCGAAAGGGCGGTGGTCATGGGCGACGGCCAGACCATCAGCCCCGAAGACCTGCCGATCTTCAACTCCCAGACCTGCGACACCGGTCTGGAAGTCGGGTTGACTTTGAAGGAAGCCCTCAATCGGTTCAAAAAGGAATTCATCAGCCTCAATCTCGATCATACCGACGGAAATCGGAGCAAAGCCGCCAAATTAATGGGAATTCAGCGAACCTATCTTTCCCGTCTTATCTCCAAATATGGCCTACGTTAGGTAGTGTCCGACCAGAAATGGTCTTTTTGACCCTGCTCTTCGCTTTCCGCGGGTTTCCGGCTGCGGCTTACCGGCGGACACCTCACCGCAAACCCTGATGCGACCTCGATCAGGACCAATAATCCGCATTTCTGAATCGGACACCTTGCCGATTTCATCATCACCGCATCTGGGCACGATTAAATACTTTACAATGAGACGGCCTAACTTTTGCCCCCCAACCATCGTGATTTATGGCCGTCATGTTGACTTACCCACGTTTTTATACTTTAAAAAACATTAGTATGGTTTACTAACCGCTTAAAAATTCAATCTTTTTTGATCATATGCCCTCATATCGCTGCAAATATATGACCCCGCAGGGGACTTATGAAACCCGCTCTCTGACGGCTGGATCCAAGGAGGATTTGAAATCGCGCCTGGAGCAGGAAGGCCATTTTATATATAAGATCAAGCGCAAGGACCCGCTCCGTCTGTCTTTACGCCCTGCCACCGCGTCCCGTAAATTCAAACTTCGTGATTTTTTCTCCTTCAACAAGGAATTTGCCGTGCTGATCCGCACGGGCCTTCCGATTGTCAATGCCCTTGATACCATCACTGAGAAAAGCAAACCCAATGAACTCCATACGATCCTCCAGCAGGTCCGCTATGACGTCTCCACCGGCGAATCGCTTTCGGAAGCCTTTGCCAAATATCCTCGCCACTTTTCAGGAATCTACCTGTCGGCCCTGCAGGCCGGCGAAAGAAGCGGCGATATTCCTGATGCCCTTAGCAAACACACCGACTACCTGAAAAAAATCATGGCCCTGCGTCGCAAGTTGGTGACCGCCTCGGTCTATCCTGTGATTCTGTCGGTCGCCTCGATTGCCGTGCTGCTATTGATGCTGGTATGGGTCGTGCCATCCTTTACCCAGACCTATTTCGAATCCGATACCCCCCTGCCCGCCATCACCACCCTGCTGATCACTTTTAGCAACGTCCTGCGATCCAACTTTGTCTATCTCGTTTTGGCCGGCCTGGCGCTGATAATCGGCTTCCAATGGGCTAAACGCCAGGCGGCCTTCGGCGTGCGATTCGATCAACTGATGCTCAACCTGCCTTACACGGGACGCATTTATCGCAGCTACGCCACGGCATTGTTCACGCGCACGGTGGCCATGATCCTGGGTGCCGGCGCGCCGCTGATCGAATCCGTTAGACTTGCCGCCGGGGCTTTGAACAATCGTTTCCTCCAGGAGCAAACCGCCGCCGTTGTGGTGCGCATTACGGAGGGGACCGGATTTTCCGAGGCATTGGAAGAAACCGGGCAATTCCCCCATCTGGCCGTGCGCATGATTGCCGCCGGCGAAAGCGGTGGCGAACTGGAACAGGTTCTGCTGGACGCGGCCGAATTCTATGATGACGAGGTGGACGTCATGCTCTCGGCGCTGTCCTCCGGTATCGAGCCCGTCCTGATGCTAATCATGGGGCTCGTCATCGGCTTTATGGTGCTGGCCATGTATTTGCCCATATTCCAGTTGGCCGGGACCGTATTTTAAATATAACTTTCTCACCATGAAGAACATGAAGGGCATGAAGAAGTTGTAGGGAAAAAAGGTCAAGACGCCCAAGCCGGGAGAAGTGAGGCGTACGATTTGTACGCCGCAGCGACGAGCGACGCCGGGCAAAAACAACGAAAAGCGAAAGGCTTCGATAAAGGCTCAAGGTCAAGGCGCCTAAGTCGGGAGGAGCGAGGCGTACTTACTGTACGCCGCAGCGACGAGCGACGCCGGGCAACGCCGAGATTGAGCCTTTAGCGAAGCCGACCAAGTAGACATATGGCTCCTAAAGCATACAAGCAGCTGCGCTTCGGCGATTGGGCCCTGAAACTCGGGTTCATGACCCAGGACGACCTCAAATACATTCTCTCCAAAAAAAACATCTCCAAGCAGATGATCGGTCAGTTATGTCTGGAAGAGGGTTTGATCGACGGCGAGGACCTGGCGCAGATCATGGCGGCCCAGTTCTCGTACCGCTATGTCAAAGTCGACGGCCGGATCCCTGAGGAACTGGTGAACATGGTGCCGCTGGATCTGATGGCCCGCTACAAATTCGTACCCTTTAAAAAGAAGGGCGATCAACTGACGATTGCCATGGCGGAACCCAAACATCTGCTCAAATTGGTGGACGAACTGGAAATGTTGACCGATTTGGAAGTCAACGCCGTGGTCGCCAGTGAACAGAATATCAAAAAAGCCATCCAGCGGGTCCAGAAATCCCGCAAGATCATCGACGCCACAACCGATGGCATGCAACTGTCAGTGGTCAAAGAATCGGACAAGGGCGACTACATCCTCAGTGCCGAGAAGGTCTCCACCGAGGAAAGCCCGATCGTTAAACTGGTCGACTCGACTATTCTGGACGCCATCAACAAACGCGCCAGCGATATTCATATCGAGACCACCGCCAAAGGCATTATCATTCGCTACCGCATCAACGGTATGCTTCACCAGGCCACCAACCCCATCGACGCCAAACACCAAAGCCCCATTATTTCACGCATCAAAGTGATGGCGGAACTGGACATTTCCGAAAAACGCATCCCCCAGGACGGGCGTTTCAAGCTTAAAGTCTCGGAGCGTTTTATCGATTTCCGCATTTCCATCCTGCCAACGATCTTCGGTGAAGATGCCGTCATCCGCATACTCGACCGGGAAAATATTGTCGGGCGGCGCGGTGATTTTCGTCTCGACGGCATCGGCTTTGCCGAGTACGAACTGCTGCGGATTCGCCGTATGATCAACGCCCCCTATGGCATGTTTCTGATGACCGGGCCCACCGGCAGTGGCAAAACCACCACCCTTTACGGCGCCTTGTCGGAGATCAACCACAAGGACACCAAAATCATCACCATCGAAGATCCGGTCGAATACCAGTTGGAAGGCATCGTCCAGATTCCGGTCAACGAAAAAAAGGGCCTCACCTTCGCCAGGGGGCTCCGGTCGATTCTACGCCATGACCCGGATAAGATCCTGGTGGGTGAAATCCGCGATCCGGAGACCGCCCAGATTGCACTGCAGTCGGCGCTGACCGGCCATATGGTCTTTACCACGGTGCATGCCAACCGTTCTTTTGATGTCATCAACCGCTTCACCCACATGGGCATTCAGCCGGACAATCTCATGGCCGCTTTGAATTGTATCGCCTCCCAGCGCCTGATTCGCACCCTGTGCGAATGCAAAACCCCCTACACACCGGAGGAAGCCGAGTTGATGGAATCCGGACTCTCGCCCAAGATGGTGAAGGGTTACGAATTCTACACGGCCAAAGGCTGCGAGCGCTGTCAGGGAACAGGCTACCGGGGCCGGAAAGCCGTCGTCGAAATCATGGAGATGGATGATGAAATGCGTGAGATGTTCATCACCCGCTCAGCCATTACCCAAATCAAACAAATGGCCCGCGAGTCCGGCACCATTTTTCTCCGTCGTGCCGCCTTGCAGGAGGTGTTCAACGGCGTGACCACCCTCCGGGAAGCCAATCGGGTAACCTTCGTCGAGATGGATGACTAAACCGTGCGCTGGACGTTGAAAAAAAACCTGGCCGGTATGGAAATCGGCCCCAAAGCCGTCAAATTGGCGGTAATCGAGGGATCTCGCGCGAACTGGCGCCTGGTGCATTGGGCCAGTGCCCCCCTGTCCGAGGATACCGTCAAACCAGCCTTCAAATCGCCCAACATCGTTCGGCGGGAAGATTTCATGGCGGCCATCCAAAGCCTGATCGAAGGCTACCCGAGCCGTATTGCCACGGCCGGGCTCTCGCTGCCGAGCGAGATTATTCGCATCCTGATTCGTGGCTACCCGAAATTACCGGCTTCGCGCACGGAGACCGAAAAATTGATCAATTGGAGCCTTGAGAAATCTTTTCATTTCCCCATTGAGAACACCCGGGTTTCCTATCAGCCCATCGGCCGCGATGCGAACGGCAATGAGAACCTGCTGGTGACGATCGGAATGCGCAGCGTGATCCAACAGTTTGAGCAATTGCTGGCGGACCTATCCATCGATACGCGTGTGGTGCGCCCCGCAAGCATCAATCTCTACAATTTCTTCTCGCCCCGGATGCCCCAGGCGGGCACATCGGCATTTCTGGGACTATTTGATAATTACTTCAATTTCCTGGTGTTTGAGAATACACGCCTGGTGTTCTTCCATGGCGTCAAACGGGGATTCTCCGACCTGCAGTTTTTCCAGGATGTGGACATGACGATTCAACATTACCTGGACACCAATCCGGGCAAACGCATCGAAAGGCTATGCATCGGGAGCCAAGTCGGCTATCATGATGAACTGCTGGAAGTCCTGGGCAATCTGATCGACATCAAGGTGACGGTTTTAAAAGAAAACGAATTGATCGATTCGCCTTTCGACCACCATCAACCACTGGAGCGCTTGAAGCTTTCTTCGTTCACTTCAGCTATCGGCGCCGCGCAAAGTCTTTTGCAGGCCTAATCGAATGAATTTCGACCAGATAAACCTCACCACCCGCAAGCGTATCGATCACCGTATTCGCTTCCTGCTTTTCGGCGTCATCATCGCCGTCGTAAGCGTGGCCACACTATTGAATCTTTACACGGGTTACCAGGCCTACAGCGAACGCCGTGCCTACCAGGAGAAAATCGACCAACTGCAACCGCAAATCCAGAGACTGGCCGCGGCCGGGACGACGGGGGCCGATTTCAGCCCCGAAGCCTTTGAGGATTTGATGAACCAAAGCCTGCGTGTCAACCGTTTGATCGCCCTTGATCTTTTCCCGTGGGCCCATGTGTTGGATGCCCTGGAAAAAGCGCTGCCGGACGTCGTCGTGATCGATCGGTTTCGACCCGTGGATGGATTTACGCGGATCGATCTGGCAGGCCACACCGATTCCCTGGAGCAACTGGTGCGCTTTCAGGAAAGCCTCGAGGCCTCGGACATGTTTGCATCCGTCGTGCTGGAAAACATGGGCCTGGGCGATAAATCCGATGGCAAGAGTCCCTCGAATTCCGGAAGGCGCACGGAATTCAAGTTGCATTGCCGCCTGCAGTTGGACGCGGTCTTCCCGGAAGAAAGCTACGGTGGGCTGCGATTGGCGTTAAAGAAAACGAAAAAGACTAAATAACCTTTGCACGGATATAATCTTTGATCCACGAGAGAAGCTAGCATGTCCTGGTCACAATTCCTATATTTACTTAAACCGCATAAAAGATTCTGGCTGCTGTGCGCCGGGTTGCTACTCGCCAATTTGATCTTTTACTTTTTTTTCGTAGCCGGTGAAATTGAGCAGATCAACATTAAGCGGAAAAACTATCAGGCCGGCCGGAAAGAATTGACGGCCCAGCGCAAATTACAACTGCGGGCCCGGAATTATACCGAAAGCCAAAAAGCCTGGCAGACGTTTCTGGATAGCGTTGATCATAAGATTCGCTTTCCTGATCGCCTCAATGAGGTCAAATTGCTATTTCGTCGCCATGATCTGGATCCCGGCGAATTGGCGTTTAAATCCGAACCGGTGAACGGGCTGCCGCTGGTGCGCTTCGTCAGTACCATTGAAACATCGGGCGATTATGCCGATCTCAAAGCCCTGCTCAACGGCATACGGCAACTGCCCGGCCTTTTTTATATCGCGCAGCTCAGCATTGACAAAGATCGTCGGGCCGGCCTACTCGTGATGAAGATGGAAGTGGCCGCCTATTTCAATGATGCGCCTCACGATAGTTGAAACCCCGTTGCCGTGAAAAGGAACGCCGTATCGCGTGCATACATGGTCCTCGGCAATCGACATAAAATTCTACTCGGCCTGGTTCTCTTCCTGGTTGTCCTGCTGACGTACAGGGTGTTTAACCCTTACCGTCAGCAAACCGTCTCCAGGTTGACTTACGGGCGCACCACTAAGATCATGGCAGACACGGCAAGGGCCGCCGACGGAACGGAT
>JASJED010000232.1 GCA_030065585.1 Desulfobacterales bacterium | reverse complement strand
CACCACCGCGGCGGGATCGGGGACATGCTCCAGGAGTTCCATGCACACGACCGCGTCATAGGCCTCGGGCTGCTCATCGGCAAGCGCCTCCACGGCGATTTGGCGGTAGTTGACGGTTATGCCGCTCAACCTCTGGTGGGCCTGGGCCGCCTCAAGCGCCGCCAAGCCCAAATCGATACCGGTCACACGCGCGCCCACCCGCGCAAGGGCTTCGGAGAGGATGCCGCCGCCGCACCCCACGTCCAGTACCTTGCGCCGGGGCAGATCGATCCGTTGCCGGATAAAGTCGAGACGCAGCGGATTGATGTCGTGCAGGGCCTGGAATTCGCCGCCGGCTTCCCACCAGCGGGCGGCGACGGCTTCGAACTTGGCGATTTCGGCGGCATCGACATTGGGTGGCGCGGCAGACGCGATCGGCGGGCGAGTCATGGTGGCCTGGGATCCTCCTCGCGTTTCTCCGCCCGCATCATCAGCAGGGTGTTGCCGGTGACACTCAGGCTGGAGAGCAGCATGGCGCCCACGGCCACCAGGGGCGAAAGCCAGCCCGCCATGGCCACTGGGATACTGATCAAGTTGTAGAAGAACGAGCCGGCCAGGTTTTGCAAAATCTTGCGCCGGACGCGGCCGGCAAAGGACAGGAAGCCAATCAGCTGTGCCGGATCCCCACGCATCAGGGTGACCGCCTGGGCTTCCTTTCCCAGGTTACGGCCGGCAAAAAGGGCCAAACCGATATCGGCCGATACCAGCGCCGGTGCATCGTTCACCCCGTCGCCCATCATGGCGACGACGCTCCCGCGACCCTGGATATCGGCAATCAGCTTCGCCTTATCCGCAGGTCGCATGTCGCCGTGGGTATCCTCAATCCCCAACAGGCGGCCGACATTTTGGGTCACCCTGTCGCTGTCCCCAGAGACCATCAGGGTCTTTAGCCCTTCAGATTGAAGATAGGCCACTGTCGCACGGGCTTGCTTTTTTATGCGATCCCCGAATCCAAAGCTGGCGGCCAACTGGCCGCCAATGGTCAGATACACCCAGGATAGGATGGTTTCCGTCGGGGAATCCGCTGCGGCGTCGGTAGCCGTTTCCGTTTCAACAAAACCTTCGGAGTCGGCCGTTGCAGCATTGGCGCCAATGCGCACCGCCTGTTGCTGCCAGAGGCCGGTTACCCCCGATTCACGGATGTTGCGATTGCCTACCGCATATGGTTCGATATTTCGCTGGCGGGCGGCGTGCTGGATTTCCGTCGCCACCGCATGATCGACGCCAGCCTCCAATCCGGCCGCCAACCCCAGCGCCTGTTCGGTGCGCCATTCGTTATAGGTCCGGACAATTTCAAGCCGCCAGTCACCGCGGGTCAGCGTGCCGGTTTTGTCCAACACGACCGTGTCGATCTTCTCGGCCTGATCGAAGGCCCGAAAATCCTGGACCAGTATTCCCCGCCGGGCGGCCAGGGTCACGGCCGCAACGCGTGCCAGGGGGATGGCGATGCCGAGGGCGCAGGGACAGGAAATGACCAGGACGGTCAATGCTCTCACAAAGGCCTCGTCCAGCGAGGAACCGCGCACGAATAGAAAACCACCCGTGGCCGTAGCGAGCAGACAGATTGCCGGCACGAACCAGCGCAGGATGACATCCGTTCGACCTTCAAAAACGGTGCGACGACCCAGGGCGGTTTCCATAATCGCCAGCATCTGGCCCAGGGTGGCATTGGATCCGACACCTTCGGCCCGTAAACGGAAATTGCCGGTCAAAACCCGGGTGCCACTTTGCAGACGGTCTCCGATGCGTTTGGTGCGCGCCTTGGGTTCGCCCGTGAGCGATGACTCATCCACAGCGCCCTCACCGCCGAGGACGATACCGTCCGCCGGCGCGATCTCATCCGCGGTCACGACGAATTCATCCCCAATCTTCAATTCACCGATATCCGTAAAACGGCCCCGGGGAAATTTAGAAGTGCAGCGCCTGACTTTGGTCGGGGCGAGTGCAAAATAATGTTCCAAATCTTCCTGGATACGATCTTTGGCACCGCGCTCGAGAATTTTGCCCAACAGCACAAGAGTGATCAACATGCAGGCGGTATCGAAATAGAGATGAATGCTGCCGGACAGGAAGTTGAAAAGACTATAGATAAAAGCACAGGTGGCCCCGATGCTAATCAGCGCTTCCATGCCCGGGCGCCCTTGCAGAATGCCGAAAAGGGCTTTGCGATGAACCGGCCCGCCGCCGTAGACCATGACGGCCGCCGTCATAATGACCAGCGGCCAGGATAGTTTGTGGATACTGTCCGGATCCAGTTCGGTAAAAAACCCTGAATAGAGGGCAAAAGACAACATCATTACGTTCATGGTCAAAAAAGTCGCAATGGCCAAGCGGATGAAGAGCTGACGTTTTTCGCGATTTTCTGAGCGGTCCTGGGGCCTTTGGGCCCGGTAGCCCAACTGCTGCACGAGATCGGCAATTATTTCAGGGGAGCTAATTGCCGCTTGATAGGTGCAGCGCAAACGATCCGTCGCGAAATTGCAATGGGCCCCGGTAACGCCCTCCGATTGCAGCAGGGTTTCTTCGATGACCCATGCGCAGGCCGGGCACCACATGCCGTCAATCGCCAGATTGACGGTCAGGGCATGAGCGTGTGCGTCGGTTTGGTTGGCTGTGGCGTGCGACGCGTCCCCGGAGAGCGGATGCTGTTCGCGAACCGCGCGCACCAATTCCGCTTCCGAAGAGGGTATGATACCGGCTGCCACGCAGCGCTTGAAAAGATCCGTATTGCGGAATTGGGATGGATCAGGGGCGTCGGCCGCTTCGGACAGCATGAGGTAGACCTGGCGACACCCCAGGCAGCAGAACCGCATCTCGCCCCGTTCGGAGGGTAGATGAAAATCGCCCCTGATCAGAGGCAGACCGCAAAGGGCACAGCCTTCGGGGTTGGGGGGCATTGCCAGCGCGCGTTAACGCTCGCCGAGCGACTTGACGTAGTGCACGATCTTCCAGCGCTCGTCGGGAAAGATGGTGGTGGCTAAAGCCGGCTGGCGGCCATCGGGGCGGTCGACACCATAGCTGATCTCTTTGAACATTAGGCCTTCGCCCGTGGCCTGGACCTCGGCGCTGCGCAGGTCGGTGGGCAGGGGGGCGAAGCTTTGGCCCACGGTGCCCTGGCCATCGTGGTTGGGGCCGTGGCACTGCAGACAGAAGGTGAAGTAGAGCTTGCTGCCCTCTTGGATGATCTCGGCGGTGACCGGCGAAAAAGGCGAGTACAAGGTGGCCGGATCGGCCTTACGATAAAGGGCCTCACCCCCGTGAACAGGAACGGCGTCCTCGTCCATGATCAGGATTGGATCTTCGTGGGGGCGCACCGCCGGTGTTTGCCACATGCGGCCCCATTTGAAATAGGTATCGTGAAGCGTGATGACCGAATAGGCCCCGAAGAAAACCGTGAGCGCGCCGAAGATGATGATCAGGTTCTTTTTCATTCATTCCCCCCCGGCGCCCAAGATATGTTGTGGATATGGCAGGGGCTGGTAGACCGCATAGGGTGATTCCGCCGGGACATCCAGAATCGGACGATAGTCCCAAGTAGGCTGCCCTTGATCGCCGACCATCAGGAATGCCAGAGCGCCCTTGAACAGGATGAGCGCGACCATGGCCAAAATGACGATATAGGTCTTGAGGACCGAACCGTGGGTAACGGTAGTGTCTGTCATTATATCACCCTCTCGATAAGCCCGCTGACAATGATATAGCCGAAGCCCCAGACGACCGTCCCGGCGATCACCAGGATCAGGACCAGCGGGAAAGGTTTGTTCTGTTCCCGGATGCCCCCGGGAAAGACGTGGCCTGCCGAATCCTGGTCAGGATCGTCTTCTTTCCCGCGCAAATGCATATAGCCCAGCGCAGATGCGAAGATCAGCAGGGCCGTCAAGGCCGGCAGGAGGTAAAGGACGAAGTGCTGAAAGTTGAGCAGTTCAAAATAGCGGGGGTGCATGCGTCGCTCCCTTCGCGTTTAGCGTTTACCCTTATACCATCACCAGCGGTACAGAGTGAAAAAAAGAACCGCCGCCGTCGTGGCCAGTCCGGCGCAGGCCAGTCCCAGCAGCACGAAGCCCTCCCAACGGTTCATTCGGGTGACCCGGGTCGCCGAACCGGGGTCGGGCTCGTCCGCCAGCGGCAGAAACCGAAGGCGCTTCTGGTCACGGAACTGACCATGACGCAGGGCCCAAAAGAGCACGATCAGACTGATGACGAAGCCGGACAGCATGTAAGCAATAAAATAGGGGTAGTACATGACGATTCCCTAGCCTTGCTGATCGACCGGGTTCCCGGCCGGTTTCACACCCGTTTCAACAATATGGCCTTCAAGGCTCGTAAGCCGCGTCGATCCCGCGTGGCGGTCCGTTAGAATCGACCTCATTGATGAAATAGGCGGCAATATAGTTGCCCACATCCCAGAGTTTTTCGCTTTCCAGATCCTTCTTGAAATAGGGCATGGCCGTGCCGGTAATGCCGTTCATAAGCTGGTAATAGATAATCCCCCCGGAGATTTCGCGTCCTTTCAGGATCGTGAAATTAAGCGGCGGCGGGTAGATCCAGGGCTGGGCATCCCCCATGCCGTCGCCCACCGGCCCGTGGCAGCCGATACAGAAGGCCTGGTAAATCATGCGTCCCCGGGCCAAGCTGTATTCGCTGGCCGCGTAAGGGTTGGGGATGTCGCGCCATCCCTGGGGGACGATTTCCGCCAGCCAGCGCACATTCTCATCGATGCCGGCTTCATAGGCCCGAATGGATTCTTCCTTCCAGAAGCGCTGGCGGGCCATGCGCTTGTCGGCCGCTTTCATCCCCAGGCTCTGAACATAGGCCGTGAGCAATTCGATTTTTTCCATCCCCAGATACTCAAACGGCGGCATGATCGAATTGGGCCGCGTGTAGCGGGGGTTGATGAAATGGGCAATATGCCAGTCGTCCGGATGTTCGCCGCCCTCCTGGGAGAGATCGACCCCGGTGCGCTGGGAGCCGAGCAGGATGGGCCGGTCCTGAACATAATCGCCGGCCTGGGCGATGCGGGTGGCGCCGTGGCCCCAGTCGATAGCCCGGATGGACTGACTGTGGCAGTAGACACAGCCATTGGCGATGTAGATCTTGCGGCCGGCCGCTTCCGCCTCGGTGCGGTAGCGGAAGATCTCCGAGGGGGTGTAATCCGCTTGCTGATAAGGCCAGAACACCACGACAAAGACCACTGCCGCCAGAATGGTGACGGAGCCCAGAACCACGGCGGTGGGGGTCATTTTTTGACTCATGCTTCTTCTCCGGGGTTAAAATAAATGGTCCGAATGACGTTGTAGAGACCGATATAGGCCGCCAGTGCAATAAAAAGACCAATCGATAGACGCACGACGTAATAGGAATGGATCTCTGGCAGGGTCCGGTAAAGGGTCTCGCCGGCGAACCAGGAATTGCCCTGGACAAGCCCGGCAATCGTCAGCACCACGGTAAAGCCGACGATACCGATCAGGACCAGCCAGTACTGCAGATCGGCCAGAAAACGGCTGTAGAGCGGCTTGCCGGTTATTTTCGGCAGAATGTAGTAAAGGCCGCCCAGCGCGCTCAGGCCGGCAAATCCCAGCACCCCCAGATGGGAGTGGGCAATGACCCAGTTATTGAAATGGGTGATGCGCTGCACCTGGGGCAGGGCCATGATCGAGCCCTGAATGCTGACGAAAAAGTAGAAAATGGTGCCCGTGAAGATGAATTTTCCCGCAATGTCGGCGTGAATCTCACCGAGTTTGCCTTTGGCCGTGTACCAGATGTTGATCAGGAAGACCATGACCGGAATCACCATGGCTACGCTGTCGACCGTGGCCACGACCTTGAGCCAGGTCGGTACGGGCACCTGCAGCAAATGATGGGTGCCGATGTGGGTGTAGACCACCAACAGCGACCAGAAACCGATCAGGGACAGCGTATGGCTGTAAAGCGGGTTGCGGGTCACGATCGGAATGACGTAATAGGCCAACCCCAGCGTCAGCGGGGTGAGCAGCAAGCCGAAGACATTGTGACCGTAAAACCAGAGCAGGATGGCATCCGGTATTCCCAATAGCGCCCCGGTATCGGGGCGCCAGATCACGTTGCCCAAGGAGAAGGTCAAGGCCGTCAGAATGACCGCCGCGCAGGCATACCAGATGGAGACGTACAGAACAGGCTCCTTGCGCCGGCGAACCGTCATCAATAAATTCAGCACCACGAGGGCGAAACTGACGATCACCAGCATGTCCACCGGCCAGATCAGTTCGGCGTATTCCCGGCCTTGGGAATGCCCCGTCGACAGACTGACCACGGCGGAGACGACGGCGACGTTCCAGAGGATCACGGACATCAGTCCCAGTTTCTGGCTGAACAAGTCGGTTCGCAGGAGTCGGGGCACATAGTAGTGGGCCGCCGCCAGCAGTCCCGGCGTGACGAAACCGAAGAGCACCAGATTGACATGAATCGGGCGGATACGGCCGAACTGCAGATAAGGGATGTTGGCCATGAAATCCGGTGCGATCAAATAGCCGGCCGCCACCATGCCAATCGAGGTGGCAAACGCAAACCAGAAAGCCGACGTCAGACTAAAGGCTCTCGCCGTCAGGTGTTGGTCAAAAATCGTATCGGCTGTGGCAGCCATGGATCATGCTTTCCTTTCAGGTGCAATGTTCTCCGGAGGTGCGCGCTCCGATCAGCTGTGGCAGGCCAGCCAGCACCCCAGGTTGACTTTTTTCTCCTCGTGGCATTCGATACAAAAGCCCATATAAAAATGCTTGCCCTTGACGCGGTCCATGGTTTCCATCTGGCCGTGGCAGGCTTCACACTCCAGACCGTAGCGGATGTGGCGCTGATGGTTGAAGAGCACGTGCTCGGCCAGGAAATTGGCCTTGACCCAGGGCGTCGGCGTCCGGGTGTTGTAATATTCGTGCTCTTTTTGAATCCACCAGTGGTTGGCGATGATGTAATTGTGGCAGTGCAGGCATTTCTCCACCGGCGGGAGCCCGGGGTGGTTCGAGCGTTCCACATAGGGATGGCAATAGCGGCACTGGATCAATTTGACCCCGGAGTGCAGTCGGTGGCTGAAGGGAATCGGCTGCTCCGGCCCGATCATGGCGGCCGGCGGCGCATAAAAAAGCCATAAAAAGAGAATGACCGTGATCCCGCTTAGGCCGGTAAGTGCCAACGGTTTCAAGTTGCGCCGGATCCATTGCCAGAAATTGAGCAAAGGGGAAAGAGGGTCCATTTATGTTGCCTTTTCCGCTTTAACCCGAACAAGCTCGGGAAACTGTTTCAGATAACCGGAAACCGCATACGCCATCAGGCCGAAGAATCCGATCGTGATCAATACGTCCGTTACACCGAAGGGGATGGACGTTGCATGGTGATTGAGGGCCGGGCCCAGCAGCAGGAGGTGCTCCAGCCACATGCCGGCGATGATGACGCCGCAGAAGATCATCATGAACCGCGGCAGGGTTTTGACCTTACGGTTGAGCAGCACCAAGAAGGGTACGATGAAGCAGACGATGAAGACCAGCCAAGCCAGAGTGTTCCAGGGGGCCGTCATGACCCGTTCGATGATGTAAGTGGTCTCCTCGGAGATATTGCCGTACCAGATCACCACCAGTTGGGCGTAGAAAAAGTCGGCCCAGACCAGGCAGAAGGCGAAGAAGAGCTTGCCGATGTCGTGGA
>JASJED010000041.1 GCA_030065585.1 Desulfobacterales bacterium | reverse complement strand
AGTCCCCAGACCACGGCGTCGTGGCGTACGATGCCCCCCGGGGGGTGGTACATGGCCCCGTGGATGGGGAAGGTGATATCCTCGGAGATGTTCAGCGCCGGCACCAGTTCCTTGGCTTCCTTGGCGTCGATGAGGTGGCTTTCCACGCCGTGAAACTGGGCCGTGGCGATGGTCATGCGCGCGGCCTTCATGGCCGCTTCGCTGTGCATCAAGTTCAGGTTGCCGCAGTTGTTGAACATCAGGTTGAAGTTCAGCTCTTTGGTGAGCACCGGCCACAGATCCAGCGCTTCCTTGTAGAGCGGCACATTGTACTGGGTGCGCTGGTTGGCGCGCACGATGGCGGTATTGCGCCCCGCCCCGCCAAAGCCGATGTAGCGCTTCTCGAGAATCGCCACATCCGTCAAACCGTGCTCTTTGGCCAGGAAATAGGCCGTGGCCAGGCCGTGCAGACCGCCGCCGATGATGACGGCATCGTAGCGGGGCTTGAGCCGCTTTTGCTTTCCCCATAAGGGCTTATACTTGCCGAACATGACGACACCTTTCGTGTAGGGGTGTTTGGGGTTACGCTCGCGCGGTCTGTGGGCTAACGGCCCTTCGGAACCCTGATCGTGAACCGCAGAGATCGCATGGGCACTGAAGCCTACATGGAATATGAAAGAAATTATGTCAATAAAAATCTATGTTGAAAGAAATATTTTTAACAGGAGAGGCCATTATTGCAAAATAATATTGATTTATATCGATATTTTGTGATTTTAGAGAGACGAAACGATATGAAATGATTCTTTCATTTTTGGCGGGGAGACAGATAAAAGGTAGCCATCATGGAAAATGGAACCAATCCGGTGATTCAACACATCGTTGATCACATGCCCAAACTGACGCCCAAAGGACGTATTCTGGGCAATTACGTGGTGCAGCATCCCCAGAAGGCCGTTTTCATGACCACCAAAGAGCTGGCCGCAGCCTGCCGGGTCAGCGAAGCCACGGTCGTGCGTTTCGTAAGCCAGCTGGGCTACGCAACCTATGGTGTATTTCTCCAGGCCCTGCGGGATTTGGTCAATTCCGGAATGACCCTCCAGGACCGTGTCGACCTGCCGGGCCTACGGGGGGCTGAAGGCGACCGCCTGGGTCGCGTCATGGCCGAAGAAATGGAAAATATGCGCCAGCTCTACCAGACCATCGACCGGGAAACGTTGAACGCCTTGGTCGACCAGCTGGGCGAGGCCGCTTCCGTCTATGTGGCCGGCTCCAGGCTATCCTATACGTTTGCCTACTATCTCGGCTGGTCCCTGTCCAAGGTTCGCAAAGGGGTAAACATCCTCAAGGGCAGCGACAGCACCGCCTTCGACCGGCTCAACAACGCCAACCCGGACGCCCTCGTCCTCATCGTGGCCACCTCGCGGTACCCCAATGAACTCATCCGGCTGGCCAAAGTGACCCGCCGTCTCGGGCAGACCCTTTTCGTCATGGCCGACAGCCCGCTGTGCCCCCTGTTTCCCTTTGCCCACCAAAAGCTGGTCGTACCCGCCCAGTCCATCCCTTACATCGGCTATATTGCCGCCATGTCCAGCGTGATCAGTTATCTGGTCCTGGAACTCGCCGCCCGACAGCGCCAGCAGGTGGGAAGCCACCAGGAAAAACTGGAGCAGATCTACCTGGAGAATGATATTCTTTTCAATCTGCCGTTGGCGGCCGAGCCCAGGAAGTGAAATGCGAGGAGCATTTGCGCGACCCGTTCGGCAGGGACATGATTATTACCCCTTGGCCGGTAAAGCCGGTGGTGGGAACTACTTAGTGGCCGTCCCGAAACGGTAGATTTTGGTTCAGGCCAAGGCCGCAGTGCTTCTTATACCGACGACGCAGTCGGCGTCGCAAAAGCGACGCGTAGTGCGCTACGTCGAGGATTTCAAAAGCGCGAGAACGCCGGCCTGGGCCGAAAGATGTCGCTTCTGGATGGTCACTACCTCAGTTTACCGCGCATGGCCTGATGCCCCTGCATGATCACCACGAAGGACTTCGGGTCGACCTGATTGACAATCGAAGACAAGATGCGCACATCGGGCCGTTTGATGACGCAGAACAGGGTCGTATGGTCCAGTTTCGAATACATGCCCTTTCCGGTCCACGAGGTCACACCCACCCCCATGCGTCGGGATAAGGCCTGAGAAACATTTTCAGGATCATCGGTAATGATAAAGGCTGTTCTGACCACACTGGGACCCTCCAGCACATAATCGGCCACAAACCCCCACATGAACAGGGTCACGAAGGCATACAGCGCCATCTCCCAGCCGAACGCCAGACCGGCAATCAGAATGATGCCGCCATCGATCATAATGTAGGCCTGGCTGTTGGGAATACCGGTCTTGAGGTTCAATACGCGACTGATGACGGAAGTCCCGGCCGGTGAAGTACCGCCGCGATAAATGCAGCCAATGCCGATGCCACCCAGGATGCCGCCATAAAGGGCATTGAGCAGAAGATCGTCCCCGACGCCCGAAGGCAGAACGGTTGCCAGTGCATCGATTCCCAGGCTGTACAGGACCGTCACATAGGAGGCCCGAATCAGAAAGCGGTAGCGCCCCAGATAGTAAAATCCGAGAATCAGCATGGGGATCGTCAGAACGAGCATGGTCGTGCCCGGCAGCCAGCCGGTGAAATGATGGATAATGATCGCGGCCCCGGATACGCCGCCCGGGGCGATATTATTCGGCGCCAGAAAGATGTCAAAATTGATCGCCAAAATTATGGAACCGACCGTCAATAACAAATAGTCGGGAACAACTTTGCGAAAATCGATATTTTTCATGCCCAGGCCTTTGCGCATTTTTCTTTTCCTTTGGGCCTTTGATTGCGGCCTGCAGATGATTTTTCGGGCGGGTATAGGGAAAGACCAAGGCCCTGTCAATCATAAAACGCTTTGAGCGTCGGGTAGCTTTGTAGAGCTCATCCAGAGATGGCAGATATCGGTTCAGGCCAAGGCCGCATCGATTTTTATACGGACGACGCAGTCGGCATCGCGAAAGCAATACGAAGTCACCGTCGCCAAGCGGTGCATGACCGGGCAACGTCGTTGATTTCTAATGCACGCGAACGCCGGCCTGGACCGTAAAAGGCTATTTAGTGGTGGGCGCGAAATTTTGTTCCGGAACCCACTTAAGGATGCCTGGATAGACGATGTCATCAACGCTGCGCCCCTGACGCAGCGCAGTTAATTTGAGTCAGATTGAACGATTACGGGTTGGGAAAAGATGCTTAGGCCGCGTAGGATTGTGACATTCGGATGCTCAGGGAAGTGGCGCAAAGGGTGCAACGGACAGCGTGATTAGCGCTCCCGATCCGTTTACTTTCGACAATCCAATGGGTGCCTGTGCAATAGAGAGTCTGATTGCCTGTGACGACTAACAGTAAGTACAACCCTACACCAAAGTTTCATAGGCAGAATCTATTAGAGGTTGTAAATGTAGATTTTCGCAATATATTTAAATATGTATGATTCCTACTGAATTTTTCTCAATCACAGCGAATTAGTTTAGTAACCTTACGGTCCAGTTATGGAATGGGCTTATCAGAAAAATCCGATACACCGGCTTCCAGTGAGGTCGGGACCTTTCTTGGAAGCCTGATGCCATAGACCAGAGTTGCTCTGATCCATTGTGCGCTGGACTAAATTCTCGGGCAACCGTTCTGTTTCCTGTGATCCCTCGATATACGCAATAATGCCTTTTGCTGAAATATCAGTTGTATCGAATTTATTAGAATCGAAGAGTTGCGGCTTTATTCCTGTTTAAAAATTCCTTTCTGCTGTCCGGTCATTAACTCGTCCTCGCGCACAACTGTAAATGATTCCGCGTATTGACCCATATAAAGATGGAGGATGGCATGGCAACGAAAATGGGGGTAGGATACAGTATCGATGCGAAATCGGCCGACGCCGGTGAGCAAGCCGCAACAGCCGCAATGACCGAGCTCGGCTCCAAAAAGTGTCAGCTTGCAATTTTGTTTTCCACCGGCAAACACGACCCAGGTCAATTGCAGCGAGGGGTTCGAGCGGTTATCGGGGCAGATAGCAAGCTGATCGGCGGGTATTCCATGGGGGTGATAACCAAGGACTATCTGGGATACGATGGCAACCAAGTCGGTATTGCCCTCATGTCTTCAGATTCCGCAGAGGTTAACATGTTTTTAGAACCGGGGTTGCCGGACAACGAATATAACGTCGGAGCGGCTCTGGGTCGTCAAATCAGGAGCAGGCAATACAGCGGTAAACCCAACATCCTATTTATGTATGATTCAGTCAAAAAAGGCGCAACGGAAGGAGTTTCCCTAAACATGGCGACACCGCTTGTTGAGGGCCTCGGACAATCGCTTGGCGCTTGGCCAAGTGCGGCCGGTGTAGGAATGGTTGGGGATCTTGGGTTTAATCCGACACGTCAGTGGTTTAACGATCGAATTGAGACAGGCAGTGCAATGGCCCTTGTACTTTCGGGAAGCATGCAAATGGATACGGTAATTATGCATGGTTGTTACCCGGCGAGTTCCTACCATGAAGTCACGAAGGCCGACGGCAATGTCGTTCTTGAAATCGATCACAAGCCGGCGGTTGACATGATCACGGAGATAATGGGTCCTGACGCCAATATTACACCGGAGGGCATGCCGTTTTTTGTCACACTGGGCGTCAACAAAGGAGATAAGTTTGGCGAGTACCGTGAAGAGGATTATGCCAACCGTCTGGTTTTGGCGGTGGATGAACAACGCAAGGGGCTGGTTATGTTCGAACCCAATTTAACCGAGGGCACAGAGTTCCAGCTCATGGCCCGCAATTTTGACTTTCAGTATGTCAGGGATCGCTCGAAATGGCTTCTCAAGCGTCTTGCCGACCGGCGTACCGTTTTCGCTCTTTACATTGATTGCACAGCTCGTGCAGGCGCCTTTTGCGGGTCTGAAGGCGAGGAGGCAGCTGCGGTACAGGAGGTGATCGGAACCAGAATGCCTTTGCTTGGAATCTATTCAGGCGTGGAGATCGCCAAAGTTGGACAAAGCATGCAGGCGCTGGATTGGACTGGTGTTCTCTGCATCTTCAGCGAGTAGTGTTGCAGACCGACCTGTGTGTCGTGTCGATTCGATATGCAGTGAAGGTGACTGAATGGTTGAACGGTGCGATGAAATAGAATCTCTTCGCAAAGAGATCGACTACTACAAGCGGCAGTGCGACAAGCTGACGGCTGCAAATATGAAGTTGGATTGGAAAGCCTCGCGGCTAAAAAATGCACTAGTGAAAAAGCAAAAAGGTTTCGCTTTACTTTCAGAGTTGCAACAGTCCATTGGAGCCCACAAAAAAACTTCAACCATTTTCGAGATCGCTATCGGCACAATCAATGCTTCTCTCGGCATGGACAGGACGCTGGTACTGACCCCAACGGATAAGGAACATGTCTATCGACCGAGTCTGTGGGCCGGGTTTCATCAAGAAACCGTCGATCGATTCGCTTCGAGGTCTTTCGAATTCCCTCAGGTTGCTGTCACGGGCAGCGGTTTCCTGACAGCCACCAAATCCACGGTACCGACCAGGCTTATCGAAAATATCCGAACACATTTGGATCTGCCTTTCTTTGTGTGCGTTCCAGTGGAGGTTGACGATTCGACGATAGGCCTGCTTCTGACCGGCCGTCTGAAGGAAGAAATGCCCTTTTATCCGCCTTTCGACCAAGGGGACGTAGACACCTTGCAGGCGATAGCGGGCCTGATTGCGGCATCCATCCAAAATTTGCGTCTTGCAGTCTTCGAAGAGATGGATCGCCTCAAAAGCGAATTTTTTGCAAATATTTCTCATGAGTTCCGCACACCTATCACACTGACGATCAGCCCGCTTGAGCAGATAATAGCTGGGCGTTATGGAAAGATATCTCAGGGTGTTCGTGAAAATTGCCTTGTCATCCAACAAAACCAGGAGCGCTTGCTGGGACTGGTCAACCAGATTCTCGATTTAACCAAAATGGAAGGTGGCCGAATGCAATTAAAGATCGGTCTCGCCCGTCACATAAACCATTTCATCAAAGAAAGGACCGCCCAATTCGATTCGTTGGCTGAAGAACGCGGAATCGAGCTGAGGAGGGAACTGGACCCTGATGTAGAAGCTGCCGATCTTTACATTGATCTGGAGAACTTCGAAAAAGTGTTTTTCAATCTCCTTTCAAATGCATTCAAATTTACAAAGGAGGGATGGATCGAGATAAAAACAAGGATTGATAAGAGTAAATTCAATCTGGCTATCTCCGACACAGGAATCGGTATTAAATCAGATCAACTGCCGCATATTTTTGATCGTTTTCACCAGGCTGACGGTAGCGAGTCAAGGCAGTATGCTGGAACCGGTATCGGACTTGCTTTGGCAAAGCAGATCACCGAATCGCATGGTGGCACAATCACGGTTAGGAGCCTATACGGGAAAGGGAGTGTTTTTCAGGTCTCCTTTCCTTTAGGAAAAACTCACCTCGATGCTACCTCTATCGAAGAAGTTCCCAACGATCTTAAGGTCCGTTCGAAACAGCTTGCCGTATCGTTGATTGACACAAAGGGGCCTGCAGATCATAAAACGGTGGATCGCTACAACAAGGAAGCCGAAAGCACCTTTGATAAAATAAGATCTATCATCTTGTATGTAGAGGACAATCCGGAATTGAGGAATCATGTTCGAGATCTTCTAATGCCCGAATACAATGTTTTCTTGGCAGAGGACGGACGCGACGGCCTTGAAAAAGCCACACACTACGTCCCGGATCTGATCATCACCGATCAGATGATGCCACGCATGAGCGGAAAAGACCTCTTGAATGCAGTTCGGGCTGACCCGGAGTTGCGAACCATTCCCATTATTTTCCTGACAGCTCGCGCAGGTACCGATGCACGAATAGAAAGCCTGTCCGCAGGAGCCGACGACTATCTGACTAAACCCTTCAACCAAAGTGAACTTATTGCCCGGGTTCGAAACCTCTTGCGGGCGCGTGCCCAGGAGAGCGAGCTGGCGAAACTCAACCAAAGGCTCGAAGCTAGGGTAGAGGAGCAGATGGCAGAACTCCTTCGCAGCGGCGATCTCAAGCGTTTTTTGCCGCCAAGCCTCGTAGAGGGCCTCTTCGCAGGCCAGATTGAACTGGAGGGGGAGAGTTTCGAGCGGCGGAAGGTTACCGCTCTATTCGCGGATATCGTAGGATTTACGCCCTTGACTAACCGCCTCGAACCTGAAGAAATCGCCGTGGTGATAAACGAATATCTATCCGAGATGACGGCAATCGCAGTTACACATGGCGGAATGATCGAAAAATTCATCGGGGATGCCGTTGTTGTCCTATTTGGTGCACCTAAAACAAGTGACGTCGAAACACAGGTCTGGTCCGCCTTGCAGACCGCAATTGAAATGCGAGTTGCGGTTCAAAACCTGAGTACCCATTGGCGACACCGTGGTTTCTCTGGTGAAGTCACCCTGCGGATAGGTATCAACACCGGCTATTGCACCGTCGGCGTTTTTGGCAGCGACATCCTGAAAAACTATGCCGCATTGGGAAACCCGATAAACATCGCAGCCCGCTTACAAGCAGAGGCATCCCCGGGGACTATTTTTTGCGGTTTTAGCAGCTACGCTGTGGTAAAGGATCGAGTTCGTGCTAAAGAGCAGGGGATGCTGTCGCTAAAAGGCATCAGCCATCCTGTCGAAGCATACGAAATTATAGAGTTGACCGGATAAAGTACCATTGGAACGTGGGCGGTTACGAAAAGCAGCACAAGACACCCATACCCTTTATCATGAGGGAGCCAAAACCGAGGGCATCGGCATTATTCTGGCCGTGTCCATTACCGTTTAAAATGAGATCATTTGGATTATGAGGCTGTTCGCGGAAGCGGTTTCTTTGCCGCAAAGCCTCGACGTTTCGTCCAGCTCCTGCCTATCTGTAAACCAGCCAAACCTGTGCTAGCTGCTATGGGCCCGCACTAATCAGGTCGGCCAATTTTGGAGATCACCGATCCTAATCCATTGGCAATGAGGTGGGAATCCACCCAATCAGCTGCGGACACAAATATTGCGGCAATTAGTTTCTTTGATGACGAAACCGGCCACTAGCGCTACCAGGGCAAAGAAAAGCATTGCCATAAATCCCTGATGATAATCCGTTGCCGCATAGATGGGGATTCCGTTATCAATTGTGCCGTCCCAGGTGCGATCGGCAAGATACCCAAAAAAAGGTTGCATTAAGGCGGTGCCGATGAAACAGCCGGTATTGACCACGCTGACGGCCATGCCGGATAGTTGCGGATGGGCACTTTCCTTAGCAACAGCAAAAGTCAGAACGAATCCCGAGCCCGCAAATCCCAAGACGCCGAAAAGCAGAAACCCTGCGGCACCAGGCGACCAGGGGGCATACATGAACAGGAGCCAGCCCAGCGTATAGGTTGCCACGCTCAGGACAATCAGGGGCTTGCGCCTGCCGATCCGATCCGAAAACCATCCGAGGCAAAGCGATCCCGCAGCGAAACTCAACAGCATAATCGTGATGTGGTCCGCGGCATATCCCCGGCCAAGCCCGTGAACATCCCTGAGGTAAGGCACGCCCCACAGGCCCATGAAAGAATACAGAGCACCGACCATCCCAAATTGAACCCCAAAACCCGGCCACAACCTGGTGACCATGACGACACTTTTCAGGTTATGCAGCCAGCTTGAGGATATAGTTTGGTTTAGCGCAGCGTCTGCATAGACATTGGGTGATGTAAACCCCAGATCCTCGGGCCGGTTCCGGACCATGAAATGCCCCAGCAGCGCAAGAGCCAGCGACACGCAGCCGATGCCAACGAAAACCGCTCGCCACGCAAAGGTCGTCAACGCCAGGGCCAGCGGGCCGGCCGCCAGGACGGAGCCGAGGTTGCCGCACAGAAGGGTCAGCCCGCTCATGATGCCGAAGACGTTTTCATGAAACCAGACCGCATTGCTCTTCATGATGCTCACGAAGACCACGGACACGCCGAGGCCCACCAGAAACCTGCCGATGCAGGCCATTTCAAAGGATCCGGCGAGCCCGAAGGTCAGGGAGCCCAGACCGGCGACAAGGTTCCCGGACACGATCGATGTGCGGGTGCCCAGGGTGTCGGCGATGACGCCGGACGGGATCTGCATGCAGGCATAGACGAAGAAGTAGATGGCCGAGAGCGAACCCAGCTTGGTCCCGGTTGTCTGAAAGTCCGACATTAAAAATTCCGAAACCACCCCGGGAGCCATGCGATGAAAGTAGACCAGGACATAGGTCGCTATCAGTATGGTAAATAGGGACCATTTGGCTGTTTCGAACTGAAGTTTCGGCAGGGCGCGATCTCCGACCATCTGTTTTTCCATGGGTAGTTCCTCCGTCAGCCTTAATCTGCTATGGGCAGTCTTTCACGATGATGGGGCGGCCGTAGTGTTTGCCGCCCATGCCGACGACTTTTCTTATCAAGCGCGCGGTCCTCGACATCGACCGGGCGCAAAAGTCAAAGATGGCCTGATCGTGAAGTTGACGGCCTTTTTGCACCAGTTCCTCCAAAATCTCAAAGCTCTCATAATACTGTGTTGTCAAAGATGCGTGCTTTTGCATGCGTCACCTCGTGTTGAATGGGGTTGATTTTCATGAGGCAAACCCTCGTCCGAGCTTGATAAACGTTTAGCCACACATTATTATTCAGTAAATATCGAATATTGCCCACAAGCTGTGCATATATGAACAACATAGCCAAGGAGCGATCATGAATCTGAACTGGGACGACATGCGCTTTTTTCTGGCTCTGTGCCGCACACACTCATTTGTCGCCGCCGCCGGCGAACTCAAGGTGACCCATACCACCGTATCTCGCCGGATAACGGCGCTGGAATCGGCTTTGCAAACGCAGCTTTTTCAACGCACGGAAAAAGGCTGTCAGATTACACCGGCGGGGGAGGCACTGCTTCCTTATGCCGAACGGCTGGAAAGTACCGTCATCAAACTGGAGGAACACGTTTCGGGAAAGGACAATCAACTGACCGGATGTGTCCGCATCGGGACGCCAGACGGGATTGGAAACTGTTACCTGGCTGGCTGCCTCAGCCAGTTTCAGGATCAACACCCGGCCCTGGAAGTGGAATTGATCCCCGTTCCGATAGGGATCTTTTCCATTCCCCCCCGATGCGTTGATCGATTAGAATTGGGAAAATTCTATCCTCTGGACTCCTGCACACTTCCAGGGCATATTCTCGGAGTCTGTCGGCCACTTTCTAAGGGATGAATACGAGCTCGTTCTCCCTGCCGCTTTTGGGTTCCTGCATAATCAGTTTGCGATCCTGAAGGTCCTTCAATCTGAGCTTCAGCACCTCACCGATTCGCATACCCCCTCTGGCCATCAATTCCAGCATCAACCGATTCCTGGGCTTGGTGGTTCGAAAAATGATTTCGTCAACGGTTTCTTTCTCGATGATTTTCCATTTGCATACCACCCGTTCACGACACTGTTTGCGGACCATCGGCGAATCGCATGGATTATGCAGGCTGTGATCCAGATTGTGGCCGCTTTAGATACTTGCATGGCGACCTCCCTTGGTTAAGGTTTGACATGGGAGACATGTCAAAGGTAACCATCTGATATCCATAACCTATATGGGAACTGGAGCCAGTTTTAGCGGGTTGTGCCGATGGCATAATCACCAATTTTGAGCACCTCGATTTTCCTGAGGTTATCATGGTATAACAAATCAGCGTGATTTGATGGAAATGATGATGTCCTGACCATTATCCCTGTAAATTACATCGTTAAGGACAGAAATCCATTTCAAATTATCAAGGTGAAAATCATGTTGAAATTCATCCCCGGCATCCTGCTTCTACAAGTCATCACGATTGCCTTAGTACTTATTGCCCCGGCAGATCTGGGAAACTGGGGCTGGCTACGGCTTGCGATTCCCGTGCTAATCGCAGGATTTTTGACCGCATTCTGGTTTGGATCAATAGCGGCGTACCAGCGCAAAGATGAAATCAGCCGCCTGAAAGAATACCATGCAAAAGAGCGTGAAACCATCAGAGTGAATGCCGAGCGAACCAAGTCCAAGCTGATTAAACAGGCGCAACGCAAAACGATCCAGGAAGTACGACGCTCAGCGATGCGGGCAAATATCAAGATCTTGTTGGTACTTGCAGGTTCGATAGGCTTAGGTGGCTTGCTACTCTTGACACAGTATATGTCACTGGGTTTGCTGACTCTGAGCACCGTCGGTGGAGCATTGGGGGGCTATATATTGCGTAACCGCCAAGAGAAAGGCAAATTAAATCTGCTGCACAAAAGCCAAGAGACAGAGTGTATCATCAAAGCGACACCCAGTAAGACAAAGTAATCCAATAAGAGCTTCTGCAGTTGAATATTATAGGATCATATGTTTTCTACATGCCACCGGTAGCAGGGGCAAGAGCAATCTTATCGCCATTTGAAAGCACAGAGTCAATACCCACTATTTTGCTGTTAACAAAAACAATTTTGACATTCTCTTTTTCAATATTCTGAAGCCATGGCAGGGTGGAACAAAAAAAATGCGCCCATTTCCCCGAATGCCTGCGACCCTTTTTGCGTAAAAGCCTTTCAGCGGGATCACCAACGCACGGTATCAACATGCCGATGTCTACACTGAGACAGGCCGGCACAGCGCTGGGCAAGGCTCTCCTCGGATCTTGTCGCGACCTTGCGCCGATTGTGATCGTCATTGCCGTGTTCCAGGTGATGATCCTGCGTCAGCCCTTTCCAGAGTTTTTTTCCATTGCAATCGGGCTTGTGCTGGTTGTTCTGGGACTGGCCCTTTTTGTCGTTGGGTTGGATATTGGCCTTTTCCCTTTGGGCGAGACGTTGGCCGAAGAGTTCGCCCGGAAAGGAAGCCTTACCTGGCTGCTGGTATTTTCCTTTTTGCTTGGGGCGGGAACCACGGTGGCTGAGCCGGCGCTGATCGCCATCACCCGCGAGGGTGCGCGCGCTGCCTCGGAGGCCGGACTCATCCCCAACACTCCTGCATCCATTGCGGCATATGCAATGCGTATTCGCTTGACTGTGGCTCTCTCGGTGGGCGCGGCCATTGTCATCGGCGTTTTGCGCATCCTCCGGGGATGGCCCTTACCGTACTTCATTATTGGCGGTTACGGCCTTGTCATGCTGATGACCCTGTTCGCTCCCAAAGAGATCATCGGTCTGGCCTACGACCTCGGTGGGGTGACGACCTCGACAGTAACCGTGCCGCTTGTAACCGCCTTGGGGGTGGGGCTCGCCCGCACCATCCATGGTCGTGACCCTTTAACGGATGGGTTCGGCCTCATCGCCTTGGCGTCTCTGACACCAATGATTTTTGTTATGATTTATGGCCTGATCGTGCACTGACGGGGGTGAATTGAAGGCGGTTCAGTTATAAGGGCGCACCGATACGCCACCTGCAAATACCACCCGACGCATCAGAAGACAACAACATCATGGAAATCCTATTCAATCCGAGCAGACTGCTTCTCGCCACCGCCAAAGACGTGCTGCCGGTGCTGGCCCTCCTGATCTTTTTTCAGATGGTGGTGCTTCGCCAGCCGATTCCCCGACCCGGGCGCATCGTTTTCGGTTTTTTTCTGGTTCTCGTTGGGATGGCCTGTTTTCTGGGCGGGCTCGATTTGGCACTCTTTCCCGTGGGACGAAATATGGCCATGATGCTCACCGAAGGCCCCGTTAGCGGCAGCACGGCGTCCTGGACGGCTTACGGGTGGGTGTACCTCTTTGCCTTTTTGGTGGGGTTTTCCACCACCATCGCCGAGCCCTCCCTTATCGCCGTGGCGAACAAAGCCCAGGAGGCATCCAAAAGAACGGTGTCGGCCCTCGGGTTGCGTGTGGCCGTGGCCTTGGGTGTCGCCGTCGGCATTTCCCTGGGCACCTTTCGCATCGTCACCGGCACACCGCTATATCTTTACATCCTTGTCGGCTACGCCGCGGTGGCCGTGCAAACCGTGCTCGCACCCAAGGTCATCGTACCGTTGGCCTATGATTCGGGCGGCGTTACCACCTCCACCGTTACGGTTCCGCTGGTGGCCGCGCTGGGTTTGGGTATCGCCTCCAACGTACCGGGCCGCAGTCCGATTCTGGACGGTTTTGGCTTGATTGCCTTTGCCAGCCTATTTCCGATCATCAGCGTACTGGGCTACGCACAGCTGGCCCAATGGATGGCTCGCAGGAAAAGCTGAATCTATAAACTTCTCATGATGGGGGTCTGATCAATCGATTGAAAGCTCACCAACAAGAGAAAACGGTTGGCAACGCCTAACAGAAATGCAACATTATTGCTGTGTCTTGCGGACATGGATTAACCCAGGAGGACAACAGTGGCTTTTAAATGCATCGTCGCCATGGTCAAACCGGATCTGACCGACAAGGTCGTTGACTCGGCAAAAGGAGCCGGCGCAAGGGGGGCCACCATCATTGACGCATCAGGTACCGGTGCGCGAGAAGCCAAGACTTTTTTTGGATTGAGCCTCGACATTCGCACTGAGGTGGTACTGTTTCTGGTCCGTGAGGATGGTGTTGCACCCGTGCTGTCGGCCATTCACGAAGCCGGGCGATTTCATGAACCCGGTACCGGGATTGCTTTTGTCCTCGGCGTGGAAACAGCCATCGGCGTCGAAAGCCAAATGCCCAATGGGCGCTAGTTGGGCGCTCTCTCACAGATGGCCTTTTATAGGGTCTGTTGAAAACACAACATACTTTCGTGCACGGCTATGAAGTGGTGGTCAAAATGGGGTATGGCGACAATAGTTCCAAAATTATCATCCTATTAGAAAACTCTACCAGCCCGAACTGAGTCAACAATACCGCCAGGATCTATAGACCTTCAAGTATGTCCCACGTATCATAAACAGTTCCAACCCAAATCCGAATCCACTGAGACCAGGTGATTACCATCCAGTACCTCAAAAATGCATGAATGACGGATTAATGCTATGGTCCCGCACTAATCAGACCTTCAAATTTTTCAGATAGCCTATTCTAATCCTGGATCGAGCCGTGACATTCTGGATAGCCATGACATACTTGGTAAATCAATGTAATTTTGGCAGGTTGAGTGACTGGCGCGGTATCGAGACTCTCCAAACTGCCAAGGGCGTACGCCAATTAGTTTGGGAGGCAGAATGGACGACGTAATCAAAAAGTTAAAGGCCCTGGATGACAGGTATCCATGGTGTAGCGATTTTGAGGATATAGAAATCATCGTCATATCAGCCGAGGGTGTCTACGAAAGTTATTCTGAGCTTGCTGATCCTATAAGTGGTCCTTATATCCTTTCCGAAGAGGACTATAACAGTTTGATCAATGTTGCAGATGAATCCGATTTGGATGTCATGGACTTCGATCCAGAGGAAGCACCGGAAATGTTTAACGCTGGTTGCGAGCCAGGTGTGAGCTACTTCAAGTGGAGCGAGTCCTTACCAGGGGACGATGATTTTCACGAGTGGGATGAGATCTTTAGCGAGTATGCTGACATGCTAATAGAGAATAGCGATCCTACTCCATGGGGAGATGTGGCTGAGAACTATGCTCAAGAACTTTATGAGGCTGTGAATTATGCGAAGCAGGGTTACACTGGATGGCACGAGGTCCCAGATGAAGAGCGCCCTTCGGGTTCTTGATAAGATAATGTGTGTGATTCAAGGACATCCTTTCAATGTTTGGGTGAAAAGAATGTTTATGAATCACAAGATCATTTTATGGTGTAGATAAGCCTTGTCTTGAGCAAGAGTTCGATCAATGCGTTTATAAACAATTTGATGCCCTAAGCGAATATTGAGTGCTTTATGCTTCTTTTCATTAAATCATGTGTACGAATCGCACAATATAATGATCTTTAGGATCATGATTCGGTGTTCGAAACACAGCAACCATATAATGTGTAAACTTGTTAGCCCAACCCTGTAGAATATTGTTTCATATTGAATACAACCCCAGATAAACGGAGAACAGACAATGGAGAAAAATTTTTCCGTCCACATTGACTCATGGGCCCACGGTGCTGCAATCCCGGCCCGATTTGCTTTTGGTCGGCCAGGAACCGACAGCCCATTTGCACCAAGTGACAACGTGAGCCCTGCCATTCGGTGGACTAATGCACCTGCGGGCACGCGATCCTTTGCAATCATCTGTCACGACCCAGACGTCCCCTCGTCAGGAGAGGATGTAAACCAACAAGGCAAGGTGGTTCCCGCGGACCTGCCCCGCGTAAACTTCTTTCATTGGATCCTTGTGGATATCTCTGCCGACGTGTCCAGTATAGACGAGGGTGCGGCCAGTCGGGGCATCACCCCACGAGGCAAGTCAGTAGGTCGAATCGAACACGGCGTAACCGGCAAGAACGACTACACTGGATGGTTTGCAGGAGACCCCGAGATGGAGGGCACCTACGGCGGTTACGATGGTCCCTGCCCGCCATGGAATGATAGCATCGTGCATCACTACCACTTCGAGGTCTTTGCACTCGATGTCAAAACGCTGGGCCTCCAAGGTGAGTTCACCGGTCAAGAGGCGTTGGCGGCAATGGAGGGCCACATTTTGGCGAGTGCATCGCACATGGGGACCTACTCAATGAACCCAGCTATCGACGGCTAACCAAACGCTTCAACGGATTCGGTTTTTCTCCGCTACGCTCCGAACTACCGAACCGCCGAGCTTATCGATAGATAGTTTGGAAACGATCATCACTAAGGCAATTCAAGAAGAAATCATTCGGCTTGGCGGTTCCATTCCAGACAGCCTGCGGAAGATGTAGTTGTGGCGCTGACTCGAGACATAATCTGGCCGCGTGATGAATTTTCTCGATCACTGACTGGATTTCGTAACATCTTCGACGGGAGAG
>JASJED010000040.1 GCA_030065585.1 Desulfobacterales bacterium | reverse complement strand
GCCAAGGTGGAGAACAGCATTGGCGAACTGGCGGCCGACGAGCTAGAGAATAAGATCGAAATAATTCATGAGCGTCTTTTTGATTTTGCCAACTTTCTGGAAGCGCGCATCGTGCTGCTGTATGTCAATGCACCCAATGAGGTGCCATCCATGAAAATTATTGAGGAAACCATCGATATAGGCAAGATCGTTGTGCTTCCCGCCTTCGATGTTCAAAAAAATGCCGTCAAATTAATGAAAATCGACAACCCGAGCCGCGATCTTATCATGGGACCGCGCCAGATCCTGGAACCGAATCCTCAGCGTTGCCGGAAAGTGCCCCTGGAATGTATTGACATCGCCGTTATCCCAGGCGTGGCCCTTGATGAGAAAGGGGGGCGCCTGGGTGCGGGTGATGGCTACTACGACCGCCTGATACCCAAATTGCCGATTACGACGCGCAAAGTATCTTTGGCCATTGAAGAGCAGATCTTTCCGCAGGTTCCCATGGAGTCCCATGATAAATATGTGGATATCATCATTACCGATAAACGGGTCATCTACAAAATTTGAAGGCCCCGCTTTTCAGCGCCGCCGGCCGCCCCAGAGCGGCGCATCCCCTGAAAGCCATTGGTCTGACAGCGGCCCCGGCCACGCAAGAATCGATGGCATCAATAGGCCCCATGTCGATCCTGCGGCTAGGGGCTCAAATCCTTGGCCAAGGCATGCAGATTGGGCTCCTCGCCCACGGCAATCAGGATGTCGCCGGCGGTGATCAGCGCTTCAAACGATGGATTGAACAGCATTTCTCCCGTTGCTTTCTCGATGGCGATAACAATCAGGTTGTAGTGCTGTCGAATGTCCGAGTCTTTGAGGGTTAAATTAGCCAGGCCTGAATCGCTCTTGACGGGAAGTTTCTCCATGAGAATATCTTTGCTACTTGGTGCTCAAGGCAAAATCAATAAAACGGGTGACCTTGGGGCGCAGGAGCCTTTGCGCCAAGCGCAGGGCCCCCATCTCATAAGGGCTCTCCACCGTTGTCGCACCAGCCGCCATGAGTTTGGCTTTGGCGCGCTCCTCACCGGCGCGGGCAATGATGTCCAGATCGGGATTTAGTTGCCGCGCGGTAAGGACCAAGAAAACATTGTCGATCTCTGTGGCCAGGACGGAAACCAGCCCTCTAGCTCTTTCAATGCCGGCCTTGATCAGCGTGACTTCCTCCGTGGCATCCCCCTCGACAAAAAGCACACCGTCTTCGGCCATCGCCGCAAATGATATAGTGGCTTTTGAGTCGTTTGAGTTTTGATTCAATCTTCTTCTCCCCATGATGCGCCGGATTTGCCCCTCGACCATGAGCTGCACAACCGCTCCGGCGACATACACACTAAAGCCAACGCCCGTGAGCACGATGAAAATCGTGAAAATGCGGCCGACATGATCTACCTGGCGTACCTCGCCGAAACCGACGGTCGATACGGTGATGACGGTCATATAGAGGGCGTCCATGAAACTCCAGCCTTCGAACACCATATAGCCGAGGGTGCCGATGACAAGAATGATAAGCGCCAGGCTCAGCGATATGATCAGATGCCTTGTACTGGTCATGAAGACTCTCAATGCGTACGGCCAATAAGCTTGTTCAATCGGTTAAACGCCTGAAAAAAATCAACGCCTCTTTGGTTGCCGCCCGCTGAAAGTATCCCCAGAGAAATCTCCGCGCCACGGGGCTGCTTGACGAACATGGGGGCGGCTGTTAAAGGAGAAAACAACATGTCGTGGGATGATGTCAAATACGCGCGCCGACGGGAGGAAATGGTCAGGCGCCAGATCGAAGCACGCCATATAACCGATCCCGCGGTGTTGGCTGCGATGCGCAAAGTTCCGCGGCATCTTTTCGTCAGTGAAGCCCTGCAGCACAAAGCCTACGAGGATTATCCGCTGCCGATTGGAGAACAGCAGACCATCTCCCAACCTTTCATCGTTGCGGAAATGTCGCAGGCCCTTGATCTCGGCCCCAACGATCGCGTGCTCGAAATTGGCACCGGTTCAGGTTACCAAGCGGCGATTCTGGCCGAAATTGCCTATCGGGTTTACACCATCGAACGCCTGCACCCGCTTTATATCCAAGCACGCCGTTTGTTCGACCAGTTGCAGTACCATAATATCGTAACGCGCTACACGGACGGCACGACGGGTTGGCGCGAACAAAGCCCTTTTGAGGCCATCATTGTCACGGCCGGTGCCCCGCAAGCACCGCAAAGCCTTATAGACCAACTTGCCATTGGTGGGCGTATGGTGATCCCGGTGGGTGATCAATATGCCCAGGATCTGATCAAAATCATAAAAGACCGACGGGGTGTGCGCCAGTATAGTTTGGGCGGGTGCCGCTTCGTGAAACTCATCGGCGAGGAGGGCTGGGGGGGAGGCTAGCCACCCGCACGCGGTTGCGTGGCTAAAATCCACATAGGGCTTCTCGTTAGGGCTCCTCCCCCAAGGTTCGATGGGGACTGACGTTGCCGAAAATTGGAAGCCGCCCTAAATCCATCAGCTTGATGGGTCTAAAGCGGCAAACTTCCGTTGCAGCTGCCGATTGACAACTTTGGGGACCATCCCATTGATATTGCCGCCAAAGCGCGCGGCTTCTTTGATGATCGAGGAACTTGTAAATATCCAGCGTAAGCCGGTCATTAAAAAAACGGTTTGGATTTCGCGATTCAAGCGTCGATTCATGAGGGCCATCTGGAATTCATACTCGAAATCCGATACGGCGCGCATGCCCCGCAGGATCGCCTGGGCCCCTCTTTGCAATGCGTAATCCACAAGCAGACCGTCAAACGTGTCAACTTCGACATTGGTAAAACTTTTCAGGCTGGCCTCCAGCATTGCTTTCCTTTCCGTGACCGTGAAAAGGGGATTCTTCTCCGGATTGTTCAGAATGCCAACGACGATACGGTCAAAAATTTTTAACCCGCGCACGATGATGTCGATATGACCATTGGTGACGGGATCGAACGAGCCAGGATAAATTGCCAGTTTTGAAGACATACCAATAGGTCATCCTTCCGGATTTTAACAAACTGGTGGTTCCCCAAGATTTGGTCGAGGTGGCGGCCTGCGGGGCGGAGCTTAGCGGCCTATACCATACTCCGTAAAAAAGTCACAAGGGTTTTTCCATAGCGGCGCTGATCCCAGAGGGTCAGTTGATCTGGGGCGGGATCGATGCTTTCCGTATGGGCATGCTCCAGTACAATCAGACCGCCGTCGGTCATGGCCCCGCAGGCCGCCAAGTGCGCCAGCGACCGCGCCGCCAAACCTTGGTTGTAGGGCGGGTCCAGGAAAGCACAATCAAAGCGCCGTGCATAGGCCGCCAGACAGCGAAGGTTTTGGCCCGCATCCCAGCGGATGATTTCCCACTGGTGTGATATTTCGAGCGGTTCGATATTCGCACGCACACATTCGAGCGCCTCGGGGGACTTGTCAATGAAAACCGCTTGGTCGGCGCCGCGGCTAAGGGCTTCGATCCCCATGGCACCCGTACCGGCGAAAATATCAACGATTTTTTGGCCGCGGATATCCGAACCGATAATATTGAAGATCGTTTCGCGTAAACGGTCCGCGGTCGGACGAATGCGGCGACCGCGAGGAGCCCAAAGTCGACGGCCGCGGTATCTACCGGCAACGATCCGCATCGCTAAATCTTAGAGTTCAAGCTGTTTCAGCTTTTTGTGTAAATAACTGCGTCCCACGCCGATCTTCATGGCCGTTCGCGTGACATTGCCATTGTTATCCGCCAGTTTGTTGCGAATATACGCCTTTTCAAAAGCTTTTTTGGCATTCTTGTAATCTTCGATCGCCAAATACTTTTCCACCGGCATTGATGCGGCAATTGTGTTGGTATGGTAACTCATCGGAATATCGTCGGGTTTGATCGTCTTACCCGGCACCAGGATGACCAAGTGTTCAATTAGGTTCTTGAGTTCGCGGACATTCCCGGGCCATGGATAGCGCAATAATAAGGCCAGCGCTTCCGTTGCAATGCTTTTGCGTTTCTCACCGTTTTGCCGGGCGCATTCATCCAGGAAAAGATCCACCAGCAGGGGAATGTCTTCCACACGTTGCCGCAGACAAGGCACTTCAATCGGCACGACATTAAGGCGATGATACAGGTCTTCGCGAAAACGGCCTTTATTGATTTCGTTGCGCAGGTTTTTGTTGGTCGCCGCAATCACCCGTACATCAACACTTAGAACCCGCCCGCCACCCACACGTTGAAACTTCTGCTCCTGTAAAACACGCAGAATTTTAGCTTGGGTTTTAATGCTCATGTCGCCAATTTCATCGAGAAAAATGGTGCCTTCATTGGCAATCTCGAAGGTGCCGCGTTTTTTAGCGGCGGCGCCCGGGAAGGCGCCTTTTTCATGGCCGAAAAGATCGCTTTCAATCAATTCATCTGGTATCGCCGCGCAGTTGACATCGACAAACGGCTTATCGACCCGGGCACTCAGCTGGTAGATCGTCCGCGCCACAAGCTCCTTGCCCGTTCCATTCTCGCCGTAAATCAGCACCCACGAATCCTTGGGCGCCACGGCGGCCAACTTCGATTTTAACGCCAGGATCGGCTGACTGTGACCATCGATCGAATGCTTCTCTAAAGTTTTTTTACGCAAATAGCGATTCTCTTCTTCCAAGCGCCGGAAGTTTAATGCATTGTTAATGGCCACCGTCACCTTGTCGAAAGAAAGCGGTTTTTCAATCAAGTCAAAGGCGCCGAGTTTGGTGGCCTTGACCGCGGTTTCGACATTGCCGTGCCCTGTTATGATGATCACTTGAACAAATGGATTATTGGACTTTATCTCCTTGAGCGTTTCAAGTCCGTCGATACCAGGCATCCATATATCCAACAGAACTAAATCGGGGGATTCGTTATCGATCATTTGGAGGGCCTCATAGCCATTTGAGGCCGTTAAAACGTCAAAGCCTTCATCGAGCAGCAAACCTTTCATTGACTGCACGATGGACGGTTCATCATCGACGATTAAAATCGTTGGAAACATCAATCTCTCTCTCGATTAAAAGATGGGGCCGCCGGGCTTAAAATCAGGCGCTGGTTTCAGCGTTGATTGGCAAGGTAATCACAAATCGGGCACCTCGGGGTGGACGGTCTTCAACGCGAATGGTCCCGTGATGCTCAGCCACAATCGTATTGACGATCGTAAGTCCCAACCCCATCCCGGTCTTCTTGGTCGAAAAATCCGGTTCAAAGAGGCGGGATTTGTCTTTGTCAGTAATACCCGGCCCATCGTCACTGACGATGATTCTAATCTTCTCGGCGATCGGGTTATGGGTGAGCCGGATTTCAATATTACCTTTACCCCGCGAAGCGCTAATCGCGTTGTCGACAAGGTTGATCATGGCCTGTTTGATTTGTTGACGATCCAGCGATAACACCGGCAGGGGCAAATTGCCTTCAATCTGCAGGCTGAAACGAATATCTTCATGACCTTCCTTATAAAGCGCAACGGTTTCTTCAATAATCGGCGCCAAATCGCAAGGTTGCGGATTGGCCGATGGAAAACGGGCAAAATCCGAAAAGGCGTTAACCAAGTTGCGAATCAGTTCCACATGATCGATAATCATGCGGGTACATTCTTCAAAGACCGCATCGCCAATCTGCTGACCATACTTGCGCTTGAGACGTTGCGCCGACAGTGAAATGGGCGTCAGGGGATTCTTGACTTCGTGGGCAATACGTCGTGCAACCTCCCGCCAAGCCGCCATGCGTTGCGCCTTTTCCAACTCGGTCAGATCGTCAAATACGATAACCACCCCGATTGGCCGGTGGTTGTCATCCTGCAGTGCGGCCAAGCTGGCCAGAAAACTCCGCGCGCGTCCCTGGATATTCAAGCGCAGCGGGCGTTCCACGGTGCGACCCGTGGCCAATTGGATTTCATCCCAAACCTTGCGGGCTTTGTCGAGAAAAGGCCGGGGCAACAATTCTTCAAAACGCCGATTGATAATTTTGTCGGCATTCAGGTTGAGCATTTTCTCCGCCGATGTATTCATGGTTAAAATGATACCGCTGGCATCTAATGAAATAACACCGGCCGATATATTTTTTAGGACGATTTCCATATAGCGGCGTCGCGCCTCGATTTCAATATTGCGCTGACGGAGCATCTCCGCCGACAATTCCAGCTGCTCGCGACTCAAGCGAAGATCATGGGTCATTTTGTTGAAAGAGTCGACCAATACCCCGATTTCATCGCCGGCGCTTAAATCCAGATGAACCGTCAAATCACCATTGGCCACACGGCGCGTGCCTTCCGCCAGTTCCATTAGCGGGATGGTCATGCTCTTGGCCAGATAGAAACCAAACCAGATGGCACAGAACATGACCAACAGCGCAATGATGGACCAATACATGTAGTAGGTTGTTTGAATGGGCTTTTCGAGCATCTTAATTTGTTGATACTCCTCGAAATTCTTTTTGATCGCACGCATATCGGCCGTAAGGGCTTGCGGGACCAGAATACCAATACCGATGTAAGCGTAGGTTTCCCGGTTCGGTTCCTCGACCGCGATCGGTCCAAAGGTGCGGATCAACTCTCCGTTGGCGAGGGTTTCCTTGGTGGTTTTAATGTCTTTCCGAAAGGTATCCGGCCGTAATACTTCTTCATCCAGGGAGGTTAAACTGCGCGCGTCCAAAAGCGGCGACAAAACCAAGCCGGCGCGCTTGAATTGCGGCGTGTAAATTTCCAGCAGGTCTAAACCATACTTTTCCCGAAACCGGTTAAGCTTGCTACGCGTCGGTGACGCATCGGGCGCGGGGACAAAATTCTCAGCCCGCATCTGGTCGGAAATCTTCATGATCAGATCGTGGTTGCTGTTTTCAATTCTTTCATAAACGCTTTGACCGATGAGGAGGGATTTCTGCAACGCCTGTTCAACCGGGACATTGAACCAGAAATCAAGACTCGTCGAAATGAAATTTATGGAGAAAACAAACAAAACCGTTGTGGGCAGTAAAGTCAACGCCACAAAGGTAACCACCAGGCGGGTGCGCAGGTTGGCACCGATGGCACGACGGCGGCGATCATACAACAGTTTGACCAGATTACGGAAAACCAGGAAGATAAGAAGAATTAATAGTAACAGATTGATGTTGATCAGAATAAACATCAAGATCGTGTTGGAGATCGGAATGTCGGTGCCAAATTGGATGAGGTGTGTTTCTAAAAAAGTTAATAGTCCGACGGCGGCCAGAATGCATGGGATCAGAAGGATTTCGCGCTTTCGTCGCCGGCTTTCGCGAACGGGATTGGGGGTCCGAAAAAGTTTGGAAGTACTTCGTGTCATAATAACCCCGAGGTTTTCAAACCGAAGGTCAGTAAATAAAATAAACCGAATGCCAATCGGTTTCAAAATCCCAAAGCGTCACAAAGTAGAATACGTAGTGGAGATAATACGGCAAGGTTACGCGGGACAACTCTGCCTTGGCGCGCAACTCGTAACCCTCGCCTCTTTGCATTTGCGTGAGGGGTAGGATATCGATTCTTTCAATGGTTGACATCAGGGCTTGGGCCTCAGCAAACGAGCGGGTTTCGACCAACGGGGCCTTGGCCCAGGAGCGGTTGATCAAGTACGCTTTGCGGGTTTGATCATATTGCAGGGAATGGGTTAAATCGAAACTGACCAATTTTTCATCTAACCACATCCCGCGGTCACGATACAGCCGAATGAGAAAAGTAAACTCGGCTTTGGCTTCCTCGCGAATGCTCTCCTTGATTTCCGGTGGGAAGGCCCCTTCAACGTGCATGGACAAAACCATGCGATCATCGGTACTGGACAAGGTTATATTTTTAAGCCTGGGATCCTGTGCGATTGCACCGGTCGCCGACCCCAGACACAGGGAAACGCACAGTATGACCAGCGCTGTCTTTAGATTGGCAAAGGTGGCCATCTCAAATGGCAAGAGCTTCCGAGGTATCCGAAGGGGCTGCCGCCGGGTAAGCTGGACGGGTCGATGTAAGCCAGGCATCTTTGGAATTAAACAGCTTGCCTATAAAGGCCAAGTTGAAAGCATGCCCGGATTTATGCGTCACGATGTGTCCTAAGATGGGCAGTCCCAGAAGAGAGAAATCGCCGATACAGTCGAGCACCTTATGCCGAACAAATTCATCTTGGAAGCGTAACCCTTCCGGATTGACAATGCCCTGTTCATCGATCACAATGACATTTTCCAAGGAACCGCCACGCCCTAAGCCAAAACGCTTCATCTTTTCCACATCCTGCAGGAATCCGAACGTGCGGGCGGAGCATATTTGCTCTTCGAAGACGTGTTCATTTAGATCGATGGTTATCGACTGTTTACGAATCAGGGGATGATTATAGGCGACGGTGCAGGAAAACTTCTGGGTATGGTCCGGATAGACGCCGACAAACCGATCGCCGTCATCCAGTTCGACAGGTTGTTTGATGACAAAAAAATGTTTAGGGGCATGCTGCTCCTGAATACCGGCGTTTTGAAGCAATTCAAGAAAAGGGCGCGCACTGCCATCCATGATCGGCATCTCATAGGCGTCCAACTCCACGAGAACATTATCGATGGCCAACCCCGAAAAGGCGGCCATCAGATGTTCAATGGTCGAGATAATACAGCCACCGGAACCGATAACGGTTGCCAGGCTGGTATCGACGACCTGGTTGAAAAACGCGGATATGACGGGTGCATTCGGCAGATCGGTTCTTACAAAACGAATCCCGTGGTTTTCAGGCGCCGGGTTAATCCTGAGGTTGACCTTCATACCGGAATGGACACCGATACCGCTACATGCTGCGGTCCGCGCCACGGTTCGTTGTTTGTAGGATGTAAACATTGGCCCCCTTTAACCTGCAAGCCCGCCGCCTGCGTCGGCATCCTCAATGCTCCCCAGCCCAACGAATCGGCGAATTATTTTCGAATCACTGACCGCGATGGCGGTCATGGTTTTTGGCGAGCCGGTAGACATTCGATCAATCTACGGGCCTCCTGATCACCCCGCCGCCTAAAGCCGCAATCATGTGTTCTCTTCATACCACAGGTGTCCTCAATTGCAAACAGTTGGCTGATTATTTTGCTGACAACCAACCAAGACAAACATTTCAGCGGAGAGGCCGATTCCCAAGGATGGCTGACGGCTTAGCGACGGTCCTCGAAAACGGTCCCGAACATTGCTGATAATGCCTGTGGTGCCCAGTCATCTCAAATATAGATTGCGACGCTGGGCAGTTCATATATCATAGGAGGAAATATTTGCATCGCTTGGTTTGACCCATTTTACATAACGGTTCCCCAATAGAGGGTTATAACGCCCCCGTTGATCGGCCGCCTGGATCGTTGGCAGGGGCGGCGTGGTGGGGCGGGCCAACGTATCCTATCGATTAATCGTCAGGAACACAGGAGTTGATTTGCTAGCCAAGACTTTATGTAGCGCCGTGATCGGAATCGATGCTTATCTCGTTGAAGTCGAAGTGGATATCACCTCCGGGCTACCGGCGTTTACAACCGTTGGCCTGCCGGAGGCCGCGGTAAAGGAAAGCCGCGAGCGGGTCAAGTCAGCCATCCAAAATTCAGGTTATCGGTTTCCCGAAGACCGGATTACGGTCAATTTGGCCCCGGCCAACATTAAAAAGGATGGTACCGGATTTGATCTGCCGATTGCGATTGGCATTCTGGCCGCGACACATGACTTGGATCGCGAAGGGCTAGCCCAACATCTAATGCTGGGTGAACTGTCACTGGACGGCAGGGTTAAACCCGTTGCCGGGGCACTTCCCATGGCCCTGGCTGCGAGCCAGGCGGGGTACGATGGCATCATCGTACCGCGGGCCAATAGCCTCGAGGCGGCCGTGGTACAGGGCATCAACGTCTATCCTGCCGAAACCCTGTCCCAGATCGTAGAATATTTCATGAATGGACCGATGATGGAAGCCATTCATACCGATATGGATTCATTTTTCGGCGACAACCACCCGAACGCTGAAAATTTCATCGATGTGGTCGGTCAGGAGCATGCCAAACGTGCCCTTGAGGTGGCGGCTGCCGGTGGTCACAATGTTTTAATGATCGGCCCCCCGGGGTCCGGGAAAACGATGCTGGCACGCCGCTTACCCTCGATCCTGCCCTCACTGAGTTTTGAAGAAGCCATCGAAACCACCAAAATTTATAGTGTCGTCGGGCGCCTGAATCAAAACCAGGCCCTGGTGGTCGATCGTCCCTTTCGCGCGCCCCATCACACGATCTCCGATGCTGGTCTCATCGGCGGCGGCCATGTTCCCCGCCCCGGCGAAGTGAGCCTGGCCCACAACGGCGTTTTGTTCCTGGATGAACTGCCGGAATTCAAAAAGCATGTCCTGGAGGTCTTGCGGCAGCCGTTGGAAGATCGCAGTGTGACCATCGCGCGCGCGGCTTCGACCCTCGCCTATCCGGCCGCCTTTATGCTGGTCGCAGCGATGAATCCTTGCCCCTGTGGCTACCTGGGAGATGCCACGCATGCTTGTCGTTGCGACGTGCGGCAAGTTCACCGCTACCGCTCCAAGGTTTCCGGACCGCTGATGGACCGCATCGACATCCACGTGGAAGTGCCGGCGGTTGCCTTTCGTGATCTGACCAAGGCGACACCCGGGGAAGATTCGACCCAGATTCGTCGCCGGGTAACCGCCGCGCGTGGCCTTCAACACGCGCGGTTCAAACGCGCACGCATACACAGCAACGCCCAGATGAACAGCCGGCAGATTAAAACCCACTGCCCGATCAACCGCGAATCGGCCGTCCTGCTCGAAGCGGCCATTGAAAAACTGGGCTTAAGCGCGCGCGCCTACAATCGCATTCTCAAAATTGCCCGCACAATTGCCGATCTGGCCGGCAAGCAAAAGATCGAAACCAACCACATTGCCGAAGCCATCCAGTACCGCAATCTAGATCGTGCCTGAATTTACTCGTGGCCAAAGAATTCAATAGCCTAAAAGGATGGGCGTTAATGCGCATCTGATCCATCCGTGTCGACAAGATCGGGATTCGATTTGATCAATGTGGCCTGCAGTCTTTCGATGTAGTCCGGTGGGAACGTCCAGACGGGCAGAGCGGTCTTTTTAACGAGGCCCCGTTGCTCAGGGTCCAGATCGAAGGCCAGCAGTGTAAGCAGATCGGAACTGACCCAGGGGCTTTGCGAGAAATAACCGTGACCGTTACCCGTCGTCGAACCGGCGGCGCGGGTGACGTCGATGACTTCCAGCGAAGGGTGGGCATGAAGGAAGTCCAGCGTGCGGGGCGGCGGATCCTCGCCGAACATCTGTCCCAGACGCTTGTGGCGGAAGATGCGGCGCGACCAGATGAGTGCGCGGTCAGCCGACGAAACATAAACCGACAACCGTTGCGGAATCCGGAGCAGGCCATCCGCCACGGCCGTAGCGAACCCCTTGCGGCTGATGTCGCCGCCAACGATGATCACGTTGCCAATGCGCACATTCCGGCGGATCTGCTCATCGGTGGCGGCCGCATTGCGCAGCGCCAGTTGTTCGAGAGCCCCCACGACCAGGCGCGATCCAGCGCTGAAACCGATGATATTGATTTTCTCCACCTGTGTTTCTTCCGCCAGATAGGTGAGGAATAGACGCAGTTTGCGCGTCATGTGAATCGCGGTTTCGACATCGGCGGCGTAGGCCAGGAAGTGCGGCGTCGAGGGCCAGGTGTAGGCAATGAAAGCACCCCGGTAGCCGAGGAAATGCCACAGTTCGGCGGCCACCAGCACGGGAATGTCGAACACTACGCGGTAGCCGTGAACGTAGATATAGACTTCCCGGATGCCGGAGGCCTCCAGGCGCTGGTTGACCAAACGGGCAAACGCCGGGCCGTTGCCTTGCGGCAAGGCCGTCATCGCCGAGGTTGGCGTTAGGAAAGTATCCGTATGATAGAGGGCATCGGTTTCCCTCACGGAAAGCACTTGCAGCGGAAAATCCCTGGGGCGGTTGCTGGCGAGAGATATGCGGCGTGCCTCCTCCCATTGGATCCCCGGGCGGCCGACGCTGACCCGGGCCTGGCCCAGCCTGACGATAAATCCTGCCTGGTTGTAATAGAAGGGTCGCTCATCCGGCCGATCGGAGGGCTTGCGGTCCGTGGCGTAGAGCATACCGAAATCATCATAGGACACCGGCGGTTGACCGGCCGGCAACAGATTGATGGTGCCGTCCGCAAAAACAGCCGGTGCGGGCATCAGGTTGATTTTGTGGGGCGTGCTGCTGCAGGCTGATGTTACGAAGATTAACAGCAGCAGACCGAAAAGACGGATCGTTATGGGCGGCTTTCGTCGCATCCGCCCCCATGGGTTAGTTTTCATCACGGGCCCTCCTGTCAATTGCCCCGTATTTCGTTCAAGAAGGTGCGCAGGCGCTCCACCGGCATGCCGTCATGGCGGCTAAGCCGTTTCTGGAGTGCTTCGAGGTCGTCGCGCGCCACCCCTTCCCGCGCTGCCTGGGTCATCAGTCGCTGGATCTGCCGGCTATCTTGGGATAGCCGGCGTCGTTTTTCCAGCAGAAAATTGAACTGGGCATCACAGGCCGGGATCGGCGGCGGATAGGCACTGATTTCGCGGTTCAATGCCAGGCGCGCCATGCGGATGGCCTGGGCCAGATCCTGGAGCAGGCTTAAAAGCCCCCTGTCTTTGAGCAATTGTGGCTCTAACGCCGATGACATAATTCGTCCATCCTGCCGCTCCGCCAGCGACCCTGCGCCGCGAGGTTATAGAAACGTCGGTCCCTGTTTGAGGTGCAGGAACAGATTGACGTTCTCGCGCTCCGCGCCGATACGGATGTCGTTTAGACCAAAACCGGCCTGGCGGGCGATGTCGATCAGGTCGTGTTCGGAGCGATAGTTGAGGTGCCAATCTCCGATGAGTTCCATGTAATCGCGCGACGGATTGTCCGGGTGAAAATTGCCCACAATCAATTCCGCGTCGTCCCTTAAATGGCGATACAGGTTCTTGATCAGGAAGATAAACTGCCGGTCGGTGAAATAATCGAGCAGCCCGGCCGACCAGACCAGGTCGAAACGATCAGCGGACCGGAAGCGCAGGGCATTTTTATGATAAAACGTCATCTGGTGCCGTTGATGCCGGCAGGTTTCCCGGGCGTAGGCAATTGCATGGGGGTCTGCATCGACGCAGTGAAAATGAATCCGTGAATCGCCGGACTGGTGCAGGTACTCCTTAACGTCGCGACAGGGACCGCTGGCGACATTCAAAACCTGCAGTTCCCGGTCTTCAAATCGTCGGCGCAGCCGCGTGAGCATGTCGATAAAGTATTGCTTACGGTTGCGCACGGCAATGGGCGCTTTCTGGGCGTGAAAAAACAGATCCCAGTTCTTGAGGTCGGCCCGGTCGGATACCTGCTGTTGATAAATTTTATCGATCATCTGAAAATCACCGGAATATCCGTAGGGTTTAAGAAAACCATAGCCCTGTATGGTTTCCGGAGACATGGCCTCGCCCAGGGCATCCCTCATCATCTGGGCATGCGCGGCCGGGCTTGTAGAATTTTTGATGAACCCGGCCACGGAACGAAACGCATTGTCGAGCGCATTGAAATCTCCAGATACCGGTCCGCCTTGATCCACAAGTTCCTTCACAAACGATACGTAGCTTTCCATAGTCTGCGTGCTCCTCTTTGGGGTTAATGCGCTTAAACGCTGCGCGTGCCCGTATCGAAAAGGTCACTGGCGGTCCCGGCCTTGTCGTTGAAAACCGTGACCTAAGCCAGGCCGCCCGTCGCTGACGCGACGAGGGTGTCGTCGGGTTCAAAATCCTGCGGTTTGTTGAACACCGGCCGCTATCGATACTGCTGTGAAATCCTGCCGCAGGGCGTGACCTGAACCGGAATCGACCATCTCGAAATGGACACGAACGCAATTGCTAACGCCACAACGGCGGTGCTCTCAGGAGTGAAGCGGGGCGCCAACCGGCGCCAGGGCGTCTCGCCCATAACCGCCAGGAAGATGTAAGCCCTCAACCTTCCGCCCGTGTGGGTGGGGAAAATAACGAGCGATGAACAATTCGATGAGGGTGTCTCCTGGCCGTTGGTCGCTTTACGGGCGATACAAAACCATTTTAGCATTCGATTCGGTAATCGACAATTACTTAAAAAACATCCGGTTCAGCATTGTATCGTTATCCGCGCCATTCTCTCCGGGCGCGGGGCTTACCTGATTGCGAAATAGGGAAGATTATTGTATGCATCATAAATTCGATGCGTTGAGTCCTTCCCATTACAAAATTTTGAATTAGTATTTTAGCAATCTTTTTTTTGAGCGCCGCCCGGTCGGTTGCGCGTTTGCTAACAGACGGCCCTGCACGTCCCGGACGCGGTGCCAACTTACTTTAATTGCCCAGAATTCAATGGCGCCTTGTTCCCCATCCCTTGCGACATATCCGGGAATGACCTGAGTGGGGGGCCGCAGAGATCAGACAAGTCCTGAAATCGTAATTCGCTAGACGCGCGGGGAAAGGGTCTTCGTGCTTTCTCGAGGGGTGCGACGGTAAATCCTGGCTGCAAGTAATGAGGGGTGCAATGACGCGTGGCAAACGCAGACTGCTGATCGTATTTGCGCTGGTCGCTCTGGCTTTAAGCGGACTGGGCGTCTGGTTTTACTATTTTTATTTCGTGTCCACGGGTGCGGTCACCCAGCACGCCGAGAATTTCCGGTTCCGGCGCATGACCGTGGCCCAGTTGGCCGAGCAATCGAATTACCGGTTTTTCTTCATCACCAACCGCCGTGCGGTCGCGGATACGGGGCCGCTTGCAGAGCGCTTCGGGGCCGAACGGGAAGCGGCCCTCAAGTTTGGCTATTTCGACACCCGGATCCAGCCTTCCTTGGGCCTCGGCATGCTGATCAACCCCACCGAGTGGTTCCAGAACGAGGAAATCCAGCTCAAACGGGTGGCGTTGCAGGCGCGCGACCAGTTCGCCGAAGACGTCCGCAAGGTCGTCGGGGACAGCCCCTACCGTGCACTGCTGGTCGTGGTGCACGGCTTCCGGGAGCAATTTCCCTCGGCGCTGCGCAAGACCGCCTTTCTAAGCCACGTGCTGGACATCAACACCCCGGCCTTGGTATTCGATTGGCCCGGCAACCAGGGCAGCTCGCTGGGGGGCTACCGGCGGGCGCGCCGGGTGGCCGAAGCCTCCGGTGAGGACCTGGCCCGCACCCTGGAACTGATTATCAGGGATATCCGGCCCGAGCGGCTGTGGCTGCTGGCCAACAGCATGGGCGGCCAGGTCGTGGTGGATGCCTTTGGTCTTCTATATGAGAACCAGGACCTGGCCGATGCCGAGACTGAAATCGAAGACGTGGTGCTGACGGCCCCGGACATCGATCATGACGAGTTCAACACCCAGTTTAAGCGGGAGATCAAAGCCCTGGCCCGCAATCTCACCGTGTATGTATCCTCCAACGACCGGGCCTTACTCATTAGCCGCATTATCAACCGGGGCAAACGGGGGGGCGAAAGCACCCTGAGCCCGGACATGCTGGAAGAGGCTATTCGCGTTTCAGAACTCGTCGAGCCGGACAGTGATCAGCTTGCCCTGGTGGATGTCACCCCGGTGAACCGCACCCGCAATTTCCACAATTTCAGCCTGGAAACCCCCGAATTTTTCGACGACGTGTACTTGCGGCTGACCAATGACCAAACCCCTCGCAGCCGCCTGATCTATCAGGTGCCGACCCCCGAGGGCAAAGTTTACTGGGTCCTGACAAGCGGCCGCTAGCAAAGGAGAAATAGCGATCATGGAAATTAGCGGCCATCAATGGCGGCACGGCGTCCAATGGGGGCTGCGCATCGCCCTGATCGCTATTTCTCCTTTGCTAGCGGCCGCTTGTCAGGACCCAGTAAACTTTGCCCTCGGGGGTCGGCACCTGATAGATCAGG
>JASJED010000231.1 GCA_030065585.1 Desulfobacterales bacterium | reverse complement strand
GAATACCTGGCCGGCTACATGGCCGGGCTGATGGGCTTCAAGAACGTGGGCACGGTGGCCACCAACCCGATTCCCGAACCCGTGCGGGGCATCAACGCCTTTACGATCGGGATGCGCCGGGGCCTCACCGAAGCCGGTCATCACTTCGATCCTGAAGCGCTCAACACCGTGGTCTGGCTCAAGGCCTGGCGCGATGCGATCAACGAGACCACCCTGGCCGAAACCCTAGTGGCCCGCAAGCACGATCTGATCCGCCAGATGGCCGATACGCCCGACAGCTCGGTGGCGGCCTGTGCGGCCGGAGTGCCGGCCGTCGGCTACGGCGAAGACGCCGCCCGCTACGGCGCCGACTGCACCCTGGTCTCATCGATCTGGCACTGGGGGCCCATCTATGTCGACAAGGTCAAGCAGGTGATGGCGGGCACCTGGAAAACCAGCGCCTACTGGGGCGGCTTCGACAAGGGCAATATCGTCATGAGTCCTTTCCACGCGGCGGTGCCGGAAGCGGTGCGCAAGAAAGTGCGGGCTGCCATGGCCAAGCTGGAGGCCGGCGAGGATACGATCTTTGCCGGGCCGCTCCACGACCAGCAGGGCAAGTTGATGGTTCCCGAGGGCCAGCAGGCCTCCGACCAGGATCTGCTGACCATGCGCTGGCTGGTCAAGGGCGTCAAGGGCCGCATTCCGGAATAGACCCGCCAAGCGGTATTCAGACAGGAGGTGCTGCCATGGAAGTTCTGGGCGGACTCGAATCGGGGCACATGTACCGCTTCGAGGTGCCGGGTCTGGGCTACGGCGTGGATCTCCCGCTCACCGTGCTGCCGTCGGGGGAGCGCCGCATCCGCATCGCCTCCCTCAACCTGGTGGGGCAGATCGGGCTCAACCGGGACCTGGGTCGCCTCCTGGCCCAGCGGGTGCGGGAAGTCTTTCCGGACCGCGAAGGGCTGGTTTTCATGACCGTGGTCGAAAAAGCCCTGATGCTGACCCAGGCCACGGCCCAGGAACTGGGCCTTTCGGCCGTGGCCGTGGCCTACAACCGGGTCAAGCCCCACATGGAAGCCGAACGGCGGCCGGTGATCCAGGTGGGCAGCTCATCGGTGACCAGCGGCAGCAAGTTCATGGCGGTCTATGAACGGGACATCAACCTGATCGCCCGGGCGTCGCGCGGCATCGTGGTGATCGACGACGTGGTCAGCACCGGCGGAACCCTGCTGGCCCTGGAGGATCTGCTCGAAGAGGTGGGCGCCCATCTCAACAAGCCCCTGCCGGGAATTGCCGCGGCCTTCTGCGTGGCCCAGGAAGGCGAGCTGCAGACGCTGCCGTCCTACCCGGTGTATGCCCTTACCCGGCTTCCAACCCCTGAATTCGTCTGACCCGCCCCATCATGACCTCCTCACCCCCTGCGGTCCTGGAACTCTCCGGCATCACCAAACACTTTGGCGACATAACGGCCAACCGGGCGATCGACTGGTCGCTAAACGCCGGCCGGATATACGCCCTTTTGGGGGAAAATGGGGCCGGCAAGAGCACCCTGATGTCGATTCTGGCCGGGCGCTACCAGCCGGATGCCGGAACGATTCGGCGGCAGGGGCGCACGGTCCGGTTTCAATCGCCGGCCCAGGCCCTGGCCGCGGGGATCGGCATGGTCTACCAGCGCTTCATGCTGGTGGCCCCCCTGAGCGTGGCCGAGAACATCCGCCTGCACGGCGCGGCCGGCCGTTCACGCAGCGATCGCCAGGGCGCGTCGATCCGGGAGCTGGCTGTGCGCTACGGGCTGGCCGTGGACCCGGACGCTCTGGTGCAGGACCTTTCCATGGGAGAGCGCCAGCGGGTGGAGATCCTCAAACTCCTCAACCGCCGGGCGGACATCCTGATCTTCGACGAGCCCACCGCGGTTTTGACCCATACTGAAATCGCCGGCCTCTTCGAGGTCTTCCAGCGCCTGCGCGACGAGGGTAAAACCATCGTCTTCATCACCCACAAACTGGAGGAGGTCATGGCGGTGGCCGACGAGATCGCCGTCATGCGCCGCGGGCGGATGGTGGCCCGGCTGGCGGCCGCCGACGTGCGCAGCCAGCACGACCTGGCGCGTCTCATGGTGGGACGCGAGATCATCCTGAACGTAGACAAACCGCCGGCCGCGCCGGGGGAAACCGTCCTGGCCGTGAGCGGCCTGTCCGGCCCGGCCGGCAGCTCTCGACCGGGATTCGAGGAGATTGCCTTCGAGGTCCGGCGCGGCGAGATCCTGGCCATCATCGGTGTGGCCGGAAACGGCCAGGAAGATCTGGCGGCCGGGCTGGCGGGACTGACCCCCCTCAAAACAGGTCGCCTGACCTTCAAGGGCCGGCGCTGGCGCGCGCCGCAATGGGGCCGTAAACCGCACGAAGGCATCGCCTATATTCCCGCCGACCGTGACCGCACCGCTTCTGTGGGGGCCATCGACTTAGTAGAGAATTTCATGCTGACCCAGCTGGCGGTCTTTTCCCGCGCGCTGCGCCTGGACCGGCGCCGGGCCGCGGCTGCCACCGCCGCGGCCGTGGAGCGCTTCGCCATCCGGGGCGGCGGTCTGAAGGCGCCGGCCGGAAACCTCTCGGGCGGCAATCTCCAGAAGCTTGTCCTGGCCCGGGAACTCGCACGCCATCCCGACCTGCTGCTTGCCGAACAGCCCACCCAGGGGCTCGACGTGCGGGCCACCGAGGCCGTCTGGCAGGCCCTGCTGCACCAGCGCGCGGCTTCGGCGGTTTTGCTGATCACCGGTGATCTCAAAGAAGCCCTGTCGCTGGCCGACCGGATCGCGGTCATCTTCCGGGGACGGATTCTGGACACGATCGCCGCCCGCGACAGTGCCGCCATCGACCGGATCAAACTCTTGATGGCCGGTTTGGAGACCGGCTGATGGCCTGGCGCATCGAAAAACGCGCCGCCGGCCACGGCGCCGCGCCCTGGTGGACCCTTCCGGCCTCTTTTGCAATGGCCCTGGCGGTGGGGGCGCTGATCTTCGCCCTTCTGGGGCACAACCCGGTTGCGGCCTATGGCGCCATGGCCCGGGGGGCCGTGGGTTCGTTCTACCATTTTTCCGAGGTCCTCGTGCGGGCCATTCCCCTGATGCTGACCGGGCTGGCCGTGGCCCTGGCCGCCACCATGCTGCTATGGAACATCGGCTGCGAAGGGCAGCTGGTCTGGGGTGGCATTGCCGCCGCCGGCGTGGGGCTGTTCGTGGCTCCCCATCTTCCCGAGGTCCTGGTGCTCCCGGCCGTGATCCTGGCCGGTGCGGCCGGCGGCGCGCTGTGGGCCCTGATCCCCGCCGTGCTCAAGGCCTATCTGGCGGTCAACGAGATTCTCTCCTCGCTGCTGCTCAACTATATCGCCATCATTTTCATGGAACATCTCTACTTCGGCCCCTGGCGCAACCCGGAAGGCTTCGGATTTCCGGGAACGGCCCAGATTGATGAGGTGGCCCGTCTGCCCCATTGGGGCGCAACCCGTGTGCACCTGGGGCTCGGGCTGGCCCTGGTCCTGGCCCTGCTGCTCTTCGGGGCGCTGCGCCGGACGCCCTGGGGCTACCGGGTGCGGGTGATCGGGCACAACCCGCAGGCGGCGCGCTACGCCGGCTTTCGTTTGCGCCGTCATGTCATCGGCGTCATGCTCCTGAGCGGGGCCCTGGCCGGTCTGGCCGGGATGGCCGAGGTCAGCGGCATTCACTTCCGGCTGCAGCAGGGATTGGCCGTGGGCTACGGCTACGACGGCATCATCGTGGCCTGGTTGGCGCGCCTGAATCCCCTGGCCGTGCCGTTTACGGCCCTCCTGCTGGGGGCGCTGATCGTCGGCGGGGAGCAGCTTCAGTCCAGCCTGCACCTGCCGTCATCTATCAGCATGGTGCTGGAGGCCGTGCTGCTTTTCGGCCTGCTCCTGAGCGAGGCTCTGGCCCGCTACCGACTGGTCCGCCGCGCATCCGCTCAACCCTTGAGGCGCCAAGGAGAACCGACGCCCCCATGATCGAAGAACTGGCCTTCATCGGGCAGATTGCCGTCAAATCCTCGATCGCCGTTCTCCTGGCGACCCTGGGCGAGATCATCGCCGAGCGCAGCGGCGTGCTGAACCTGGGGGTGGAGGGCATGATGCTCACCGGCGCGCTGGCCGGCGCGGCCGTGGGGGTGGCCACCGGCAATCCCGTGGCGGCCACGGTGGCCGCGGCCCTGGCCGGCGGCCTGCTGGCCCTGGTGCACGGGTTTTTCAGCATCAGCCTGCGGGTCAACCAGGTCCTCTCCGGGCTGGCCCTGACCATTCTGGGCCTGGGCCTGACCAGCTTCCTGGGGCGCCCCCTGATCGGCACCCGTCCCGGCGTGCGCCTGGCGCCCTGGCCTATTCCCGGGCTGGCGGAGATTCCCCTGATCGGCGATATTTTCTTCCGCCAATCGGTTCTGGCCTACCTGGCCTATATCCTGGTGCCGCTTTGCTGGGTGCTGCTCTACCGCACGCGAACGGGTCTTAAGATTCGGGCGGCCGGTGAAGATGCCGCCGCGGTGGACGCCGCCGGCATCAATGTCTTCCGCCTGCGCTACCTGTGCACCCTGGCCGGCGGGCTCGGGGCCGGCCTGGCCGGGGCCTATCTGTCCCTGGCCTACACCCCCGGATGGAAGGAGTCCATGACCGGGGGGCAGGGGTGGGTGGCCATCGCCATGGTGATCTTCGCCGGCTGGAATCCGCTCAAGGCCGTCATCGGGGCCTTTCTCTTCGGCGGATTGACGGCGCTGCAGTTTTACTTCCAGGCTATCGGTATCGAGCTGATCCCGGCCTATATCCTGCGCATGCTGCCCTACGTGCTGACCATCGCCGTGATGGTTCTGGTCAATACCGGTGGCGGGCGGCGGCGGGGCGCCAGTCCGGCCGCCCTGGGGGTGGCCTTCAACCGCGAAGGTTGATCCCGCGGTGGCGCATGCAACGCCATCGGGCTTTGGTTGGGGTTTTAAACCCGCTGATCGTGATTACCGTTCTTAAAAATCGCAAATCGTAGTGATTAAGAAAGGAAGAACGATCATGGCGCTTTCATTCACCCAGCGCGTCTCCATCCTGATCGGCCTGGCGGTGGTCGGCCTGGTCGGTCTTCTGTTACTGGACCCCATCCCCCAGGACCCGTCCTACCACCTTTTTGCGGATACCCGCACGCTGCTGGGGATTCCCAACTTCAACGACGTCTTCTCGAACGTGGGGTTTGCCATCGTCGGTGTTCTGGGCGTCCAGGCCGTGATGGGCACCCGAGGACTGTTGATCTTCACCCAGCGACTGGACGCCCGGCCTTATATCGTCTTCTTCATCGGCGTGGGCCTGGTCAGCCTGGGGTCGGCCTACTATCACTGGGCCCCGTCCAACGAGCGGCTGCTCTGGGACCGGCTGCCCATGTCGATCGCCTTCATGGCCTTCATTTCAGCGATTGTCGCCGATCGTATCGACAACCACGCCGGGAACACCTGGCTGCTGCCGGTATTGGTGGTCCTGGGATTCCTGAGCGTCATTTATTGGCACTGGACCGAATCGATGGGGCGCGGCGATCTGCGCTTCTACGGTCTCGTGCAGTTTTATCCGATGGTCGCGATGCCCCTCGCCATCGGGTTGTTCCCGGAGCACCGCTATACCGCCGGCCGCTACATCTTCTGGGTGTTGGGCTGGTATGCCATCTGCAAGGTCTTCGAGCATTTCGACGGTGAGGTCTTCGCCCTTTTCGGCTACACGGTCAGCGGCCACACCCTCAAGCACTACGCGGCGGCCATCGCCACCTATGTCGTCCTGCGGATGCTGCTGACACCGCACGTTGGCGCAGGCGTGAACGCTGCAGACCACCGCATTACCGTCCGCTGAGGCCAAACGGCGAGATAGCTTCTATTCTAGCCGATCGGCAACATCTTCCGGCTAAATTGCGGGTCGGAGGGATTGGGGATCAGAAACGTGCCTTGATCAGGTCGGTGTCGAGCCACCCGTAGGTGCAGGCAGCCAACTCGGTGCCGGCAAAGCGGATCCGGCCACTGGCCAGCAGCACCCCGTTTAACTTTTCATAGAAACGCCGGCAGGGGTTGGCCTGGAGCACCTGGACCTTGACCGCGAAGATGTCCAGCCGGTTCATGCGATCGACCAGATGGGTGACGAGGCCCTTCCCGATCCCCTGCCGCTGGTAGGGTGGCCTCACGTAGAGGCTGAAGATCTCCCCCCCGTAAATACAGTCCCGGCGGCGTTGGATACCCCCGGTAATCAGTCCCGCCAGATGGCCCCTGTCCGCTTCGGCCACCAGACCGATGACGCCGGCGCCACCCATCTCGCGCGACAGCGCCTTTTCGCTGTCGCCGACCGTCATGCTGTCCAGGTAGTCGTCCGGCAGGATGCCCCGGTAGGTGGCCTGCCAGGTCTCCACATAGATTTGCGCCATGGCGCGCGCGTCGCTGATCTTCGCGGGGCGGATTTGCATCGATGATCCTCAAGCGGTGGTTGGCATGCGAGATCGTCCAACAGGCAGCATGCCGATCGTCCGCGGTATGCATGCTGCTTATGCTAATACCAAGGGCGAGGATAGGGAAGGGGGCGACAGGCTCTGCGGCGAGCGCGGCAAACGCGCGGAAAGCTTTTCCCCGTGGGGGCCAACCGGGTCGTATGCAAGCGAAGAATCCCTTAAGATGCGGGAGGCCGGGCACTTTCAATTGCCGCTGACCCAGATAAACAGGCCGCAAAGGATGCCGGTCGACAGCAAGGGGATGAGATTACCGGCGTCATCGCGGGCTGCCAACCTGAAGGAAAAATCATACATCTAAATTGACGTGATTACAGGCAGTTGTACACAAAATACCATCAAGCACGATTACCATGCAGGGTTTTCCATACATTTTCGTCGACCACCCGAACCGGTAATCGCAATAAAAATATTGATAAATCAATATGTTATTTATATTGGCATTTATTGTGCTGCTATTTTTCAACGGGTATTGGATCGGCTTGGCGCCGGAGGCCGAATCCGGCCGCGGGGCCGTACGCGTCAATGGGGACTTAACGGGAAGGAGGAGCCAATGAAGCGTTTTGTGATGATGCTGGTGGTGGTGGTTGTTGTGAGCCTGTCGCTCACGGGGGTCGTGTTTGCCGGTGACAAGGGTGCCATCAAGACCCAGGTCGATGAAATCGTCATGGCCATCGACGGCGGGAAGATGGCATCGGATTTTACAGAGGCAGCCAACCGAAAACCCTATTATGTCTACATCATGGAGATGAACGGCATTCTGCTGGTCCATCCCTCCCTGGTGGGGCAGAATCTCAAGGAAAAAGCCGCCCCGGCTTATGATGCCGTGGTGCAGGCCACGCCGGGGGGCACCTGGGTCAAATACGAGTGGAAGGGCAAGGAGAAAAACGCCTATGTGCGTAAGACCCAAAGCGGCATGATTGTGGGCAGCGGCTACTAGAACCTATCTTAAAATCAAGGCCTGCCTGAATCCCAAACGAAACGGGCGCTGGCACGGGGGCACAGCCGGTGTCCGTTTCTTTTTTGGTGGCCCGCCCCGCGGGTTTGCACCCCTGTTTTAACACCATTCCATCAACATCCCCTTGCAATCGCTGGGCGCACTCCCTATAAAGGAGACTATAGCCTATCTCAAAAAAAATCTAAGTGCCCCTGGCGGTGTTGTGAACCGGCTCTTGGCAGAACCGTAGGGTCCC
>JASJED010000230.1 GCA_030065585.1 Desulfobacterales bacterium | reverse complement strand
CCATCGTTGACGACAATAATCGACCAATCATTTTGGCGTGCCAGGGGGAGAAGCTCCCTCAGGGTCTGCTGGACAGCTTCTTCTTCATTGTACACCGGAATGATGATACTCAACTGCCCTTTCATTCTCACCCCATCCAAGCGATATGGTTGCGCGACAAACGGCTACTTTCCCTGATCGTTGAATCCCGCTGGCCTCTGGGGGAGAAAAAACCAGAAAACCGAGCTGATCACACCTAGACAAATGACATTAACAAAAATATACAGAATTGCAAAACCCAGTGCCGCCGTAGCACTGACACCCGCCTGGCCGAATAAAAAAATCAGCACGGCGTCGCGCGTTCCCAAACCGGCAAACGTGATGGGAATGAATCCCACCAGAATGCTGATCGACACGACCATGGCGATGGTCATGAAATCGGCCGGCAGACCCAGCGCATAACCGATGATGTGGGTTTGGATGAAAAAGACCGCATAACCGGCAAGCGTCCATCCCAAACTGGCCACGAGCCCTGGGGTTATCAGGGCCCGGCTTCCGGCGACGAACTCATCCAGTGAGCCGGACCAAGTATTATTCAAGCGGTTTCTGATTCTTGCGCCGATAACGCCCAACTGGTTGGTAGCCTTCAACCATTTCAGCCCCAGGGCAATAATGAGGGCCATCAACCCCAGCACCAGTGCCGAGACCCTGCCCGCATGCGGCATCAGGTCAAAGTGCGGCAGCGCCAAGAGGGCCAAACCCACGAGGGCCAGGAGATCCAGAATCCGGTCGGCCAAGACACTCGGCAATGAGCGTCCGATGGAGGCCATGCCGTGTTGTTTGAGAAAAACACCTTTGGCGAGTTCTCCCAGGCGCCCCGGTGTGACCAAACCAATGAAAATGCCCGCAAAATAGAAACGCAGCGACTGCGGCCAGGAACACCGTATGGCCAGACGGGCCATCAGCCCCCGCCAGCGACAGGCACGCAGGGCAACCTGGGGCAGAATCAGAAAAACGGCTAGCACGACCGCCGCGGGGTGACAGTTTTGGAGCTGCCGCCAGGTATCCTCGAGATCAACACGCAGCAGAATGACCACCAGGAGAACGATACCGATCGATCTTATCAAATAACGATGCTTCAAGCTTGGCCTATTCATTCGGGCGCCTGGCGGTATTGGGCCGTCTTGCCGTTCAGGGCAGGGCGCGATCGATAATGTCTGGCGGGATCTGGCCCAAATGGACCTGCCCGTCAATGACATATGCCGGCGTGCCGGTGATTTCGCGCTTGATCCCATCTCTGATATCACGGGTCAGCTTGCGGCGCAGATCACGGCGTTTGGTCAGGGCCGATCGGATCCCGGATAAATTCAAACCCGTCTGATCAGACAGTTTTTTAAGATCAAGGGTCGTCTTTTCCCCCGCCGCCGCGTACAAGGCATCATTCATTTCCCAGAACTTCTCCTGTTCCGTCGCGTAGAGCGCCAGCAGCGCCATATTACCGGAACCGACATGGAAGGGTTCGGGCACCATGGCGTTGACCGTATGGTCCATCGGGAAGTGGCGGTGCACCAGACGGATACGATCGGGATAGCGCGCCACCAGCTGCCGCAGATAGCGATGCATTTTACGGCATTGAAAACAAAGGTAGTCGGTATATTCAACGATTTCCAGACGCGGCGCGGTCGCCCCGATCCAGGGGTGCCCCTCTTCGGTGACACCGGTGGGCAGCTGCGCATCCAATGATAAATCTTCCGCCAAATGCCAATACGCCGGAAAAAAGAGGATCCCCGCGGCAGCCGTCGCCAGAATGCCCGCGACGGCCCAGCGCAGCGGCGGACGGTACCACACCATCTGGAGATCGCGCTTCAGACCCGAAAATAGGGGCGGAAGCTTGAAGCGGCGGCGAATCATCGAAGTGTAGAACAACAGCGCCAGGTTGATCCCGTAACTGATGATGCACATGATGCAATAGCTGTGAACAAAATAGGTGGAGATAAACGCCAAAATCACGCTGTAGAGGCTGAAAAAAAACGCCAGGACTTGAAGCAACGCCCAGCCATCCTTGGGCCGGCGACGTTCACCCCAGGCCACGACAAGAATCAGGGCGAAGACCAAATAGCCCAGCACACCCCATACGGGGACCGGGACATTGAAGAGGATCGAAAACGGACTCTGGGAAACCGTATCGCAATTGATGGATTTGCTGATGGCGCAGAAACTGCTGTAGCCGATATCGGTATAGACCCGGTAATGGGATACGGCCAGATAGATGGAATCCGCCAGGCCCCCCAGCGCCAAGATCAGGGTGGGGATGTAATAGGCGGGGAATGGAAGCGGTATGATTTCTTTTTTGGCTTTCAATGCTCGAATTATGCCGCCCTCTAATGGATACAGCTCAAACCGTCTAACCAGCTATTTGGAAGTGGTGATATCAAGACGTTTCCTCGCGGATCGGAATATCTTCGGCAATCATTTCAATCCGCTTCGCCAGGAAGCGCCGCAACCTCTCACGGTCGCGAATTGCGTTGACCCCGTCGCTCAAAAGACCGTCGATTGTTTGCAGCGCAAAGGCCTTTAGCAGCGTATTGGCCATGCGCGCCGCCGCCCCATCTTGGTCGTTGGCCACAAAGTTTTCCAGACGGCATAAATATACCATGGGATCGCGCGGTGCGGTAGTGGCCGTTCGCCTAAAAAACCAGTCCGCTTTGGTGGCATCCCCGCTGATGGCGTAGGCCACGCCGGCGGCCAGGAGGGCGTCGCGCTGACCAGGTTTGATGGCCAGCGAGCGGCGGATCGCATCCAGCGCCGCTTCGGCCCGCTCGTCCTTGATCAGTAAAAAGGCCTTTAGATTCAGAAACCGTGGCGCATCCGGATGCCGTTCCAGCAGCCAGTCGATCTGCGTCATGGCCTTTGAGAACTTGCCCATTTCCGTGTAGAAATTCGCCAACTGGTAGCGTGCCGGGCGGTTTTGCGGCACGAGCCGCAGAACCGCCTCCAATTGATCGACCGCCGCGTCGCGGCGCCCGGTCTGGGAATACAGGGTTGCCAGATTGCTGCGGGCGATCACCTTGAACTGATTTTTAGCCGGTGAATAGAGATGAATCGCTTTCTCGAAAAGCGCGGCCGCCTGCGCGCTGTGGCCGGAACGCGCCAGATCATTGGCCAGATTGACCGCCGCCCGTGCGCTCTGCGGCGCTTTGCGGTAGGTATCCAGCCATAGCCGTCGCTCCGTTTGCCAGTCCAGATTACGCGTGAAGGTTCCGGCCGCAAAGACGATCACCACCCCGCCCGCCAGGATCGGTAACATTTGGCCCGCCGCACGGCCGTGACTGGAAAGTTTGGCCTGCCAACGAAACACCCAGGCCGTCAGCGGCCAGAAAAGAAACAGCGAGGGCAAATAGTTGCGGTGTTCGAAAACCATCTCCAGCGGTAAGATGGAAGATTCCACCACATGGTTGAGAAAGAAAAAGAGAATCGCAAAAGCCGTGAGGGGACGTTTGCGAACCACCAGCAGCGCGCCGATGACCAGCAGGCCAACGGTCAGCATGGCCGGCAGCGTGGTCCACGGATGCAGCCAATCTGACGATACGGCGAAATCATGCTCCAGCGAAAGCCGCTGGGGAATCGGATAGAATATCTGGCTGAGGTAAAAGAGAAGCACCCGCGGTTGGGTCATCAGGCGTTCGGCGAGGGTAAAAGGACGCCCATCGAACCCGTGGATTATCGCGTTGATGATATCGATATTGAAAACGGCCAGAAGTCCCCCGACAAAGAGCGTCGACAGGATGGCGGCGGCCAAAAGGATTTTCTTGAAATGAGGGCTTAACCGCCCGTGGTTATCCCGGAAAAAGACAAATTCGATTAAAATGACCGCTGCCGGCCAAATGGCCGCATTTTCCTTGGCGCCCATGGCCAGAAGATAACTGCCCACCGCCAGGCCCCACCATGCAGCCATATGTCTGGTGCGGTCGCTCAATCGTCCGCGTATATAGCCGTAAAGGGCACTCAGGTAAAAAAACGTGGTTAAGGAAGTGTAGCGCTGCACCACATAGGTAACCGCCTGGGTCTGGATCGGGTTAAGCGCCCAGAGGAGTGCGGCCACCAGGGCTATGACGGTGCCCTGGCGATGATCGCTTGCCGGAACGACAGGTGATTGGCTCAAGCCGATGATGATCAGGTAGCAAACCCAGGCATTCAGGAGATGGATGCCGAGGTTGACCAGATGGTAGCCGACCACATTGGTGCCATGGGCGTACCAGTTCAGGGCAAATGTGAGATTGGTCACGGGCCGCGGCAGGTTGTTGCCACGTGCTTCGTCGACACCGATGGCGCCCTTGATCGCATCTAGACGCATAGCGGTCATCTGAATGGCTGGGTTATTTAATATGTTGGGATGGTCGTCCATGTGCCATTCGGCACGGAAGGTGTTGCTGTAGGCGATAAGCACCATGAGCAGTAGGACCAGGAAAGCCATGGTGTTTTTCATTTGGGGAATCGCATTTACCAATTGCATCGCCTTAATTTAGGGAAGCACCCCAGTGCTTGAGCCGGGCGGCCACGATCGGCTGGATCTTCTCCATATCGTAAGGCCTAAGATCGTTATCCGATTCGACCATGATGCTAAAGTAGCGCCCCAGCGGTACCTGCCGGATCAATTGATCGGCATATTGAACGGCGGCCGCTTGGTTTCCGGCGCGCACACTGACTTCGATCAGGCTCAGCCAGGGCGCCGGCTTTCCCGGTGATTTCCCTCGGGCGCGCTCGAGCAGATCAAGCGCGCCGTCGTAATCCGCCATGCGTCCCATGGTCAGACCCAGATTGACCAGAATGTTGTCGTGCGCCGGCAAGAGCTTTGCGGCTTTTTCCAGGTGTTTCCTGGCCCCCGGTAGATCACCCATCTTCATACGAATATACCCGGCGGTGTTCAGGTAATAGGGATGGGTGGGATTCTGCCGGATCAAGATATCGGCCTGAGCCCGAGCCTCAGCCATCCGTCCTGTTGCGATCAAGGAAAACAGCAGGTTATGCCGCGCGATCTCGTGCTGCGGATTGACCGCCAGGGCTTTTTGGAAGTGGCCGATGGCGGCGTCCTTCCGGTGTAATCGATTGAATATCGTTCCCATATTGTTCAAGGCGGTAGCACGTGAACGCTGCGGTGCCGGGTCGTAGAGTTCCAGTGAGCGGGCATAGAGCTTCAGCGCCAGATCATAGCGGCCGTGCTTTTCGTGATAGGCCGCCAGCTGGATGTAGGGTCGCGCATTTCGTGGCGCTTTGACCAGCACGTCTTCCCAGAAGACGCGCTGCGAGGCCCACACGCCGTTGCGCACATAGGTGGCGGTGCCCAACGAAATGATCAGCACAGCCGTTGCGGACGCGAGGGCATAATAGCTTAGGCGCCGTGCGCGCCGCAAATGCGCCAGTCCCCTGACGATCAGGACGGCCAGTGGTAAAAACAGGAACATCGACGGTAGATAGTTACGATGTTCATACAGCAGCTCCAGGGGGATCACGCTGGATTCGATCAGGTGGTTTAAAAAAAAGAAAAGAATCGCCAGCGACAGGAACTTATAGCGCCGTGCCGCCGCCAGCCCGATCACCAGCAGAAGAAGAAGCGCTGCCGTGGCGGCCAGGGTCGTCCAGGGATCCAGAAGCGAGCGGGAAATGGGAACGTCGTGCATGAAGGCCAAGCGATCCGGCGAGGGGAAGATCAGCTGGGATAGGTAGAAGACCACGATCCGCGCTTCGGTCATCAGCCGCTGGGGCAAAGTGAAAGGCCGCCCGCCGTAGCCACTCAAAATGGGGGATAGCGGATCGCCCTTGATCATCCACAGGAGGCCCAGGCCCAGGACGACGGCCAGCAGCCCCGCCATGGCGGTCCACTTCAACACCTTGAAGCGCTGCTGCGCGTCTTCGAGATCCTGGAAAAAAAGAATCTCCATAAGAAGGCAGGACAACGGCAGGATAACCGTGTTGAGCTTCGATCCCAGGCCCAGCAGATAGCAGACGGCCCCTAATCCGAAGAACGCGATCCGCTGCTTGCGATGACCGGCCTGCCGTCCCCGAACATAGCCATAGATCCCGGCGATAAAAAACATGCCCGCCAGCGAGGTGCTGCGCTGGATGATATAGGTGACGGCCTGGGTCTGGATGGGGTGCACCGCCCACAACACGCTTGCCAGCAGCGCAATCTCCAGTCGTTGATCCGGTGAAAACCGCCCGGCCTGCGGTGCGCGCATAAGGGCCATGATCGTAAGATAAAGGACAAGCGCCGCCAGAAAGTGAATCAGGATATTCACCAGATGAAAACCGGCGATATCGCCGCCGCTGAGATACCAGTTGACGGCCAGGGACATCATGACCACGGGCCGGAAGAAAGCATCACGGGAATGGGAGGCCCCCGCCGCCGGATCGATACTGGCCATCAGGGCCGCGGGGGTGAGCGTGTTTATCTGAACGGCGCGGTTGTGGACGATGCGAATATGGTCATCGAAATACCAGGGCGCCTTGAAGGTATTCGCGTAGCAGATGAAGACCAGACCTAGCAGTAAAAATACCGCCAGCGGTCGTTTGATCGCGGGGTGTTCTTGAGAGTTCATGGCGGCATTTGTTAGCGTGGCCTGCTATGGACGCCTGCGCGGCAACGGTGGTATCCGGTAAGGACGATCAATACGCGTGCCGCTTGATGTTTACATAGTAGAGGATCAGATGGTTCGTAGCAATAGGGCGCAAATGGATCCGAATCAGCAAACGAGGGGGACCTAACGCCCTTTCTTTCGGGATCGGTGACGATGGCCATTGGAAAAAAGGAAAGGGAGGCTTGAGCAACAAAGCCTCCCTTGCGTTGCGTGCTTTAAGTGGTCAGCAGGTTATTCCATGACGATCTCATAGACACCCGTGCCAGTGGCGGTCCAGCGGGAGCTGCCGGCCCGGTAAGTCGTCGGGCAGCGGTTGCTACCATCGGTAACCTTGACCGTGATGGAATTGATGGAGCCGCCGATAGAGCCTGAGTTGCCGGCCGATACGGTGATACCGACGCCCGCCGGGGTGGTCGGAACGCCCGTGTTGCCCGGAATGGAGTAGTAATCCGCCAGACCGGCCATGATGGCCTGGGCATCTGATTCCGCGGCCGAACAGAATGCCTTGTTACGATAGGCGATGAAGTTCGGAATGGCGATCGCGGCCAGAATACCGATGATGGCGATGACGATCATCAATTCGATCAGGGTGAAACCTTTTTTGTTACTTCTCATTTTCTGCAGCATGGTTGAAGCCTCCTCATAAAGTTAGAAAAAAAGTTGAAAAATTGTGACGAAGTCGCGCTGCCGCTTGGTTTAAGGGCCCGGTGTTTTCAGCCACCGAGCCGTTGCAACAACCGCATTCATTTGGCCAATGAAGTTAGCAACTAATGTGCCATTATCACGATTACATCGAGCCTTATTATATTTGATTGAAATCATTTGATTATACCTTCGTTGACCAACGATTGCACAGATGCAGTATCCAAAAACAGTCACCAGCTTGTCAAAAATTGTCATCGATTTGACACGATTTGTCATGGGCATTGAAACCGGCAGCTATCATGATTGTCGCGTTTCGGGAAGTCCCGGTTGGAATTCATCGAGAAATTTTTGCACCAACTCATAATGGTCGGT
>JASJED010000039.1 GCA_030065585.1 Desulfobacterales bacterium | reverse complement strand
GAAACCTACATCAAAATGGCCACCGAGCGCGGCAAGATCTGAGGGCCGAAGCCATGCGGCGCACCACCCGGCATTGAATGCTGCGGGTGAAGACAGCCAGCCCATGCGGAAATAGAAGAGTTGGGGTCATTCCGGGACGGCCGCATCCTGGTGCCGAAGACGCACCAAGCTTCAAACGCGGTCGGGAAATCAAACAGACGATATAAGCGGACGGGACCGGATGATGCCAACGATGGACCTGCGCTACTGAACGGTGTCGGTGGCCATCAGGTCGCGGTCGTCGAAAACGAGGGCCGTCCGTCGACGGTCATCCGAATCGTGAAGGGCCATCACGGATTCCGCGATCTTGACGGCGTAGGTCCGGATCGGGAAAAAATTCGGCGTGCGCAACGTGGCCACCAGATCGTCCAGGCCGCGGTCGATCGAAGCACTGATCTTGCTCCCGCTGTAGGATTCCTCGCACAGAAAAGCGTAGTCCTCGTCGCGCAGTCGCGATGGATCCTTATTGCCCAGGTTTTTGTCGATGACGGCCATTTCCCGAATCGCAAAGCGGTTTCGGCTCTTGTCGTGAGAGATGACGAATTTCTGCAGCATGCATTTTCTCCTTTCAGTCCTTGGTTCAGGTGAGGTCAGCGGGCGGTCTGGGTGTGGTCCGCAAAATCCGGGAACCAAAATATTATCGGCGGGGCTGACGGGTCACGAGGTCGAAGGTAACGTACTATAATTAATAACCTTAAGCACGAAACCGCCTTTTGGCCAGTGCGGGCCGTCAGGGCAGGCGTTCACCGGGATGGGCGCACAGAATGCGTGACACACAGGCTAAAGCAGTATCAGTTGGGCCATGAGGGCTAGCCCCAGCCAGCAGCCGGAAAAGACGGCCGCCCACCAGGCGGCCCGGGCCCATCGCCGATTCAGCCATTTCCTCTGCAAGACCAAGCCCACGGCAATAACGTGCATGGGAACCGGCAGGCTCAAACCCAACGCGAAGAGCCCGCGTGCGGCCAGACCCGCCGGAAGGGCCGGGTACTGCGCCGCCAGACCGCCGACGGCCGCCTGGCAGATGATGCGGCCCAATAGAAACAGGCCGGTCAGGATGGTGGCGTTGGCAAATATCCGCAAAAGCATGCGAGCGGTCATAGCACGAACACCAGCGCTTGGAAACCCGGCGGGCCGTCCGCCACCCCCTCATCTCGCCTTTCCGCGTTTCATGTTTATGATCTCAGAAGTCAGGAGTTGGACCGCAATCCGTGAACGCACACGAAAGGAGCGCCCATGACCTACCATCTCAAAACCGTCGAACCGGAAGCGGCTCAGGGAGACCTCGAGGCAACGTACGCCACCCTCCAGGAAATGTTCATGATGGTGCCCAAGGTTTTCGTGGCCCAAAGCATCCGGCCCGATCTTCTGGAACCCATCGTCACCTACGTCAAACGTCTGATGGTGGAGGATCATGCCCTCCCCCGCGGCACCAAGGAACTGATTGCCGCCCATGTTTCCAAACTGAACGCCTGTGCCTACTGAGTGGACGCGCACAGCGCCATGGCCATGGCGCAGGGCTTCACCCGGGAAGAAGTGCAGCAAATCATCAACGATGTCGACAACTGCCCCCTGGTGGACGAAAAGACCCGGGGCCTCCTCTGCTTGGCCGAGAAAACGACCCGCCACGCCTACAAGGTGACGGTTGACGACATCCGCCAGCTGGAAACTCTGGGTTGCACCCAGGAAGAGATTTTCGAGGCGGTGGCCGTGACCGCCCTTTTCAACTACATGGACCGCATGGCGGACGCCCTCGGCGCGCCGGTGGAGAATTTTCAAGATATGATGGAATCGATGGCCCCAGAATAAAGCGGGACCCATGCCCAAATTTGGAGCGACATGATTAAAAGCGGTTTTCAAACGTCAGATCGCGTTCGAGGGCAAGGTACCGTCTGATGAAAAAGCACCGCATATTCACTATAACCTATCTCAAGAGAAAGATTAGGGTTCCTTGCAAGGCGTGAATCGGCGATAAAGCGGAGCATACACGCAGTATGTATGCAGGTTCGTAGGGCAGGGACCCTACGGTTCTGCCAAGAGCCGGTTCACGATGCACCGAATCCTTTTAAATTGATGCTGAATCCAGCAACGCTGGGACGCTCCGAAGTACTAAGCAATGGATGCGGAATCCAGCAGCGCTGGAGAACACCGCCAGGGGCCCTTAGATTTTTTTTGGGATTGGTTCGAGTGTCCTTGCTCCTCTGCGGACCTTGCCCATTTTGTTGGATAAACGAACTGTCGCGATGATTGTCCAGTCGGTCGTTTATCCGACCCGCAATCTGTCCGGTATCTTTTCGCCGAATGGATGGACACTATTTAATCTCGCGGGGTTCGATCAAAGGCAGCTCCACCGCCGCATCGTGTTCCAGCCTGAATTCAACGCCCAGGATTTCCTGGATATGCACTTCGAAAGTGGCATAGACGATGTTGCCGTCGGGGAAGAAGTGGCCGCCAAAGAGCCGGCCTTCCGGGCTGACCACCAGGCCGTGGAAATGAAGGCAGGGCTCGCCGCTGTCCGGAATCCCCAGACGGCCCGAGCCGGACCACATCTCGATCGGGCCTTCCAAGGCGACGTTCGGCCGGCGCTCGACCCGGTCGGGATCTTTCGCGCTGAGCCGCAGCCCCGGTGAAAAAGCCGCGCGGGCCAGGCTGCCAAAAGCATTCACCCAGGCCGCACGGATCTCGTGGGTGCGCGCCATTGCGATGATGCCCCCCAGCAAATCGGTCCCCGGCAGCAGGCGTCCGCTGATCAACCGCCCCGGCCGGCCTTCGGCGCTGTGAAACCGCAGGCGGTCTCCGTGCGGCGCCCAGATGTTCCAGGGAAAGCTTTCCAGGGATTGTTGGTCATTCGCCATCGGGCCCGTCCTTTCTTCGACCGCTTTCCGGGAAGGTCGGCCGCGACTACAGCATCACCGAGCCGCCGTTGGCGTCCAGGCAGGCCCCGTTCAAATAGGATGCCGCGTCGCTCAGCATGAATGCGATGACCCGGGCGTGCTCCTCGGGCTCGGCCAAGCGGCCTAAAGCAATGCGCTTTTCGAGGCCTTTGATTGCTTCCGCGTCCATGTTGTCATGAATCATGGGTGTGTGCGTGGCGCCGGGACAAAAGGCATTGGCGCGGATGCCCCGGGTGCACAGCTCGCGGGCCATGTGCCGGGTGATCCCGATGACGGCGTGCTTGGAGGCGCAGTAGTGGACGCCGCCGATCAGACTGATCGAGCGCCCGGCCACGCTGGCCACGTTGACGATGGTGCCGCCGCCCTGCTCGAGCATCGCCCGCACCACCAGCTGGTTGCACATGAAAAGCCCCCTTACGTTCGTATCCATGAGCGCGTCCCACTCTGCCATGGGAATCTCGGTGAAAGGGGTCCTGAACAATACGCCGGCGCTGGTCACCAGGAAATCGATTCGCCCGAAACGCTCCCCAGTGGCGGCGACCATATGCTGAACATCCGACCGGCGCGAAACATCGGCCTCGATCGCCAGGGGCGCCGTGGTCCCCTTGCCTTCACAGGCACGGACCACGGCCGCCAGACCGGATGCGTCCCGGTCCACCAGGGCCAGGCCGGCTTGCGAGGCCGCCAGCAGGAGGGCGGTCGCCTTGCCAATGCCGCTGGCCGCGCCGGTGACGATACCCCACCGGTTGCTGAAGTCGTATCTCGTATGCATGGCGTCTCCGCCGCTAGGGTTGATTCACGCCGTTGCCGTCCGGGCCGGCGGATTGGCTCAGCCAATCTTGTTCGTCGGGGGCAGCATGGCCCACAGTGCCTATGCCGGGCATTCTACCGATGCCGGGAGCGAGGTGCAACCCCGGTTTGGGCCCCTGGGGCCGGTTACGCTGCTGGTGCGCTCCGGCTGCCGTCTTTACCATTGACGGGCCGAGGGAATTCCTCTACGGTTTGCCCGCAGACGGCTTTGCCATGTCACGCCTTTTTTCACACCGCCACCCGGGAGCCCACCATGATCCGCCGAGAACTGGGAATCTTGTTATTGGTTGTTTTGCTTGCCAGCCCTGCCGCCGCGCAGGAATTGACCGGAACCCTGAAGCAGATCAAAAAATCCGGACAGATCCGAATCGGCTATCGTGAATCCGAACCGCCCATGTCCTTTCTGGACCAAGACGGTCAGCCGGCGGGTTATTCGATCGATATCTGCAAAGAAATCGTCGCCGGTGTTGAAACTAAAATCGGCGCGCAGGTGAACGTAAAGTATGTTCCGGTCACCGCCAAGGGCCGCTTCGAGGCGCTTCGCGCGAATAAGATCGACATCCTCTGCGGCGCGACCACCATGACCCTTTCCCGCAGCGAATGGGTCGACTTCACCCTGCTGACCTTTATCACCGGGGCTTCGTTGATGACCCTCAAAGACAATCCGACGGTTGATTCGGCCGGTCTCGCAGGCACCCGCATTGGCGTGGTCAAAGCCACGACCACTGAAGCGGCCTTGAAAAAACTCCTTCGCGATACGGCCACGGATGCCAAAGTCGTCCTGTTCGATGACGCCCAGGCGGGTGTTGAGGCCTTGCGCCGAAAGCAAATCGACGCCTTTTCTTCGGACCAGGTCGTCCTGATCGGTTTGGCCCTCAAATACCCCGACGGCAAGAACTTCGTGATCAAGTCCGAGGTTTACTCCTTCGAACCGTTTGCCCTGGCCCTAAGGCGCAACGATGCCGATTTTCGCCTGGCGGCCAACCGCACGATTTCTGGTCTTCACCGCTCGGGAAAGACGATTGCCATCTACGACCAATGGATTGGCAAGTTTACCCGCAATCGACTGCCCATCTTCGATGCCCTGATCCAACTGAATGCCATACCGGAGTGAAAGGCTTTCAACTCCCAGGATTTACCCCACACCCCCCGGCGTCCATCGGCAAACGATTGCACTGGCCTGCCGATGGCCCGGCCGCATGATGAGCCTATTGCCACATTCGCAGAAATCTGGCATCAGATTTGCCCAGGAACTCGGCGCCAAGAAGTCATGGTGCCGGATCGTCGTGCAGCACATCCCTGTTTCCAGGCTGCGACGTTCACTCTAAAAGACATATGTCGGGACGTGGCGACCAGCCGGTCGAACGGGCCATCTCGACTGCGCCCCAAGGAATTCGCCAAGGCATTAGGGCTCAACCACCGCTGCGCGATTTTGGGGATGCTATCTATTTGAGCTCGACTTCGAGCAGCTTGAGATCACCGGAGCCCGCCTTGGGAATGTCGCCGCTGACTTGTAAAGGCAAGTGGGTTTGAGGATCTATCAAAATTTCGATATTCTTGTGCATCGCCAGAAATGAAAAATTCTCCGGTTTGTCCAGGCTCGAGGCCAGGGGCTCGGCCTCGAGGGCAATCACCAGGGCTTCGGTCTCGCCTTGTCGCTGGGTTTGGACCTGCTGTCGTCTCTCGAGATAGTCGACTTGCACACGCCGGCGCCCTTGCGCTTTGAGCTGAACACGGTGAAGCTGTCGCTTGCCGAAAACACACAGGGACCGCTGCTGGCCGGCAGAAAGCTCGGCGGCGGCGGAAGCCGCATAGAACAGCAACAGCCGCTCGGAGGCCACCGCGCATCCCAACTGCGCAAGGTCGTGGGCATAAAACGTCTGCCTATGGAAGGACCACTGGTCCGGTTCGCCCCGGGACTCTTCTTTGGATTGCGGTTCCCGGTTGCGGCGGAAAACACCCTGATCGGTAAAGCGATAGTTTTTTTCGAAGTCATCTTCGCCCCGTCGCAGCCGGTAGCGCCCCAGGGCGGCGGCATCGCGTGGATCGAACCAGACCACGTTGGTAATCTGCACCGGATCCTTGAAAAGCGAGTCCATCTCCATGTCGAGACGCAGACGCAAGGTTTGCGGCCCCACAGCCTTGTGCGGCACACCCCGGTCGCTGGCCACAAGCGCGGCCTGCGCTTTTTCGGAGGGCAGTGCTTCGAGGGTCATGGCCATCGTCAAGGTGACCGCCCAGCTCTTGGACTGGTAGCGCAACTGTTTCCAGGGCACGCGCTGGGGATCGAATTCGTTAATTGCCCCCTCGGACTGAGCCCGGGATGGCGACGGCGCCGCGCTAAGCACGCTCAGCCCCGCAGTGACGAGCAGCAAAAGTGTGATCATGCGGTTCATGCCGGACTCTCCTTATATGGTTCAGTGCAGCTATGGATCACTGGGTCGGGATCAATAGCAACAATTAATCTTATGCTGACAACGATCCACCACCTGTCAATTCGCCCCGGACCGCAAAGTCATCGCCCCAGCGGCGCGATCCACGACTAAAAGCCCACCCGCATTGCGGTCGGGCCCCGCCGTGGCTCCCATCCCCCGCGCATTTTCCTCTCACCGCGCGAACCGAAAGCTATTGCCTTGCCCGGAAAATGCACTAACTTTTCCTTTGTCCGGATCCGGGCGGCGATACGACCTGCCGACCGCGGTCCTATCCTTGACCCGTCTATCGGGGGTTGCCATGGCGCACGCACCCGGATATCAGCATGATATTTTCATCAGCTACGCCCACAACGACAATTACGGGATTGCCGGTGCGCCGGGCTGGGTCGATGTCTTTCAAGAGGGCCTGGACAACTGGCTGCGCAAGCGCCGCGGCTTGCGCGATCTTCGCGTCTGGCGCGACAAGCGGCGTATGGACGGCAGCACGCTGTTCGACGACGCCATCCAGGAAGCCATCGACTCCTCGGCGATCTTTCTGGCCCTGACCTCCCGCAACTATCTCCAATCCGCATACTGTCAAAAAGAACTCAGACGTTTTGAACAGTTTCACGGACGACAGGCCGGCGGGTTGCAGGTGGCCGACAGTACCCGCATTTTCAACATCCTGCTCAACAATATCCCTCGCCAGAAATGGCCGGCAGCGTTTCGGGGCACCACCGGATTTCCCATGCACGATGCCCGCAGCGCGGAAGAACTCGGTGATTTCATCTCCCCTGGCGACCATGCCTTCGAAAAGCAGATGCGGCCCATCATCGACGCCCTCGAGAAACTGCTAGCCAACATGGCCCCACCCCCGGCCGTCGAAACACAGGCCCCCAGCGACACGATATCAATCTTCATGGCGGATGTGCCCGAGGCGCTCCAGGATTTCAAAGACCGCCTGATCGCCGAGGCTGAATACCATGAGGCCCGGATCCTGACCGACATCCCGCCGCCGATGAAGGCCGCGGAACACGAAGATGCCGTTCGCCAAGCCCTGGCCGAATCCCGATTGGCCATCCACCTGCTGAACGCGTGGCCGGGACGTAAGCTGCCCGACCGTAAAGACACCACCTTTCCCCGGGATCAGCACGAACTGGCTTTCAGACAGTCGATCCCGCAACTGGTGTGGATCCCCACCGATCTTGATATCGCTGACGTTGAAAACGAGGCGCAACGCCAGTTTCTGGAAAGCTGCGACACCCGCCCCCGCGCCCCGGGGCAATATGAATTCGTGCGCTGTCTGCAAAGCGAGTTCGTACACCTGGTGGTCGAGCGCATCGCCGGCTTGCGGGAAGAGGGCCGGGACGCCTCCCCAACCCTGAGCTACCTCATCGACACCCACCAGAAGGACCAACGCTATGCCTTCCGGCTGGCGGATTATCTCCTGGACAAGGGCGCCCAAGTCGACTTTAACCATGAGTCATCCGATCCCATGGTCAGCCTGGTCAAATTCGAAAAATCCATCCACCAGGTTAAAAACCTGATTCTGGTCTGCGGCCAGGTCGGCACGGCCTGGCTGGTAGGACGCATCAAAAAAGCCATTAAGGTCATCACCGAGCAGTTCGGTTCCGAAGACCAACTGCTGCTCGAAAACATCTGGCTGTTTCTGGCACCCAACAGTTCCGGCCAACTCAACCTGCCCGCATTGCCGCCCCTGATCAACATCAATATTCTGGACAACCGCTGCTGCGAGAAAATCGACCCCCAGGTAACCGCCCCGCTGCTGGGCCCGGAGGAGCCCGATGAGCGCTAAGGCACAGGCCGATGGCACTGCATCCGCGGCCGGATCGACGGACTCACCTGAGGCGACCGCCGCAAGGGCCACGACCGTCGAAGCATCGCGCTCGCTGTCCCCCTCCAACCCATTTGTCGGCCTGCGGCCTTTTGAGAGCCGCGACAGCCTCTATTATTTCGGTCGGCGCCAGCAAACCCGGGCGCTTCTGCAGCAGCTCCACGCCAATCGGTTCGTGGCCGTAATCGGCAGTTCAGGCTGCGGCAAGTCATCACTCGTGCGGGCCGGGCTGATTCCCAATCTGGAAGCCGGTTTCGTGGCTCAGGATCGTGACCTGTGGCAGATTGCCACCTTCAAACCGGGCAACGCCCCTCTGGCCAATCTGGCGCATGCCCTGGCATCCACAGACGGGGCAACGGCATCCCCCGAGACGGCTGCCGAGTGGTCCATGATCATCGAGCGGCGCGGCGCCCAGGCCTTGACCGAGCGCCTGGCCGTGAACCTGGACGGGGAGGACAGCAATCTGCTGGTGGTCGTGGATCAGTTTGAAGAGCTGTTCCGTTTTCAGCAGGTTCGTACGACCCGGGTGCGCGAGGAGGCGGCCGACTTCGTGGCCCTGCTCCTGCACCTGGCGGCGCAGACCACCGCCCCCGTGTACGTGGTCATGACCATGCGTTCGGATTTTCTGGGCGAATGTGATGCCTTTCAGGGATTGCCCGAGGCCATGAACCAAAGCCAGTACCTGGTTCCCCGGCTCACCCGCCAGCAGCGGCGGGAAGCTATTCTGGGCCCCATCCGTCTGGCCGGGGCGGACATTACCCCCCGCCTCATGGACCGGCTGCTGAACGACAGCCAGGAGGCCAAAGACGATCTGCCGGTGCTGCAGCATGCCCTCATGCGCACCTGGAGCGTTCGCCGTCAGACCGACGGCGCGGCCCTTGATCTGGAACACTACGAAGCGGCCGGCACCATCCGGCAGGCCCTGCGCAAACATGCCGACGAAGCGCTGGCCGATCTGGACGAGCAGAAGCACCGCATCGCCAAACGCATGTTTCAGGCCCTCACCGAGACCGATGCCGCCAATCGGCGCATCCGCCGCCCGGCCCGCTTGGGCCATATTGCCGCGATCTGCGGTGAAGCGGTGAGCTCGGAAGACATCCGGGGACTGATCGAGCGCTTCAACCGCGACAACCGTAACTTCCTGGTCCTGTCCACACGCGCCGACGGGGGCGACCCCCTGGTGGACATCTCCCACGAGAGTTTGATCCGCCAGTGGACGACTTTGGCCGGCTGGGTGGACGAAGAGGCTGAATCGCTCCGGATCTACAGGCGCCTGGCCGAAAGCGCCGAACTGCACGCCGCGGGCAAGGCCGCCCTTTACAAAGAAGCGGACCTGCAGGTGGCCCTCGAGTGGCAGCGCCGGCAAAGCCCCAATGCGGCCTGGGCCGCCCGCTGCCAGGCCGATTTCAAACAGGTCATGCACTTTCTGAGACTAAGCGTCCAGAAGCAGAAGACCAACAAGCATTTCCTTGTTGCCCTGGTTTTCAATTTGTACTTCTGTCTGTGTGGCTGGGTGATTATCGCCGCCACCGATGATGTTTCGCTGGCCACCAACATGATTTCCCTGCCGGCCATCGCCACACCGGCACCTGCTCGTATTCTGTATACCGGCTTTCCGCTGGCGCTGATCGGCTTGCAGGTCTGGTTTATCTTCCACCTACAGCGTCTCCTGCAGATCATCGCCATGCAACCGCCGGCGTCGGCCGCGGCCGACAGACGGGTGGCCCGCCTGGAAATGCTGGCCTTTAATGCCCTGGCCTGGTTGACCGTGCCGGCCGCCCTAACTGGATTCTGGTTGCGCTATGTGCTGCGTCGCGACGGGGCGGTCAGCGGCTTCCAGATTTTGCTGGTGGCTTTGTCCGTCGGCCTCACGATCCTGTTCACCCGGCCTTCCGGACCGGCGGCGACGCGCCCGTCTTTGGCCCGGTTGCCGGCGGGATCCGCACGCGGGCTGATTTGTTCCCTGTTGTCCGTGGTCGTGCTGGGCGGCCTGAGCACGGCGATCTTCCATGGCAAACACGACCGTTACTTCAAGAAGGACAGGGAACTGAGCGCCCTGGTACCCTGGGTCTTTCATCAGCTCGGCTACGATGTCTTTCTCGATTTCAGGGAACAGCGTGTCTCTCGGCTGCCGGACAATTACTGGACCGTGTGGTCAACATCCGATCTTCGCGGGGCCATTCGCGGGGCCCATCTGAAAAAGGCGGATCTGCGCTACGCCGACATGCTCCAGGCCTTTCTGGCCAAGGCCAATCTGCGCAATGCGGAGTTGCGTGGCAGCCGTTTGAGGAGCACCGATTTCCGGGAGGCCGATCTGAGGGGGGCCAATATGACCGGAGCGGATATGCGCAGGGCCAAATTTGGCAAGGCCGACTTGCGTGAAGCTACTCTGAACAAGGCCAACTTCGGTAAATCCGACTTGACGATGGCCCAACTGGGCAACACCCAAATGCGCCAGGCCAGTTTCCGCGACACGCAGCTCACGGACGCGGACTTGCGATGTGCCGATTTGAGGGCGGCGGACCACCTCACCGTCGCGCAACTGCGCGAGGTTAAAACCCTGTATCGCGCCCGATTGGACGCTGCCCTCCGAGATACGCTGACCGCCTCTGATGCTCGACTGTTCGCCAAACCGGTCGACACCTGGCACGATATGACGACCCCCTTAAATGTAGGCCGCAAAGACATCTGCGAGTAATGATCCGCGGATTAACGACGGGAGCAAAACCTACTGCTCCTGGGCGGTCGGGGAGGCCTCGGAAGGATAGCCGAAAAAGACGGTGCCCATGGCGTCGCTGATGCCGTTGATATCCATCTGCAGGCGGTCGCAGAATTCATGCAAGCCGTCGTCGAAAACCGTCGCAATGTCCGTATACGTCAATTCGGCGCACAATTTACCCAGTCGTTGTTCGGCCCGGTTGCGGAAGGTCCCGGGCGGCGTGCCGCTGATGCTGCTCAACGAGGACAGGGCGGCATTCAAAGAGAAGAGGATCGAACGGGGAAAATCCCGGTCGAAAACCAGAAAATCGGCCACATTGGCGGGGAAGATGCGTCCATGCCGTTGGCGGTAGGCGTTTAGTCCGCTGGTGGCGCGCAACAGCGCGCCCCACTGCACATCGTCGTAGGCGGTACCCACAAAGCTGATGTCCGGCAACAGGATAAAATATTTAACGTCCAGGATGCGTGAGGTCTTGTCGGCGCGCTCCAGGAAACGGCCTACCCGGCTGAAGTGCCAGCCTTCCCCATGATTCATGGTTTCGTTGCTGATGCCGCCCAGCATCATGCCACGCAAACGAATCTGCTGACAGAACTCGTGCGGGTTGATATACAGCACCTCCGGTCGACGGCTGCCGTCGACCACCAGGTGGTAGAAATCGTTGACCTGCTCCCAGAGGTCGTTGGAGATAATCTCGCGCACGCTGCGGGCATTCTCGCGGGCCGCCCGCAGGCAGGATAAAATGGAGTGGGGATAGGCGCTGTCGAACATCAAAAAAGTGATGACACTTTGGCGGTCGAAACCGTCGTAGCGCTCGAGAAACAAGGCCGTGTCCCCGGTGATCCGCACCATGGCCCCCCAATCCTGGCATTCGCCTCCGGGCTGATCCAGCGTCAGATGCCAGTTGACGTCGATGAAGCGGGAAATATTCTCGGCCCGCTCCAGATAACGCGTCATCCAATATAGGGCATCAGCAACTCGACTTAACATGATCCATGTTTTCCATTTGAATGGGCGTCTCCGGTCGATCGGCGGGATTCACGACCCAGGTGTCCTTGCTGCCGCCGCCTTGGGAGGAATTGACGACCAGGGAACCTTTTTTCAGGGCCACGCGGGTCAGCCCCCCCGGCAGGACGAAGATATCTTCCCCGTAGAGGATGAATGGGCGCAGGTCCACATGGCGACCCTCGAACAGATCGTCGACGATCACCGGCGCCCGTGAAAGACTGAGGGTCGGCTGGGCGATGAAATTGCGCGGCGCGGCCTTGATCTTGGTCGCAAAGGCGTCGCACTCCGCGCGGGTGGCCGCCGGTCCCACGAGCATGCCGTAACCGCCCGATTCGTTGGCCGCCTTGACCACCAGCCGGGGCAGATTTTCGAGCACATAGGTCAGATCCTGCGGCCGCCAGCACAGATAGGTGGGCACGTTGGGGATGATCGCCTCCTGGTCGAGGTAGTATTTGATGATGGCTTCCACAAAGGCGTAGATGACCTTGTCGTCGGCCACCCCCGTTCCGGGCGCATTGGCGATGGCCACCCGGCCGGCGCGGTAGGCCGCCATCAGGCCGGGCACCCCCAGCAGCGAATCTGGACGGAAGACTTGAGGATCGAGAAAATCGTCGTTCAGGCGCCGGTAGATCACGTCGATCTTCTGCAGGCCCTTGGTCGTGCGCATGCACACGTCGCCGTCCTGGACCACCAGATCGCGGCCCTCCACCAGCTCGATGCCCGTCTCGTGGGCCAAAAACGAATGTTCGAAATAGGCGGAATTGTAGACCCCCGGCGTCAGCAAAGTCAGCAGCGGCGGCTCGTTCTTCGATGGGGCGATGGCATATAGCATATCCAGCAGACGGGCGGGATACAGTTCCACGGGCTGGACATTGGAGGCCGCAAACACCTCGGGAAACGTCCGTTTCATCAAACGGCGGTTGGCGATCACGTAGGAAACGCCCGAGGGGCAGCGCAGATTGTCTTCGAGGACGAATAGGCGGCCATCCTGGTCGCGCACCAGATCCGACCCGCTGATGTGGCACCAGACCCCCCGCGGCGGGCTCAACCCAACACAGGGTTCGAGAAAGCCTTCGGCCGTGGTGATCAACTCCCGGGGCACGACCCCGTCTTTGACAATTTTTTGGTCATGGTAAATGTCGTCGATAAACAGATTGAGGGCCTGGATGCGCTGTTTGAGACCGGTCTCGACGTGCTGCCATTCGTCGACATGCACGATGCGCGGCACCAGGTCGAAGGGCCAAATTTTCTCGGTGGCTTCGCTGTGGCCATAGACATTGAAGGTAATCCCCATGTCGAACAGGGCTTTTTCAGCCGCGCCCTGCCGGCGTTCGAGTTCCCCGGGGGGCAGGGATTCGATCTTGCGGTACAAAAGGCCGGTGCCCGCCCGGGCCTCGCCGGGGGCGGCAAACATCTCATCATAGAAAGGACCCATATCGTAATGCGCGAAATTCATGCGGTTTCCCCAAACGTATCGCCAGCGGCGACTTTCGTGCCCAGCGGGTTTATCTCAATTCGAAAGCAAGAAAGATACCACGTCGCCGGCGAACCGGCGGCGACCGACCGCAATCCAGCGCATAATATGGCCTGTCGCCGATAGCCTTCTCAAAATTGGACGGATAAGCTGCCGGTTGAATTACAAAATAGTAGTCCATTTATTTAAATCCTTCAATTTTGTAAACCATTATATTATCCTAGCGGCAAACCCTTCGAACTCGCCGATGGCCGGCTGCCTTCTTCGGCCGAACAGCGGTCAGCATACCCGAGCTGCGGTCCCAAGAGCGGTTTTATTGGCCAGCAGTTTGCATTCTGTGATAGAGGAGCGCATTGAAGATTTCGGGCGCATCGCATGGTCTGATGCGGCGCCCGAGCACATCGACGACATTCACACCTAACAGGTTGTGGCAAAACGTCATGAGCGCCGGCCAGACAAAGCCAAATCCGACGAAAATACGCCGTTTATACGGAACAAATGAGCATTTTGCGGAGGATTTTAACGCCCTGCGGCCAAGCGCAATCGTTTTTCAACCGCCTGATAATGCTTGAACCGCGAGTAAGCCCATGACGATCCGCATCGCTATTCACCACCGGACCGAGTATCGCTTCGATCGCTTCGTTAGCTTAAGCCCCCATGTTTTCAGGCTGCGGCCGGCCCCCCATAGCCGTACCCCCATCGAGGCCTATAGCCTCAAAATTGAACCGACAGATCACTTTTTCAACTGGCAGCAGGACCCTTTCGGCAACTATCTGGCCCGCGTGGTCTTTCCCCATGCGGCCGACCGTTTGTTGATCGACGTGGATCTGGTGGCCCGTATGACCGTCATCAACCCCTTCGATTACTTTCTTGAAGAATACGCCGAGCACTGCCCCTTTGAATATCCCGAACAGCTGAAAAAGGAGCTGCGGCCCTACCTGCAGGTGGAGGAAGGGGGCCCGCGGCTAAAGGCCTGGCTGGCCGGAGTGGATCGCACCCGCCAGCCCACCAACGACTTTCTGGTGAGCCTCAACCAGCGCCTCTGGCAAGCCATCGATTACTCGATCCGCCTCGAACCCGGGATCCAGACCTGTGAGCAGACCCTGGAGCGGGCCCGGGGTTCGTGCCGCGACTCGGCCTGGCTGCTGGTCCAGATCCTGCGGCATCTGGGACTGGCCGCCCGCTTCGTCTCCGGCTACCTGGTCCAGTTGGTCGCCGATGAGAAATCGTTGGACGGGCCCTCAGGCCCGGAAGCCGATTTCACCGACCTGCATGCCTGGGCCGAGGTCTATGCGCCGGGCGCCGGCTGGCTGGGCCTGGACCCCACCTCGGGGCTCTTTGCCGGCGAAGGCCATATTCCGCTGGCCTGCACGCCGGACCCGGTCAGCGCCGCACCGGTGACCGGTGCCACGGACAAGTGCGAAACGACCTTCGCCTACAGCAACCGGGTCGAACGCGTGGCGGAAGATCCACGGGTGACCAAACCTTACAGCGACGACCAGTGGCAGGCGATCGACGCGCTGGGGGAAAAGGTGGAAGCCGCCTTGATCGCCGACGATGTGCGCCTGTCCATGGGCGGCGAGCCCACCTTTGTCTCCATCGACGATATGGAATCGGCGCAGTGGAACACAGCGGCGCTGGGCCGGCACAAACGCGCCCTGGCCGAAGATCTCTGGAAACGCCTGCACACCACCTTCGCCCCCGGCGGTTTACGCCATGCCAGCCAGGGCAAGTGGTACCCGGGCGAAGAACTGCCCCGCTGGGCCCTGGCCAGTTACTGGCGGCTGGACGGTTTGCCCGTCTGGCAGGATCAGACCTTGATGAGCGACGAAAACCGGGACGATGGGGCCGACATCGAACAGGCCCGGCGGTTCATCGAAGAACTGGCGAAGCGTCTGGGGCTGGACCCGGGAATCATTTTGCCGGGGTACGAGGATGTCTTGTACCACCTCTGGGCCGAGGGACAGGTGCCGACCAATGTGGATCCCCTGAAAGCCGACCTCAAAGATCCTCTCGAACGCCAGCGCCTGGCCGAACGGCTGCGGGGTGACCTGGGGGCAGCGGTGGGCTTTGCCCTGCCGCTTACCTGGGATTTCGGCCGTGAGGGCTGGGCCGGTGCCCGCTGGCCGCTGCGCACGGCCCACATGTTCCTCATGCCCGGAACTTCGCCCATGGGCCTGCGTCTGCCGCTGGACTCACTGCCGTGGGTGGCGGAAGATAAGCGCGAACCGCTGCCCGAACGCTCCCCGCTGGAGCTCGTCGAACCCCTGGCGGACTTCCACCAGGCCGCCCTGACGGCCGAACCCGCGGCCGTAAATGCGGCGCCGCGAACATTCGCCCATACGGATAAACACACCGACGACGACACCGCCCGCACGATTCCCCACACCGCGCTATGCGTGGAGCCTCGCAACGGGCGCCTCTACGTTTTCATGCCGCCCTTCGGCCATCTGGCGCCATACCTGGCGCTGATCGCCCAGGTCGACGCCACGGCCGCGCACCTCAAGCAGCCGGTCATCATCGAGGGCTATCCACCGCCGGCGGACCCGCGCCTGCAAAGCCTTAAGGTCACCCCCGATCCCGGCGTGATCGAGGTCAATATCCACCCGGCCCGCTCCTGGCGCGAATTGGTGACCAACACCACCGCCCTCTATGCTCAGGCCCGCCTGGCACGCCTGGGCACCGAAAAATTCATGCTCGACGGCCGCCACACCGGTACCGGCGGCGGCAACCACGTGACCCTGGGCGGCGCAACC
>JASJED010000229.1 GCA_030065585.1 Desulfobacterales bacterium | reverse complement strand
ACCCCCCAGTCGATGGCCTCGTCCAGGGAAAGCCGCCCCACGCCCATGGTCCGCTCCCGGACGATCGGATTCTTGTTGATGAGCGCTTCGTACTCGCGAATCCGGGCCGGAAAGATCTTGACGAAGGCCTCTACGGCCTCCCGCCAACCGTCGGGCAGATCGGCCGCCAGCCCGCCAATCCGGAACCAAGAGGGATGCAGCCGCCCGCCCGTGATCAGCTCGACGATATCCAGGATCATCTCCCGCTCGCGGAAGGTATAGAAGGTCGGGGTCATGGCGCCCAGGTCGTGGGCAAAGGTCCCCACGAAAACGAGATGATTGCTCAGACGGAAGAGTTCGCTCAGCAGGACACGGACCACCTGGGCGCGCTCCGGCACCTGGATGCCGGCCAGCTTCTCGACCGCCAGCACGTAAGGCAGATTGTTGGCCGCCCCCGCCAGGTAGTCCACCCGGTCGGTGTAGGGGATGAACTGGTGCCAGGTCTGGCGCTCGCCGATTTTTTCGACCCCCCGGTGGTGGTAGCCGATCTCCATGTCCAGGCCCGTGATCTCCTCACCATCGAGGGTGACCACGTAGCGCATCAAGCCGTGGGTGCTCACATGGTGCGGCCCGATATTGAGCACCATTTCTTCCCGGCCGGCATCACCGCGCGCGTAGATGCCGCCGTCCAGCGGCTGCCGCGCCACGGCTTCGCGGTGGGTGTAAGGCGGCATCGCGGTCGCCCGCCCCGGGTAGGATTTGCGCAGGGGGTGGCCCTCCCAGTCGTGGGGCATGATGATCCGTTTGAGGTTGGGATGCCCCCGGAAGCCGATGCCGAACAGATCGTAAACCTCGCGTTCGTACCAATTGGCCGATGGCCAGATCGCGGTGATACTCTCGGCCTGCGGGGCCTCGCCCTGGAGGGGCACCTTCAGGCGCAGGCGGCTCGGGGTATCGAAGGACAGCAGGCTGTAGACCAGGGTGAAGTCGGTATCGTCGTCGCGTTGGCGGCGGGCGGACTCGTCCACCGCGGTGAGATCTTCCAGCCGCCGGAAACGCGATTCGGCCTCGGTCTTGAGATAATGCAGGACCTCGGGGGCCTTGTCCGCCGCAACCTGCAGGGTAGGCATGTCCGCGCTCGGTTCGACCGGCTGCACGGCCTCTCCGAACTTGGCTTGCAGGGCGGCCTGCAGGGTCTGCTCACCAGCCGTAAGGGTCACCCGGGCCGCAGGCGGCGTCCACATGAGATCGGAGCGGCTTTCCCAAAAGCCGGGGGGCACCACCGAGGTGCCCCGCAGGGCGGTGCCCTCCATGCCGGGCCCTCGCGGATCGCGCGTCTTGGTGCGGCCGGCCTCCAGGATAGGGGTCTGAGTGCCCTGGCTGCCGCCCGTCAGGTGCAAAATCGATCGGGTCGGGCGCTCTTCAGCGGTAATCTTCTCCTGCAGCATGACCAGACCGGCGAGCACGGCTTCGGGGCGCGGCGGACAGCCCGGAATGTAGACGTCCACCGGCAGGATCTGGTTGACGCCCTGAACGACACTGTAGACATCGTACATGCCGCCGGTGTTGGAGCAGGATCCCATGGAAATCACCCAGCGCGGCTCGGGCATTTGTTCGTAGAGCCGCAGCACCACGGGGGCGATCTTCTTGAAGACCGTTCCGGAAACGATCAGGAGATCGGCCTGCCGTGGGGAGGGGCGGAAGACTTCGGCGCCGAAGCGGGCAATGTCGTAGCGCGAGGTAATCGCGGTGGCCTCTTCGACAAAGCAGCAGGAAAGACCGAAAAACATCGGCCAGAGACTGCGCGAACGGGCCCAGTTGATCAGGGTGTCGGCGATATCCGGGCCGATCTTCATCGTTCCCGCGGCCCCTTCTGCGCCCGGGGTCCCCAGTCCAGCCCCCCGCGGCGCCACACGTAAACCAGACCGGCGAGGAGGACGACGATAAAAAAGGTCATCTGCAGCCAACCGGCCCAGCCCAAATCATCGACGGCCACGGCCCAGGAGAAGATGTAGGCCCCTTCGACGTCGAAGATCAGAAAAAAGATCGCCACCAGATAAAAGGGGACGGGGTAGCGCAGGCGTGCGTTTCCGGTGGGAATGATGCCGCTTTCGTAAGGGCGTTGTTTTTCGGGCGTGCGACGACGCTCTCCGAGCCAGGCGGAAACGAACAGGAGCACCCCGATCAGGACCAAAACGATTGCCGTAAAGAGGCTCAGGCTGAAAACACCCGGTTCTCCGGGCGCGAAAAGGCCGGGATTTGAGGAAGGCGTCATCGAACCTCCGCCATCGGTACCACGCCGGGCGCCAAGCAAAAACGAGATGATCTCGGACGACGGGCCGTCTGCGACCGTCAGCACTTACCGAACAAAGGTTTTCAGCAGGAGGATACAGTGGCAGACAACCTATCGGGGTTGACCCCAAAAGTCAAACGGATGGAAAGGCGGCCGTGGTGCGCCAGCGCCCATGACCGTGGACACACGTCGCTGATTCACCGTCGGGCGGGGGATCTCTGACCGGCCACGAGATCTATTGCGGATTTCATCCCTTGACTCCTTGGGAGGCTTTCGCAATGATAGGCGGCGAGCAACCGTGCAGGGCTATTTATCCGGAAACACCATCGTCCGTGCCCCGAACGGAACAACAGGGACTATCCTTAGGTCAATGGTACGGCGGTGGTTCGCAATGACCCCGGAATGCCCCACCCAGGTCCGCATACGGGCGTGGCGCGAAAATCCTAGCGGCAAAGCCTTTGTGGCGATGCGTCTTTCGGGCGGCGGTCGAGACCTCATTTATCTTAATGGCGGCGAGGCGGCAATTGGATCTCGACAACCTGATCGAAGAGTTCACCAAACTCAAGAGCGAAAAGCTGGCCCTCGAAACCCAGGGCAAACTGCTGGAGACCTTTATTCGCCTGGTGCGCTCATCGTCCCATGAAAGCCGTATCAAGGCCACGCTGAAGAAAACCGTGGATCTGAGCATCGAGTTGACCGGCGCGGAAGACGGCAGCCTCTTCCTGCTCGACAATGCCGGCTGGGTGACGGACTGCATCCTGATGCGTGAATCGAAATCGGCGGCCGAACGGCGGCGGCTGATCGGCAAGGTGCTCGACCGGGGGCTGGCCGGTTGGGTCATCCAACACCGCCGGGCCGGGCTGATCGAAGACACCACCCGCGACCAGCGCTGGTATCAGATGGAGGACCAGCCTTATGTGGCCCGCTCGGCCCTAGCGGCGCCGATCCTCAAAGGGCGGGAACTCTTCGGCGTCCTCTCGCTGGTGCATTCGCAACCGGGCCGTTTCAGCGAAAAGACAGCCTCGCTGATCCAGGCCACCGTGGATCACATCGCCATCGTGCTGGAAAACGCCCAGTTCTACTCGAGGCTCGAAAATGCCTACCAATCCCTGGCCCAGGCCAAGGAGCAAATCGAAACCTATTCCCAGGCGCTAGCGGCCGAGTTGCGCAAAGGCCGCCGCATGCAGCGCAACTTCCTGCCGCAGAAGATCCCGGTCATCCGGGGGTGGTTCATCGACGCGCGCTTTCATCCGGCGCGTCAAGTATCCGGTGATTTTTACGACGTCTACCGCCTGCCCGGCAACCGGATGGGCCTGGTGATCGCCGATGTCTGCGACAAGGGGGTCAGCGCGGCCCTCTTCATGGGGCTGATCCGCAGTTTGATCCGCATCTTTACGGAAATCCCCGATGACGATGCCCGCGACGGCCGACCAGCGGAGCACCCTTCCCACCCGCCCATCGATCCCATGCACGCCCTTGGCAAGATCAATCACTACCTTGAAACCCACCACGGGAACGAAGGCATCTTCGCCACCCTGTTTTTCGGCATCCTGGCATTGGATACGGGCCAGTTGACCTATGTCAACGCCGGGCATGAATCACCGCTGCTGATTGCCGCCGACGGCCGGATCCGCGCTCTGGCGCCAACCGCCCCGGCCGTGGGGATGCTGCTGGAGGCCGAATTTGCCACTGCGGAGATCGAGCTGCAGCCGGGCGACACCCTGATCGCCTACACCGATGGCGTCACGGAAGCCGGCAGCGCACCGACATCCTTTTTCGGCACCGCTGGCGTCCGGCGCGCCATCACCCGGGCGCGGGCCGAAAACGACGACTATCTCTCCTTGCTCGAACAGGCCGTGTTCGAACATTTAGACGGTGCCGATCTGACCGACGACATCGCCATGATCGCCGTCAGCCGCCAAACGATCGGCTAAAACCTGATCTCCGAATAAAGATCAGGATTCCGGGCAAGGCATGAAGGAGAACACCCCATGAAACCACGACGTTCCATCTTATCGGTACCGGGACATGTGGCCAAGATGCACACCAAAGCCCTGGCCAGCAACGCCGATATCGTCATGCTCGATCTCGAGGACAGCGTTCCCCCGGATGCCAAGGAAGCCGCCCGCCGCCAGGTGATTCAGACCCTGAACGCCCCGGAGGCCGCCACCCGTGCGCTGGCGGTGCGGATCAACGCCCTGGATACCCCCTTTGGTTACCGCGATCTGCTGGAGGTTGCCGAGGCGGCCAGCGGTCACTTCGACACGGTTGTCGTGCCCAAAGTCAACCATGCCGACGATATTCACTTCGTGGATCGTTTGCTGGACGGGATTGAGATGCATACCGGCACCGAACGTCCGGCGGGCATCGAAGCCTCCATCGAGACGGCGCAGGGTCTGGAGGCGGTCTCCGCAATCGCGCGCGCCAGCCGGCGTATCCGCACCCTGGTCTTCGGCATTGCGGATTATTCCGCCTCGGTGGGCGCGCGCATCGTGTCCATCTCCGGGCATGGTGAAGCCGAAGAGGAGATCTACCCCGGTCACCGCTGGCACTTTGCCATGAGCCGCATTGTCATGGCCGCCAAGGCCAGCGACGTGATGGCCATCGACGCACCCTACGGCAATTTCCGTGACGCCAGCGGTCTGGCGCGCGCGGCCGGCATGGCCTGTGCCCTGGGCTGCGACGGCAAATGGGCGATTCATCCGGCCCAGATCGACACACTCAACCGGGTTTTCACCCCGTCCCGCGAAGACGTCGAACGGGCCGCCCGCATCATCGCGGCCGATGACGCCGCACGGCATGAAGGCCGCGGGGCCGTGGCCGTGGACGGCCGCATGGTGGACCAGGCCACCGTCCGCCTGGCGCGCCGCCTGCTGGACCAGGCGCGACACCTGGATCTTCTGTGAGTCGGTCGACACGCGATCCTCTGCCGTCCGATCCTCAGGAAGTAATTTGGAATCCACATCCCGGTTCGGTCGCGCCGCTCCAGGTCCACCACCGGAGGTGGGGGCTAAGACCCATCTTCGGGACCGGCCACGCCCCTTTCTTCTGCAGTGGGCGGGGCCGCCGTCGCTTTCCGCTCATCAAGCCCGACGGCCGCATCCCACCATCCCTTGGAAAGCCCTGAAACCGTCATGAAACCAACGATACCAGGGAGACCGCCCATGCCCAGACCGGTCACCACCACCGCCCCAAGATCAAATCACCGCTTGGCAAGGAGGGTCGAATGACGACCATGCAAAAACGGCTTCTAATCATCGACGGTGGGGTCAATCTGCTCCTCGGCGCACTGCTGCTGTCGTTTCCCCTGGGAACGGCCGCCTGGCTGGGTGTCCCCCGGGCGGACAGCGCTTTCTATCCGACCATCCTGGGTGGCGTGCTGTTCGGCATTGGCCTGGCGCTACTGATCGAAGCCTACACGCGCGATCGGGAAATTCGCGGCCTGGGAATTGCCGGCGCCATCGCCGTCAACTTCTGCGGTGCCGGCGTATTGGCGGTCTGGCTGGCCGCCGCATCGCTGCCCATCCCCTTACGGGGCCAGATGCTCCTCGGCTCGATCGCCATCGTCGTTCTGGCCCTGGGGGTGGTTGAACTTGTCGCCATCGCCCGGCACCGGGGACAAAGCGCTGCGCGTTGAACCATCCGTGTCCATCCCGAAATGCGCGATTGGGTTCCCGGCCGATACGCGCGTCCCGCGCCGCGATTGATCCGCCGCAGATAGATGGGAATCGAAGCCTTTGGGGGAAGGGTCTTCTAATTTAGCGCCCGCACCTGAACGCAATTGCGCCCGGCCGCCTTGGCGCGGTAAAGGGCCTGGTCGGCCGCCGTAATCAGGTCGTCGATCGTGTGGCTTTGGAAGGTATCGACCCAGGCCACCCCGACACTGAGGGTGGCCGCGACCGTGCCGCCTTTGTGAGGAATCGGTTGGTCGGCAATACCGGCGCGCAGCCGCTCGGCCACATGCAGGGCGCCTTCACGGCCGCACTCCGGAATCACCAGGAGAAATTCTTCGCCGCCAAACCGGCCGATGGTGTCGTAAGGACGCACCAGATGCTGCATGCGGCCGGCAATGGCCGCTAGGACCGCATCGCCGGTCAGGTGGCCGTGAGCATCGTTGATGGCTTTGAAGTGATCGATATCCACCATCACCACCGCCAGGGCACGGCCGCTGCGCCCGGAGCGGTTCAACTCCCGCGCAAGCGTATCGAGGACGGCGGCCCGATTCGGGAGCCCGGTCAACTCGTCATGCGTGGCGCGGTATTCCAGTTCGGTGTAGGCTTTCTGGAGCTCGGCCGTGCGCGCCTCCACCAGATGTTCGAAACTCTCGTGCAACTCCTGGATGCGACGCTCCATCTGCCAGCGGGCGGCCAGGGTCGAGGCGAACTGGCGGATCTCGAAGGGATGGAAAGGTTTCTGGATATAGAGCAGCCGGTCGCTGGGCGGCACCCGCTGCTCAATCGCCTCCGGATCGACGTCGCGGTAGCCGGTTACCATCACGATCTGGGTCGTGGTCTCCAGGGCCCGCAGTTCTTCCGCCGCCCAGAGCCCACCACGGCCCGGTGGCATGCGCACATCCAGAAACGCCATCGCGAAAGGATTGCGATTATCCGCGGCCTCGCGCGCCGCCGCCACGGCCGCTTCGCCCTGGTCGCAGATCACCAGTTCGTAAGGACCGTGCGGGCCACCGGAGGCTTTGTCGAGGACCTGGGCGTACAGCCGACGCATGGGGGCTTCGTCGTCGGCGATGAGGATACGAATCGGTTGGGATTTCGTCATCGCTAATCCTTAAACGGGTTGACGGCATGGCCGTACAGGCATCCCGCCGGACGCTGCTGCTCCGACGGCACTCCCGGACGCAAGTTGACTTTCTTTTTACCTCAATGTGCCTGTGCCTTCAAGTTGCGATCGCCGGATTGCCCCGGGCAACGGCATGTCAACGAGGATCGATCAACGGCTTGGAGCCACCCGCTTTGCTATTTTCACGATTTGTGGCATAACGGCAGCATCCGAATGTCTACCCGCAAAACGGAGTTTAAATGATTCCCAATCAACGCGACCTCTTCAGCCTGCCGGAAGACGTGGCTTACCTCAACTGTGCCTACACGGCGCCGCTCATGAAGTCGGCCGAGGCGGCCGGCCGCCGCGCCCTGGCCCAGAAAGCGGCCCCCTGGCAGCTGACCGCCAGACATTTCTTTGAAACCATTCACGAAAATCGCCGGTTGTTTTCCCGGATCATTGATAGCCCTGCCGAGGACGTGGCCCTGATCCC
>JASJED010000228.1 GCA_030065585.1 Desulfobacterales bacterium | reverse complement strand
AGTTCTTCGTAGAACGGGGTCATGGCATCCCAGAAGCCGGGTTCACTGCAGCCGATGCAGGGATGCCCCGCTTCCACCGGCCAACTGGTGCCGTCGTTGAATTTGGCCACGGCGCAGTTGTTGTAGGTTTCCGGACCCCGACAGCCGACCTTATAGAGGCAGTAGCCCAAAGCTGCTTCCTCGGAACCGAATTCCTCGACCATTTCGTCGTTCTCGAAATGCGAGCGGCGCGGGCAGGAGTCGTGGATCGTCTTCCCGTAGGCAAATACCGGCCGGCCTAATTCATCCAGGGCCGGCAGCTTGCCGAGCAGCAGGTAGTTGACAATGGTTCCCACCAGGTTGACCGGGTTGGGCGGACAGCCGGCAATATTGACGATCTTTCCCTCCATTCCCAGGGCGGCGCCGAGGCCCTTGTAGCCGCCGGGGTTGGGTTCCGCCGCCGGGATGCCGCCAAAGTTCGCGCAGGAACCAATGGCGATGGTAGCGGCCGCACGCGGCACCACCTCTTTGGCGATATCGATGAAGTCTTTTCCGCCAACGCGGCCGTAACCCGGGAACTTGACCGGGATCGCCCCTTCGACAACACAGATGAACTTGCCGTCGTGCGTCTTGATCGCGTTGTGCAGGTTTTCCTCGGCCTGGTGTCCGGAAGCGGTCATGATGGTTTCGTGATATTCCATGCTCAGGATTTCCAGAACCAATTCATCGATCCAGGGATACATTGAACGCAGCGTCGATTCAGAGCACCCGGTACATTCCCCCAGATGCAGCCAAACAACGGGTGGACGCTGTTTGGGCGCTGCAAAAACCTCCGCCACCTTGGGAACGAAGGAAGATGACAAGCCCATGGTCGCCGTGAGGAAGGTACAGAACTTCATAAAGTCTCGCCGGGAGACCCCTTTGGCGTTTAAGCGCTCATAAAACTCCCTTTCCTTTTCCATCGGCACCTCCTTGATGCAGTTGATAAAACGCCGGACTACTTCTCCACTACCCTACTATACCAAAACCGGCGCGGCCAGGTATTGTCATCAAATTACCTGCCCCAGCGCCGGTTTTCGCCATACGACAAGAATTTTCTGCAAAGCCCCATAAAAAATAAACAACGTTCATTTTCACCTATAAAAAATCACCGCCCAAGTCAATATCAAGTTCATATTAAATGAACCCGATCACTTCGGCGGTGCCACCGCCCCCGTGCTCCGGTTAAAACGGCACGGCACAAGGATCGCGGAAAACAGCTATCAATACAATATTATTGTAGGACTTACAAATGCTTTTTAGCGTTAGCCGACGGTCGACGCGCGAGGCCTAACCAGGGTTGTGGATGGCGAGCGGCCTTGCTGGGTGCGGAAGGGGCGTCCAATCACGGCAAGGGCCGTTGATTGAACGCCACGGTGCTGAGGACGTCCCGATGGCTGCTGCGGACCGACAACCAATCGGTTGGGAACGTGCTTAACCCACCCGAGATGACGCGTTAGGCTTCTTCATCCACATCGACGGAATCGTCATCGGCGATCTTGATGGATGTGTTGATTTTACCGATGTCCTGCCCTTCTTCAAAATCACCCTCGAATTCGTCTTCGATCAACTCATCGATATCATCGGCCTCGTCATCCACCTTCGCGGCCTGGGCGGCTTCCTGACGCTCCTTATCGAGGAGGTCGAGATCATCGAAAAACAATTCAATGGCATCCTCATCGGCATTGTTCAACAGCGCCTGCACGGCATCGGCAATTTTTTCCGCATACGCTTTGGGCGGATAAAGATTGCGCGTTCGCAGGGCGGCGATCAGCGCTTCGCGCCCATTCGCGAGGGCACCTTCCAGGGCCGCGACATCGAAACGCTCTTCACACAGCAGGGACATCAACTCCTTATCGAGTTCGGCATTTTCACGAATCACAATTTGCGCATCGGCAACGCTTTTCTGGATCAGAAATTTTTGTTTCATGGGCTGCTCCTTAGGGCCGACGGTTGGTGCGGACCAAATTTAAATGCAGTGTTGCAAACCATATTCGAAATGCCATGTCAACCACCAAGATAACCGGATCTTAAGAAAAATGATTGACCGAAGAAATCAGAGTTGGTAGGAGTGCAGGTTACACAAATGGAGGGATGGCTGAGTGGTCGAAAGCGGCGGTCTTGAAAACCGTTGAGGGTAACACCTCCGTGGGTTCGAATCCTACTCCCTCCGCCACCCGTCCTTTGCGGAGAGATGACCGAGCTGGCTGAAGGTGCTCGCCTGCTAAGCGAGTGTGGGGGTAAAACTCCACCATGGGTTCGAATCCCATTCTCTCCGCCATAAAAAAAAGCAAACGCCCGGCTGGCCGCCGGGCGTTTTTTATGGAAATTCGATGCCTGCCGCGCTATAGGGCCACTAACCCCGTACAGGTGACCTGCGGACGAAACAACATGAAGGCCAAGGCGTAAAAGGGGCCTCAATCATCGCCTGCAGTAATCGCCCCCAGGGCACGTTGCCCTTCGGTATCCAGACGGGAAACATCCGCCGCGCCGAAACGACTGGCCGATGCCCACCATCAACCATCTCGGCGTTTATCGTTTAAAAATTCATCAACGTCCAGATTGAGTTTTTCCAGCGTTTCGATCAACGGTGCGGCGCCGTCCATGGCCTGCCGACGCGATTCGGCGTCACGGGCATTGTAGCCGGTGCGGTAGGCCGTCCAGTAAACACCTGTTACCATGATGATGTGAAAAGCGATCAGCAAACAGGTCATCATAAAAGTTCCCTTCGTTTGACCGGATTCCAAAAAACCGGTGCGGCTTTCAAGACTTATCGACCAAATCCTACTTTGTCTTGAGGCGCCGGTCGATACCCTCCTGCCGGGTATCTCTCACCCCCTTATCCCGGCGACACGGGATTCCACGATATGCGGATTCGGTACAGGCCTTACCCAAAATGCCGTGTGCCCTGCCCGGAGGGCCAATTGTGCTTGACAAAACAGGGATTCCCTATTACTCAGATCATTTCGATGATCGCGGACTGCCCGTCGTGTAAACGACGCGAGAGGAACAAATAAAACCAAAGGAGAGGAGAGCAAATGGCAAAATTAATCGAACCCCATGGTGGTAAGGGCCTCACCATCTGTCTGCTGGAAGGAGCAGCGCTGGATGCCGAAAAGCAAAAAGCCGAAGGGCTTAAAAAAGTTGAGATTTCACCCCGCGTCAAGGGTGACCTGATCATGATCGGAAACGGCGGTTTCAGCCCCCTGACCGGGTTCATGACCAAGGCCGACTGGCAAGGTGTCTGCGAAAACTTTCTGACCGCCGACGGCACCTTCTGGCCCGTACCGGTAAATCTGGATGTCTCCAGCGACGATGCCGCCGCCATCAGTGAGGGTGATGAAATCGCGCTCTACGATCCCGAGGGCGACGAAATCATGGCCACCATGAAAGTCACCGAAAAATGGGAACAGAGCGCCGACGAGAAAAAATGGGAATGCGAAAAAGTGTTCATGGGTGAAGGCACGCCCACGGCCGGGGAGTTCTGGAAGATCGCCGAAGAAGACCACCCGGGTGTGCAGATGGTGATGGGACAGAAAGAGGTCAACCTGGCCGGCCCCGTCAAGGTGCTGAGCGAGGGCGAATACCCCACCAAGTACGCCGGTGTCTATCACCGTCCAGCCGAATCCCGCAAGACTTTCGAAGATGCCGGCTGGTCCGAAGTGGCCGCCCTGCAGTTGCGCAACCCCATGCACCGCTCCCACGAGTACCTGTGCAAGATCGCTGTTGAGGTCTGCGACGGTGTCTATATCCACTCCCTGGTCGGCAACCTCAAACCCGGCGATATTCCGGCCGAGGTCCGCGTCAAATGCATCGACGCTCTGGTGAAAAATTATTTCGTGGAAAAAAACGTCGTCCAGGGCGGCTACCCGCTGGATATGCGTTATGCCGGCCCGCGAGAAGGCCTCCTGCACGCCGTCTTCCGTCAGAACTACGGCTGCTCCAAGATGATCATCGGCCGCGACCACGCCGGTGTGGGCGACTTCTACGGCATGTTCGAAGCCCAGACCATCTTCGACAAAATCCCGACCCCCGAAGGCGGCAAGGCCCTGCTCTGCCAGCCCCTCAAGATCGACTGGACCTTCTACTGCTACAAATGCGACGGCATGGCCTCCCTGCGGACCTGCCCGCATGAGAAGGATGATCGCGTGCTGCTCTCCGGCACCATGCTGCGCAAGATGCTCTCCGAGGGTGGTGAGCTGCCCGATCACTTCGGACGCGACGAAGTCGTTGCCATTCTGCGTGGATACTATGAAGGCCTGACCGAAAAGGTCGAGATCAAGACCCACAAGGCCGCCACCGGCAACTAAAATTATTCAGGTCTGACAACCTGCATAATAACCCAATAAAAGAAGGGTGACCCCGCTTAGACGGGATCACCCTTCTTTTTTTTGATACAGGCGCCCGATCTTGGCAGCCCTTAGACCCCACGTTAAGCCAACCGATTGAGAACTTTACCGGGATGTCAACAGCGCTAGCGCGCACACGGCCAAAGCGCCTCGACGGCTTTCCTGATGATCTAGCCGAAGCCTCGCATTTCGCCTCGGAAATGCTTTGAATTCGCGATGTATTGACAGAAGTTGTGGTTTATTTCCCTTTGTTCCGCGCCGAGCATCGGCGGATCGAGCGGACCAGGCTCGCGGACCTGTTTGAGCGAAGCGAGTTTCCGCGAGACCCGCTCGATGCGGCGACGCGCAGGATTAAGCGGAACACGGGCGGTTTCTTTTGGTTCGTTTTCTTTCCCGTGAAAGAAAATGAACAACCGAAATGAAAGCACCCCAGCATGTTTGCGCCACACAAACAGGTGAATCCTGCCAGGCGCAAAAAAGGAGCCGCTGCCGCGGCTCCTTTGATCATCCTGAAAAGGGAGGGCTTAGTAGGTTAGAATCCCCGGTTGGAGTATTCGGCATACGCCATGGCCGTGGTGCGGTAGACCAGATGGGCCAGCTTGGAAAAAGGCGTATAAGCAAACAAGGACCAAATCGCGATCAAGTGCAGCCAGTACACAATGGCCATGAGATCGTACAACCCCCCCAGGCGCAGCAGTTGGGTCAGCATGCCGGTCACGCCCAGCGCCAATACCAGTGAGACCAAATACCAGTCCCAGTAGCTGGAGTTGCTGTCGGTCTTGGCCATGCGGCTTTTCATCAGCAGCAGGGCGCCGATGATCAGAGCGATCCCGGCGATGTTCCCCAGCCATTTGACCGGGTTGAGCTGGGAGTAGGGTCCCTCGATGTGCAGGATCCACTCGGCGATGAAAAAGCAGTTGGTCACGATGAACAGCCCGATGAAGCTGAAAAGCACCATCATATGAGATGTGGAACGCTCCCGGTTTTCGGTGCACTCCGTGAATTTATTGTGCTTGAAAATCGTGGGCACAACCTTGATCAGGGCCTGGACAAACCCGGCCGGGTCGATCTTCTCCTGGGTGGTCTTGCCTTCCGCCAGGGCGTTGGCGTGAATATCACCGATAAACCGTTTGAGGCCCAGGGCGAAGGTGATCACCGCAAAGAAAAAGGTGGGGATCATGATAATGTCCACCAGGTAGTTGTTGTAGTACGAAGACTGCCAGATCTCGTGTCCGCCTTCGGGGGAAAAGGTCATCCAGTTAAGCCCCACCAGGTTGGAAATCAGACCACCCGCCAACAGGATGACAAACGGGATGAGCAGCAGAATGGGCAATTTGGACTTGTCGCGCACCATCCGGCCAAGCGCTTTGATGCCGGCATATTCGGAAATCGCATAGGCCCGGATGGCACCCAGGGCATCCCCGGGTTTGGCACCGCGGGGGCAGCGGGTGTTGCAGTCACCGCAGTTGTGGCAGAGCCAGATGTCGGCACTGTGGACGACTTTATCCTTGAGGCCCCAGGAGGCCGCAATCATTTCCTTGCGGGGATAGGGTTTGGTTTCAGGGGAAATCGGGCACACCACGGAACAAGTGGCGCACTGGTAGCACTTCTTGAGATCACCGCCGCCCAGTGCCTGCAAGTCCTTGATAAATCCCAGATCAGGGTTAAGCACGGTCGCTTCCGCCATTTCGATACCTCCTTGTTCGGGGGGGCCTTTGCGGTGGTCCCGCGCCAGCCCCACACGAATCGATGCGATTATTTTTCGGGCGGCCTCCTCCTAGCGGCGGGTGCCGCCCGGACAATCCGTTTAGAAGCCTTTGAAGGGGTTGGGGCCCATTTCCTCGATGGACTCGACAAATTCATTGATGATCTGCGGGATCTTGTCATATTCGTCGATGGCGATTTCAAACTGGGCCACGCGTTCATTCTCTAAGGCCAGACTCTCCAAGGCCTCCCCGATCTTTTTCATGCGGATGCTGGCCAACTCGCTGCCCTTGACGAAGTGGCACTGGTAGTCGTCGCCGTGTTTGCAGCCCAGCAAAAAGACACCGTCCATCCCCTGCGAGAGGGCATCCTTGATCCAGATCACGTTGACCGATCCCAGGCAGCGCACCGGTATCAGACGGACGTCGGCCGAGTAGGAGAGCCCCTTGATGCCGGCCATATCGAGGGCCGGATAGGCGTCGTTCTCGCAGACCAGTCCCAGAACCCGGAAGGGCGGTTCGTCATAGTCGTCTTCCGAGGGCACCACCACCGACTTGACCTGGGAGCCGATGGAATCGATGCTGTAGTCGGCAAACCCGATGATCCGTTCGGGGCAGGCCCCCATGCAGGTTCCGCAGCGCCGACAGCGGGCCGGATTGGGTTTGGGGGTCCCCTTTTCATCGTCGTCCAGGGCGCCGAACGGACATTCCTCGGTGCAGCGTTTGCACTGGGTGCAGCGCTGGAAGAAGAAATCCGGGTAGGTCAGGTCTCCCGAGCGCGGGTGCACGGACATACCCCGATTGACCGACTCCAGACACTGGATGGCCTTGAGCGCCGCACCGGTGGCGTCTTCCACCGACTCCTCGGTGGTCATGCTGCGGCGAATGGCGCCGGCGGCGTAGATGCCGGTGCGCTGGGTCTCGTAGGGGAAGCAGATGAAGTTGCTGTCGCAGTAGCCTTGGAACAGGTCGACATTGTCGCGGAAGGCGGGCCCCTGGCGATAGGCCATGTTGACGACGGGGTCATCCTTGGTGGCCGGCACCATACCGGTTCCCAGCACCACGAGGTCGGCGTTGACCTGGACCTTTTCCCCCAGCAGGGTGTTGTCGGCCTCGACAATCAGACCGCCCCCGTTCGGGGAAACGCTGACCACCTCACCTTTGGTCAAGAAAATCCCGGTGTCCTGCTGGACGGTCTTATAAAAGTTTTCCTGCAAACCCGGGGTGCGCATGTGCTGGCAGAAGACGAAGGCCCTACCGTTATCGGGGTAATCCTCGCGGACGTAGGTGGCCTGCTTGAGCGCCACCAGGCTGGTGACGGCACCGGCATAATCAAAGTCGGCATCACTCCCCTGGCCCGGACTCTGGATGAAGACTACCGACTGGGCATCCTTGCCGTCGGAGGGGCGGGCCACCTTGCCGGCCTTGGCGATTTCTTCGAAGGTCGCGTTGGTAATCACGTCCGGCAGTTCGCCA
>JASJED010000227.1 GCA_030065585.1 Desulfobacterales bacterium | reverse complement strand
ACAGTGCCACCCAGGCGGGTAAGAAAGCCTTCGTGATGACACGCCTGGGGGACGTGGCCTTTCTGCTGGGGATTCTGCTGGTGCTGGCGCACCTGGGCAATCTGGGGATCCGGGAGATGAACACCACTACGGCCGCCGCGTTCGAACCATCGACCCTGACGGTGGCCATCCTGCTCATTTTCGGCGGCATCGTCGGCAAGAGCGCCCAATTCCCGCTGCTGACCTGGCTGCCGGATGCCATGGAGGGCCCGACCCCGGTCAGTGCCCTGCTGCATTCGGCCACCATGGTGGCGGCCGGGGTTTACCTGTTCGCCCGGCTGTTTCCTTTTTTCAGCCTCTCACCGACGGCCATGGCGGTCTGCCTGGCGATCGGCACGATCAGTATGCTGCTTGCTTCGACCATGGCCATGGTGACCCGCGACATCAAGCAGGTCTGGGCCTATTCCACCATCAGCCAGCTGGGGTTCATGCTGATGGGGCTGGCCTCCGGCAGTTATTTCGCCGGGGTCTTTCACCTGACCACCCATGCCGGCTTCAAAGCCCTGCTGTTCCTGTGCGCCGGCGTCTTTATTCACCATTACGAGACCAATGACATGTTCGCCATCGGGCGGGCCGGCGGCCGTCGTTTAAAGATTCCCTTGATCTGTATGACCCTGGCCGCGGCGGCCCTGGCCGGGCTGCCGCCGTTTTCCGGCTTCTTCAGCAAGGAAGCCGTCATGGCCGCCCTGGCGGCGCAATCCAACCCGCTCTGGCTGGGGGCCGGGTTACTGGGGGCCTTCCTGACGGCCTATTACGCCTTTCGCCTGATCTTTGCCATCTGGATTCCGGACCAGGCCGCTGCGGAAAACACCGCGGTCGAGGCGCACACCCATGAAACCCCGCGCTGGCAGGCGCTCGTCATGCTGGTGCCGCTGGTGGTGCTGGCGCTGCCGACCCTGGGGCTCGGCGGGCTGCAGAACGATCTGTCCGCTTTGCTGACGCGCTATTTTCCCGGGCCGCCAATGGCCCTGCCGCACCTGTCCTGGCTGCCGCCGGTGGCAAGTGCTTGCGCGCTGGCCGGGCTGGTACTGGCCTGGTTCGAGTTCGGGCGACGACGCGCTTCCCGGATCGGATTCGTCGAACGCTCGGCATTCTGGCGGACGCTGTTTGCCGAGCGCTGGTACATCGACCGTTTCTACCGTGCCTTAGTCGATCGGCTGGTCGACGGCTTCATGGCCCGGGTTTGTGCCGCCGGTGACCGCCATGTCATCGACGGTGCGGTAGACGGTCTGGGCCGCGGTGTGGTCACGACCGGCAAGCTGGCGGCCGGTCTGCATCGCATCATGATTCAGCACCGTCTGGGAATGATGTTTGCCGTGGTCATTTTCCTGGCGCTTTACTTTTTTCTTTAGCAGCGGGCTTGGATTGGATGCTATTCTCAGATCTTAGTATTTATCCAAACCTCCATCTCTGGTGGAGGAACCGAAGCGGTTCGACCAATTCGGACTTTTTTTCCGTCATGTTACTTTTCTTATGCGCATAAGAAAGTAACCAAAAGAAGGCGCCCATGCCCCGCTTAACCCTGCGCGTCGACGTGACGGCCGGTGCACGCGGAAACTCGCTGCGCTCAAACACTCCGCGTGCTTTTTTCCGGCCGCCACATCGATGCTCGGCGCGGGGCAAAGGGGATGCTATCCCGAATTCCTAACCGGATGACTAGGCCCTTTGCTAGCCGCCGGCCGTGACCCTTCGATCTGGGATGGAGAAGCAGTTTGGGGATAATTAAAGAAAAGCTTTCGACCTAAACGGGACCCAATATGCACCTTTCGCCGACTGCGTTTCCATGGCTGACTTCGATCCTGTTTTGCTGCCTCGGCGGCCTGTTCACCATCCTGTTGCTTCCCAGGCACCGCCACCAGGAAATCAAATGGGTCGGCGCCTTATTTTCCGGGCTGACCCTGGTCCTGACGCTCAATCTCTTCTTGCTCTACGACCAGCGCCTCGGCGGTCTGCAGTTCGTCGAACGGCTGGCCTGGATACCGTCCCTGGGGATTACCTACTTCAACGGGGTCGACGGCTTCAGCCTGCCCATGCTGCTGCTGAGCGGGATCGTCTTCTTTACGGCCGTGTTGACCATGTGGGAATTGGAGCAACGCGTCAAGGAATTCTTCGCTCTGCTTTTTCTGCTGGTCACCGGGGTGTTCGGCCTGTTCATGAGCCTGGATCTGTTTTTTATTTTCGTCTGGTACGATGTCTCGCTCTTTCCCATGTATCTGCTGATTGCCATCTGGGGCAGTACACGCAAAGAGTACGGGGCCATGAAGCTGACCCTCTATCTTCTGGCTGGAAGTGCCCTGATTCTGCCCGGCATCGTCTATCTGGTGGTCCAATCCGGGCTGCAGACCTTTGACCTGACGGCTCTGATGCGCCCCGATCTCTTCACGCCCTTTGAGCAGAAACTCGGTTTTTTTCTCTTCTACATCGGGTTCGGCATCCTGGCGGGGGTCTGGCCCTTTCACACCTGGTCACCGGTGGGGCATGTGGCGGCACCCACGGCGGTGAGCATGGTCCACGCCGGGGTGCTCATGAAGATCGGGGCCTTTGGGGTTCTGCGCCTGGGGATTTTTCTGTGTCCCCTGGGCTGGCTTTACTGGGCGCCCCTGATGGCCCTGCTGGCCACGGTCGGTATCGTTTACGGCGTTCTCGCCGGCCTGCGGCAGACCGATATCAAATATGTCATCGGCTATTCGAGTGTGTCTCATATGGGCATCGTGGGACTGGGGCTGGCCACGGTCAGCGTGGAGGGGCTCAACGGCGCCGTTTTCCAGATGTTCGCCCACGGTATCATGACGGCCCTTTTCTTCTCGGCCGTGGGCTACATCTACGACCGCACCCACACCAAGGCCCTGGATGAACTCGGTGGGCTGAGCCACACCATGCCGGTGGCCTCCGGCTACCTGGTCATGGCGGCCCTGACCGGCATCGGCGTGCCCTGTCTGGCCAGTTTCTGGGCCGAACTGACCGTGTTCATCGCGGCGTTCCGCGTCTACCCCCTGTATGCCACGCTGGCGGTGGCGGCGCTGGTGGTCAGCGCCCTCTTCATGCTGCGGGTCCTGCAGCGCACCTGCTACGGGCCGCCCAACGAACGTCTCGCGCATCTGGGCGATGTCTCCTTCGGACTCGGCCTGCCGCGCATGATCCTTGTGGCGGTGATCCTGCTCTTCGGCCTTTTCCCGGCGTTGATGTTCGAGTTGATTCAGACGGCCTCGATTCCTCTGCTGAACGGACTGCCGCGATGAATGCGATAATCTTCAGCCCCGAGCTCTGGATGCTGGCAATCGCCGGTGTGTTTTTGATCCGCGCGATGATACCGCCCAATGCCGCGCGCGACTACCAGATCGCCCTGGTCATGGCGACCTTGGCGGTCGGGGTCTGCCTGGCCGCGCTGGGTTTTTCGGGGAATCTGTTTGCCGGCACCTACCGGATCGATCTATTTTCCCAGTGTTACAAATGCCTGCTCAGCACAGGGCTGTTTCTGGTCGTCTGCCTGTGCAACAACCTGCGCGGTATCCGGACGGGGCTGCAGCCTGAATTCTATCTGCTCCTGGCAGTTTCCACCCTGGCCATGATGATGCTGGTCTCCAGCGCCCACCTCCTGACCATCTATATGGCCCTCGAGTTGTCTTCCTATTCGCTGTATATCCTGGTGGCGCTTGGCCGGGACCGGGATTTGGCCATCAGGGCCGGGATCAAATATTTCCTGGTGGGCGCTTCGGCCTCGGCGGTCATGCTCTTTGGGATGGCCATGGTCTATGGCGCCGCCGGCACCGCCTATCTGGGCGAGTTGGCCCGTGTGCTGCCGCCGCTCCTGGAACGGCCGTCGGCGGCCATCGGTCTGCTGCTGATCCTGGGCGGCTTTTTCTTCAAGCTGGCCGTGTTTCCGTTTCATTTCTGGGCGCCGGTGGTCTACGCGGGGGCCGCCAACCAGGTGGCGGCCTATATCGCCACCGTCTCCAAGGTGGCCGCCGTGGCGATTCTGATCCGCGTGGCCGCCATGGGCAGTTCGACCTATATGGTTCACGTCCTGGCCATTTTGTCCATCGTCTCCATGACCGTCGGCAATTTGGCCGCCATCGCGCAGAAGGACCTCAAACGTCTGCTGGCCTACTCCAGCGTGGCCCATGGCGGCTATGTCCTGATCGGGATTCTGAGCATGGATGCCGCCGGTTACGCCGCGGCCACCTTTTACGCCCTGGCGGTTCTGGTGATGAAGTTTACCTGTTTCATGGTGGTGATCAAGGTGGCCGGCGACGGGGGCAATCCCGCCATCGCCGATCTGGCGGGTCTGCATCGCCGGGCCCCGCTGCTGGCCATGGCCCTGATGATGGCGCTCTTCGGGCTGGCGGGGATACCGCCGACCATCGGGTTTACGGGCAAGCTCCTGCTGTTTACCGCCGCCATGACCCAGGGCCATCTGGCGCTGATTCTGATTGCGATGATCAATGTGGTCATCTCCCTTTACTACTACCTGCATGTTCTGCGGGCGGCCTATCTGTTGGAACCGGTCGATAATGCCGCCCGCGTCTATCGGGAAACCGTGCCCATCAAAGTCATGTCCGTGGTGATGATCGCGGCCATGGTGATCCTGGGGATTTATCCCCAACAGCTCATTCAACTGATAAATCAGGCCGTCGGATTGTAGTCACGGCCATGGGATGGGAAGGGCCGCTTGGCGGGGTTTGCTTGGGGATCGCGCGCTGTTCGTTGTGCCGTCCCCTGGATTTCGAGGGTCAGCCTTGACCGTTTACCAAAGGCGCAAATCTTGCCCAGCGCTTGTCCCATGTTTGTGCCTCTGATTTGCTCTATTGCTCCGGGGACCTTTGGGAACACTTCTACGAAGGGCATATCAATCATCGGGCGGGTGGTTTCAGGGCTTGCGGCGCAGGATATAGCCCACCAGCAGGCTGGCCAGTGTTAACCCCACCAGAAAGAGGGCTATCAAAATTGTGATTCGGCGAAGGGCGTGTTCCACCAGCGCCTCGGCCGTCTGGTTGATCTGCTGCAGGGCATCCTCGACGATCAGTTTCTCGCGGGCCATGAAGTCTTTGATGAGCGCCTGGCGTTCCGAAGTCAAAACCCCCTCCATGTGCGCAATCGCGTTCTGGCGCTCGGCCGTGACGTCGGCCATGAAATCATCGATGATCGCCCGATGTTCGGACTTCAGTACCTTTTCCATATGTGCAATCGCGTTCCGGCGCTCGGTTGTGACGTCGGTCATGAAATCATCGATGGTCGCCTGGCGTTCGGCCTGGATGGCCGTCATCAGTTGCGCAATGGCGTCCCGGCGCTCGGCCGCCACATCTTCCGCCAGTCTGGCCGACCAGAGTTCCGCGAAAAGGCTGGCCAGTTGGGGCATGCGTGTGCCCAGATACAACCCGCGTTCCGCCAGCAGGCGCATCTCTTCGGCCTGTTGCGCGGCCGCTTCGACGGAGTCAATCAAGCCATCCGGGGCCTCGTCCCGCTCCAGCTTGGACTCTCGCCGCTCGGCCGCAAAATTGCTGAAGCGGACAAACGGAAAATGGGTCACTTCCGGATTGGCCTCACGCCAACGCCTGATGAGGGCCATCAACTGGTCGATTTGGGCCGGGTCGAGCGTCAGGACGGCGATTCCGTGAATATCCTCCTCCGCCTTGCGGAAACCATCGGCGATCGGTCTGACGTCGGGGCCGAAGGTTTTGATCCCCTGATCCTCAAAGATGATTCGCCCCAGCGTGACCATGCTGAGCATGTCCAACAGGGCAATGTCCGGATCGGATTCGCTGGCGATAATATAGGCGTTCCACAGGGAATAGACGACGATCGACAGGACCTGGTTTCGGTTTGTGGGGGAAGGCTTGCGCTTGTCGTAGCGTGCGAAAGCCGTGAGCAGGATGGCTGACATGCGGTCGGCGAAACTCATCACACTGGATTGGAGTTCCGTTTCGCTGACTTTGGTGATGTCGGATTCGTCAGCAGGCCAGGCATTGTTCAAGGGCGCGGCGACAATGGCCGCAATTAGCAGGGCACACCCCATGTCGCGGGCCGTATGCTTGAAAACCATTGACATCTCCTTGGGCGACGGCCGAGCATGATCGCGCCCGCGCCAATTAAGGCGTGGCGGTCAAGCCGCCTGTCAGGTGCATTCATCATGGTCCGGGCTCGCTCGGCGGGTTGGGCCACGGCAACGGCGTGACGCCATAGGAGAGACTTATCTTCGAATGCTGGCCGCCGGGTGTCCGGCGGCCAGTGCCCTTCTGCCATTGCTGGGCGACCGCCAAATGTCGGTTGGACACGGCGGTCGCTGCCGATTTGTCAATCACGCTGAAAGCCGATGGCGATTTCCACCCGCCGGTTTTTGAAACGACCTTCCTCGGTGTCGTTGTCCGCTATGAAATTCTTGGCCCCATACCATTGCAGAACAACACGGTCGGGATCGATGCGGCTTTTTTCCAGGATATAGTTCTTGGCACTTTCGGCGCGCTTGCGTGAAAGATACAGGTTGTATTCGGGGTCGCCCGTGGAATCCGTGAATCCGGCCAGAACCACATAGGACTTGGGGTTGCGGTCCAGAAACTCGGCCACTTGTTTGAGGTTTTCGTGATCGCCGGGCTTGATCGCTTTCTGGTCCCAGGCAAAATTGATATCGCGGACCTTGGCGCCCATCACCCGTTTTTCCGTCACGGTTTCAACCGACACAGTGGATTTGACGAGAAAGAGCGCCCCCACGGTCCATACCGGATTGTGGTACAACGCCTCGAAGGGAATCACGCGGGAGCATTCGTTCAGCGCGGCCATATCCTCGAGGTATTTTTCTGCTTTGGGCGTTGTGGCGGAGCTGATCAGGTAAAAACAGACATCGTGTTTTGCGGCCAGGGCCTTGGCGGCATCCAGCGGCCGCTGTTTGGTCACGCGGTTGTAGGTGTAGGTGCCATCCGTGAATATGAAGATCGCGGTTTTGCCGGTAAGTTTGGCCAGGATCGGATCCAGCTTGGCTATCCCCTCTGCCAGGGGCGTGGGTTGACCGACGAAACTGCCGGCGGTCTTGGTGTTGGGCAAGGTGTCGATGGCCCGCTGAAAGGCCATGCGGTCGTAGGTCTGCATCTCGTAGTGGGTTTTGAAGGGGGTGAATTTGTAGAGTCCGGCGTTGTAGCCCAGCTCCGGCAGAATGATGTTCTGCTGCTGCAGGATGCGGAGTTGGGCGTCTAATTTTTTAATGCCGTCCTTGAATTCGTCAGCCATCGAACCGGAGGCATCGTAGAGCACGATGAAGTTGTCGGCCAATTTGATGAACATGTCTGTGGTGACGGTGTTCTGTTTGATGTCTTCGGCAGTGATGATTTCAAAAGCGGCCGTGCTGGATGCCATGGCCAGACCAAGGACTACTAATACTACGGTAGAAAGCAAGATAACTTTTCGCATTGCGGCATTCCTTTCTGTAAGTTTGAAAATAAAGAGATGGCCAGGCTTCCACTGATCCCCTGCTTTTCCGTGCCCCACAGTTTTTAAGGACACCAATGCTATAGGGAGATACGAGGTTGTTATCGTGTTG
>JASJED010000226.1 GCA_030065585.1 Desulfobacterales bacterium | reverse complement strand
ATGAGACTGCGGGCATGGCCGTTGCCCCCACTTTTACGGTCGGTCATGTAGCGCTTCTCGAGGATTCGTGCGATGGCGTCCGGTATGGAGAGCACCAGGCCGCCGGGTTGAAAAACCGGATATTCACCGCCGATGCCTTTTAACTGCTTGACGATATCCGCCACTTTAACACCCGCCCGCAGGGCCAGCGAAACCAAACGCCCGACCGCTTCGGCCTTGGCGGCCGTGGAGCGGCCGGATTTGCCGATGGTGGCAAAAACCTCGAACGGCCGTCCTTCGTACTCCGTCACGGTGACGTAGAGGTGCCCCATGCCGGTTTTCATCTTGGTGGTGAAACCCTCGAGCGTTTCGGGCCGCTCCTTGACCGCCCTCAGAAAACGGCTTTGGGGATCGTCTTTCGGGCTGAAGGACAATACCTGATTTTCCTTGCTGCCGTCCCGGTAGATGGTCACCCCTTTGCAGCGCAGCTCATAGGCCAGGTCATAGATCTTGCGAACGTCTTCCACCGTGGCGTCCCGCGGCAGGTTGACCGTTTTGGATACCGCGTTGTCCGTGTATTTCTGAAAGGCCGCCTGCATGCGGATGTGCCACTCGGGGGTTATATCGTGAGCGGTCACGTAGGTTTTGCGGATCTCGGGGGGTATGTTCTCCATACCGTGAATGGAGCCCTTGGCGGCAATCTCGTTCATGAGCTCGTCCGAGTAAAAACCACCATCCCGGGCGGCGGCCGCGAAATGGGGGTTGACTTCCATCAGTCGATCGTTGTCCATGACGTTGCGTACGAAGCTCAGGGCAAAAAGCGGTTCGATGCCGCTGGAGCAGCCGGCAATGATGCTCAGGGTGCCGGTGGGGGCGATGGTGGTGGTGGTGGCGTTGCGCAGGGGACCTTCGCTGCTGTTTCGATAGATGCTTTTTTCGAAGTTCGGGAAAGGCCCACGCTCGGCGGCCAGTTGCCGTGAAGCGTTGCGGGCCTCCACTTGAATGACGCGCATGACCTCCTCGGCCGTTTTGAGGGCCTGATCGGAATTATAGGGGACGTCGAGTTGGTAAAGCATGTCGGCAAAGCCCATGACACCCAGGCCGATTTTGCGGTTGGCTTTGACCATGGCATCGATTTCCGGTAGGGGGTAGCGTGAGCGGTCAATGGTATTGTCCAGAAAGCGAACCGCCAGATGCACCGTTTCCTTCAATTCATCGAAATCGACAACCGCGGTTTGGTCTTCTTTGATCACGAACTTGGCCAGGTTGATGGAACCGAGGTTGCAGGCTTCGTTGGGCAGCAGGGGCTGCTCGCCGCAGGGGTTCGTGCTCTCGATCTCGCCCAGTTCGGGCGTCGGGTTGTCCCGGTTCAGGCGGTCCAGAAAAATGATGCCGGGGTCGCCGTTGTCCCAGGCCTGTTCCACCAGAGTGGCATAGACCTCGCGGGCATTGAGATGGTCGGTGGTGCTGCCGTCGCGCGGGTCGATCAACGCGTAGTCGGTTCCCTTGGCCACGGCCTGCATGAATTCGGCGGTTACCCCCACGGAAATATTGAAGTTGTTGAGGCTTCCGTCTTCCTTTTTGCAGTGAATGAATTCTAGAATGTCGGGGTGATCCACCCGCAGGATGGCCATGTTGGCGCCCCGCCGGGTACCGCCCTGTTTGACTTGCTCGGTGGCCGTGTTGAAGATTTTCATGAAGGATACCGGCCCGGAGGCCACCCCGCCGGTGGTGCCGACCCGGCTGTCTTTGGGACGCAGCCGCGAGAAGGAAAAACCGGTGCCGCCGCCCGATTTGTGAATCAAGGCGGAGTTGTGAAGCGATGTGAAGATGCCCTCCATGCTGTCTTCGATGGGCAGGACAAAGCAGGCCGCCAGTTGGCCCAGCCGCCGTCCGGCGTTCATCAGCGTCGGTGAATTGGGCAGGAAGCGGAAATCGGTCATCAGGTCATAGAAGGCCTCGGTGAATTCATCAATGCGCTTGGCATGGCCGTATTGCTTTTCGGCCTTGGCGATGTGGCGGGCCACGCGCCGAAACATCTTTTCAGGGCTTTCAATAACCTTCCCCTGGGGGTCTTTCTTGAGATAGCGCCGCTCCAGGACGGTGCGGGCATTACCGCTCAGGACCGGTGCCTTGCGCTTGAAGATGGAGACATCCAGGCGGACCGGGTCGGAGGGATCCAGTCCGAACTCCTGTAGTTTTTCGTCGATCATTTTTTCGATGGTGGAAAGGTTGACGGTGGGGGTATCGATTTGATCCAGCTGTTCACGCAGATGGCGGCTGATATGCATGGCCGTATCCGTGTTGACCGCTTTTCCGCGGGTCAATAGATCGGTGAACCGGTGGTCGTCCCAGCGATGGGTCGACAGGTCCAGTCGACCGTCCTTGGTAAGAATGAATTTGCATCGATCGCCCATACAGCCTCCAACTCGTAATTCATACCGAAGCCGGCCAATGAATCGCCACCTCGGTCGTTTTGTTTTCTATCTCTCAGGGTGAAGAGACAATACCATCGCTCCGGCGGTTTTCTCATTTTTTGTCCAAGGAAACCGTCGGCACAAATAAATGAAATAACTTCAGATACCCGGTGAATGTGGCAGAAGATTGGGACCACGCCGAAAGCACCGGCGACGAAGTTTCATCTCTCATACAACATATTGTGTGTCAAGATTTAATTGGCCCAACATAACGGAGAAAGCAAGGATCAATTGCTTCGGTAGCAAAAAGGCTATTAAAATCGACCTGATGCTGGACCATACGCCAAGGGACTTGGCAGCGGGAGGATTCTGTGATATCGGTTGGCGCGGATGCGGTTCCCTCACAGGGACCGTTAGGTTCGCACGCAAGATGAAAGGAGAGCCCCCCCGATGAAGATCCGTGACTATTCGCTCCTCGCACTGGTTGTACTCTGCGGTGTTCTGTTGCAGGTATTGCTGGTGGCGGCTTCCAACAAGGAAACCCCCGTTCGGGCTGCGGAAGAATTTACCCGCGCCTTTTTTAAGCTTGATCCGGCCATGACGGACCGCATGTGTGTCGATCTTGCCGCTGATAGGGCTGCCGTGGACCATCTCATCCACAGCGCCGCTGAACGGGCACGCGCCCGAGGATTTAGTCCCGGATACATGCGCATGCAGCTTTTTCACGTGGAATCCTCGGTCGTGGCCCAGGACGCGCAGACCGCCCAGGTTCAAATCAATTCCGAAATGCGGCGCAGCATCCATCCGGCGTTTGCCTTTTTCGCCAAGATGTGGGGCCTGGGGGCAGCTTATCATTTGGAAGAAACCCTTGATCTGGTAAAAGAGGGTGACCTGTGGAAGGTTTGCAACCACGATCTGCAAATTATCATGTAATCAAGGCCGCAGGGCCTAAAGGCCGGTTTTTCGGTGCCAAGTGCCGTCGGCCGCTGTAATCGACACCCAAAGGGAGACGCATTCCGTGCAATGTGCTCCCTTTTTTTTTGGGGACCATTGCCCTACCGGAAAGCGCTCGGGTCCGGATTGCCGGACGGCCAGGAAATATGACCTCACCCGGAACCAGTGACATGGGTCTCGTCTATGCAATTTTAAGGGACCACGCCCGCCAGATCGCCGACCGGCTGCCCACGCCCGATTTCTATCGCATCCATGCCCGGGAGATTAAAAAATCGCAGGAAAATATGGCTGGTGATGCCCTGCTGGCGGACATGCGCGTGTTGGTGCGATCCACGATTGAAAACGATTTTGGCCATGGACTGGCGCATGCCCACAAAGTGGCCGAGGACGCCGGCGCGCTCGTGATGATCGAATGTCACCGCCTGAAATTTGATTCAGCATCGACCCAGCGCAAGCTTCTGGTCGTCCAAACTGCCGGATTGCTGCACGATATGCGCCGCAAAGAAAAGCAGCATGCCGCCGCTGGCGCGGTCTTCGCGCGGGAAGTGCTGGCCGGATTCGCTTTCACCAAGCAGGAGGTCGGGGAGATCTGTTACGCGATTGGCAACCATGAAGCCTTCCAACGCGTTCAACCGCCGCCTTCGGACCAGGCCGCGCTGGTATCCGACTGCCTGTATGATGCCGATAAATTTCGCTGGGGTCCCGACAATTTTACCGATACCCTTTGGGACATGGTGACGTTCTATAATCCGCCCCTCTCGGCCTTTGTGGCGCGCTATCCGGGCGGCATGCAAAAACTGGAAGAAATCAAGGCCACCTTTCGCAGTTTGACGGGCCAACGCTATGGCCCCCAGATGATCGATTTCGGCATTGCGATCGGCCGCGCGTTGATGAACCGGATCCGCACCGAGTTTACCCATTTGCTCTAGCGGGGCGCCCGCCAATGATCAACGGAGAACCAACACATGACTTTCGGGCTTGAGGTTTACCAGCGGATCGGGCTGTGGTTCCTGCCGCTTGTGTTGATCGCGGCGGCCACGGGCTGCCGCAGCACCTATTATGCCATGTGGGAGCGTGTCGGTAAGGAAAAGCGCCACCTGCTCATAGACGAAGTCTCGGCCGCCCGGGAAGACCAGGCCCAGGCCTCAGAGGAGTTCAAGGATGCCCTCACGCGCGTCAAAGAGCTGACCGGTTTTCAGGGCGGTGACCTGGAGGATGCCTACCGCCGCCTCAAGGCGGACTTCGAGGATTGCCGGCACCGGGCGGACGTGATCGACGACCGCATCCGCAATGTGGAGCAGATTGCCGCCGATCTGTTTGTGGAGTGGGAAAACGAGATCGGCCAGATCACCCATCCGACTTTTCGCAGCAAGAGCCGCCAATCCCTGACCCGCACCCGCGACCGTTACAAGCGTCTCCACCAGGCCATGGTCAAGGTGCGCAACCGCATGGATCCGGTGCTCACCCGGCTCAACGACTACGTGCTCTACCTCAAGCACAACCTCAACGCCCAGGCGGTGGGCGCACTGGGGGCGGAAATGGTCTCGATTCAGACCGATGTAAATGTGTTGATCCGCGATATCGAGCGCGCCATCCAAGAAGCCGACGACTTTCTGCAAGTCATCGAAGGCTGAAGGGGAGAACCAGACCGATCGGTATTAATGTTCATCTCCCCGTTCGCTGCGGCGGATAAGCAGGCGTGTCCGCCAAACATGCGGGTTAAACCGCGACCATCAGGAGATAAACCATGGCATTGAATCTGGCGGCCCTGGGCAAACCCATCGGTCCGGTGACCAAAGACTACCATTGGAAAGATACCGTCCTCTATGCACTGGGCGTGGGCGCCGGGTTTGAGGAAATCGAATTTACCTACGAGAAGAACCTGAAGGTGCTGCCCAGCTTCGCGATCGCCGCGGTCTTCGATCTCTTCTTTCTTTTTTGCACCGAAGCCAATGTCGATCTGGCCGGCATTCTCCACGGCGAACAACAGCTCACTTTTCATCACCCGATTCCGACGGAAGGCACCCTCAAGACCACCGGCCAACTGACCCACTACTACGATAAAGGGAAGGACAAGGGGGCGCTGGTGGTGGGGGAAAGCGATACCTGGCATTCCAACGGGAAGAAGTTGTTCACCAGCCGGATGACCATGTTCGCACGCCGGGACGGTGGTTTCGGCGGTGAAAACGTCTCCCCGCCGTCCATCGTGATGCCTGACCGGAAACCGGACTTTGTCGTCGAAGACACCCCCTCCAAAGACCAGCCGCTACTCTACAGGCTTTCGGGGGACATCTTCGCCCTCCACGTGGATCAGGCCTTTGCCGCCCAGTCCGGTTTTGAAAAACCTATCATGCATGGGCTCTGCACCCACGGTTTTGCCTGCCGGGCGCTGATCAAAAGCCTCATGCCGGGCCGGCCCGAACAGTTGCGCCGGATGGACTGCCGATTCTCCCGCCCCCTTTATCCGGGAGAGCCGATCCAGACCCAGATCTGGCAGGAGGGCGAGGGACGGGCCCTGTGGCGGGTGGTCAATGCCCAAACCGGTGCGGTCGTGATCGACCGGGGCGTCCTGGAATATGGCGACGTGCCCGCGCATCAGATCCGGTTCGACAACCGGGTGGCGATCGTCACGGGCGCTGGCGGCGGTCTGGGGCGGGCCTACGCCTTGGAACTGGCGCGGCGGGGGGCCAAGGTGGTGGTCAACGATTTCGGCGGGGCGCGCGACGGGACGGGGGCGGGGTCGTTCGCCCCGGCGGCCAAGGTGGCGGCGGAGATTGAAGCCGCCGGCGGCCAGGCCGTGGCTAATGATGACAACGTGGCCACGCCCGAGGGCGGCGAGCGGATCGTCCAAGCCGCCCTGGAGGCCTTTGGCACGGTGGACATCCTGATCAACAATGCCGGGATCCTGCGTGACAAGAGTTTTGCGAAGATGACCCCGGCCAGTTGGCAGGCGGTGATCGATGTCCACCTCAACGGGGCCTTTCACGTCACGCGCCCAGCGTTTGAAGCGATGAAGGCCCGCGGCTATGGTCGGATCGTGATGACGACTTCGGCGGCGGGGCTTTACGGCAATTTCGGGCAGACGAACTATGCCGCGGCCAAGATGGGGCTGGTGGGCCTGATGAACACGCTCAACCTGGAGGGCGCCAAGTATAACATCCGGGTGAATACGATCGCACCCCTGGCGGCTTCGCGGCTGACCGCCGACGTCTTGCCTCCGGAACTCCTGGAAAAGATGCAGCCGGAATACGTGGTGCCCATGACGCTTTGCCTGTGCGCGGAGGAATGTGCGGTGAGCGGCCATATTTACAATGCCGGCATGGGGTATTTCAATCGCGCCGCCGTGGTGACCGGTCCCGGTGCGGTGGTGGCGGGTCGGGATCAATACCCGACCGTCGAGGAAGTGGCCGCGGCCATGGACCGCATCGATTCCCTGGCGGATGGTAAAACATACGGACAGGTCAGCGACCAATTGGCCGATCTCCTGGCCGCCTTCGCGTCACCGGACGCTGCCGAGGCCGCCGGTCAGGAAAAGGGTGCTCGGGGGGAACCCAGCGTTGCGGCCGTTTTCGAGGCCTTGCCCGGGGCCTTCCGGCCCGAAGCGGCCACAGGGGTATCGGCGGTCTTTCAGTACCGGATTTCAGGTGCCGGCGGCGGCGACTGGCATTGTATCGTCGCGGACCGGCAGTGCCGCGTGGTGACAGGCCGACACGACCGCCCCACCTGCACCTTGAATATGGCGGCCGCGGATTTCCTGGCCATGATGAGCGGCCGCTTGGCGCCGCTGCAGGCTTTCAATTCTGGCAAACTCATCATCGAGGGCGACATCATGAAAAGCCAGCTGATCGAAAAGCTGTTCAAACGTTAGACGGGGTTAACGAAACCGCCTGTTAGGGAGGCGCTGCAATGCTCGGTATAACGTCCTACGGCGTCTATCTTCCCCGGCTGCGGCTCAGCCGTGCGGCCATCGTTCAGGGGGTAGGCTGGCTTGCCCCGGCCATCACGACGGCGGCCCAGGGCGAGCGCGCCATGTGCAACTGGGACGAAGACAGCCTGACCATGGCCGTGGCCGCCGCCCGGGATTGCACGGCCGACCGGGACAAGACGGCCTTGGACGGCCTCTATCTGGCCTCCACCACCCTGCCGTTTGCCGACCGCCAGAATGCCGGCATCGTGGCGGCGGCGCTTGATCTCCATCCGCACCTGATCACCGCGGATTTCGGTGCATCCCAAA
>JASJED010000038.1 GCA_030065585.1 Desulfobacterales bacterium | reverse complement strand
CGCTCGACGAGGTTCGCACCAAGTTGCAAACGCTGCAACACGCTATCGGCGACAATACGGCTATCGAAGTGGCCAACATCACCGATAAAATTTTTAAGATCTGGCCCGCTAAAGGGTCATAATAGGGCTTCGGCTTCATCCTACCGATATGATTTAATCGCGCAGATCCTTCGACGATCTGCCGCAAAGGAGACATGCGATGAAAATTCTGATATTGGGATTGGGAAAATCGGGTACCACGGCCATGGTGTATAAAGTTTCCGGTGGCTTGCCGGGTTGCCGCGCCTTTTCCGGCGGCAAGCCGGGCAAATACATCGGCAGCTACGAGAACGCGGTCTATAAACACACCTACGAGCCTCGCAAGGGCAAGGATTTCGGCATTTACCGCGAACATCTCCAGAACGAACACTATGACCGTAAAATATGGATGGCGCGTGACCCCCGGGATGCCGCTGTTAGCCGCATGCTCTACCGGTGGCATAAAGGCAATGCGGGCCATAAGAAGCAATACCAAGCGCATCTGGCATTGGTGCTCAAGAAAGAGGACGATCCGCAAAGTGTGCCGTTCTATGAAATCTGCCGTTATACCGGGCATGCCGAGTGGCCGATGTCCAAGGAGGCGGTCGTCGAAGAGGAGCGTCAGCGCTATTCCGAAATGGTCGATTTCGTTGGAAGCCTGGGAGGCGATTGGTTCCTTTATACCTACGAGGATATGGTTGCGAAAAACTTTGAGGCCCTCGACACCTACCTGGGGTTCACGACCGCCTCGGAAGCCCAGGTGCCGAGTGGGACCGGCAAGGATAAAGTCGTCCGCAAGAAGGCCACCGGCGACTGGCGCCACTGGTTTACCCGTGAGGATGCCGAACTTTTCAAGGACGCCTATCGGCCCTACATGGAATTGATCGGGTACGACGGTGAGGACTGGGCGCCTGCGGCCGATCCGCGCATCGAACCCGAATTCTCATCGGTCTACATGCAAAACCTGCCCAAGAAGGCCACCAAGAATATCGTCCTGCGCTATATCGATCCACTCCTGCAGCGTTTTGTCAAGAATTGAACAGGGATGCCCGTGGGACGATGAAGGCTGAGCCAGGGGAAACAGACTTATTCGATAAATTTTGCGGAGGCTGCATTGCATCTTAAAAAAAGAATATTGGTAACCGGGGGCGCAGGTTTCATCGGAAGCCATTTGTGCGAACACCTGTTGCAAAAGGATTACGAGGTTATCTGTCTGGATAATTTTTATACGGGCACCAAGCAAAATATCCTGCACCTGTTCAAAAATCCCCATTTTGAAATTGTGCGGCACGACATCACCTTTCCGAAATATATGGAAGTCGATGAAATCTACAACCTGGCCTGCCCGGCATCACCGATCCACTATCAAAACGATCCGGTTCAAACGACCAAGGTTAATGTGCACGGCTCCATCAACATGCTGGGATTGGCCAAGCGACTTAAGATCAAGATATTGCAGGCCTCGACTTCAGAGATCTACGGAGATCCTCACATGCACCCTCAGGAAGAATCTTATTGGGGGAATGTAAATTGTATCGGGCCGCGATCCTGCTATGATGAAGGCAAGCGCTGTGCCGAAACTTTATTCTTCGACTACCATCGCCAGCATCATCTGCGCATCAAAGTGGCGCGGATCTTCAATACCTATGGTCCCAACATGCACCCCAACGATGGTCGCGTGGTTTCGAATTTTATTTGTCGGGCCCTGCGCAATCAACCTTTGGAGATTTACGGTGACGGGACGCAGAGTCGCTCCTTTTGCTATATCAGTGACTTGATCAAGGGCCTCACGAAATTGATGGATAGCCCGGATGAAATCACAGGGCCGATGAACCTTGGCAACCCTACCGAGTTTACCATCACCGAACTGGCGGAGAAAGTGATCGAATTAACCAATTCGAAGTCCGCGTTGGTCTACAAACCCCTCCCGACTGACGATCCCAAGCAGCGTCAGCCAAATATCGACCATGCCCGGTCGACCATCGGTTGGCAACCCCAAGTCCCGCTCGAGGCGGGGCTGCGCAATACGATCGTTTATTTTGACAAGTTGCTTGCGACGTAACCCAATTGGGACAGCCATATCCGAAATGCCGCAATACCCGGCAGCTTGTGCTGCCGGGTATTACGGCATTCAAGTGTTTGATTGCTGATTTTGCAGATCGCTGGGTTGAAAAACTCAGATCCTGTTTCGGAAATCAGATCGTAACAACTTCTCGGCCTGGATCGACCATGCCGCTTTCAACCCCACAAAAATAAATTGAATCGGCGGTTTCAGGGGTGCTTGCGCGGCCGGGCAACCAGGAAGGATGTCAAAAACAAAGCGATATCGCCCATGATGGCGGCCAACCTCAGGCACAGGGCAATCAGAACGGCGTTGGAAGCGCCCACGAGGGGCGACATCTGCGCGGTCAGCAGCGCTTCACGAACACCGATGCCGCCCGGTGATCCTGGGGTGACAAACCCCAGTGTCCAGGAAATGGTATAGATAACGGTGTAGTGGACCACATCCGCCAATCTAAAATCGTCGGTTGCCAAACGGCTGGCGATGAAACCAATCAACAATCCTACGCCAACCATGTGTAGACTGTAAGTCAGGACGGGGAAGGCCAAGAATTTGATGTTTCCAATTTGCGCAAAGCGCGCAAGATACCGCAACCGCGGTGAGCGGTCGCTGAACAATTTCAAAACAGGGCGTGAATAGAGAATCAAGATCGAACACAACAGCAGCACGGCCAAAGCGATGATAAAACCCAGTCGATATTCGGTTTCAATGGGCAAGACGACCGATCCGACAAAGGCGATTGCGGCGGAGGTTAAGATTTGGAAAAAAATTTCGCAAGTGGAAGTGGCCATCAATAGATCGTGCGGCAGATGGCACATCCGGCCCAGCAACTGACGGCCGGCATAATGGAAGAAATTTCCGGGCAGGTATTTGCCGATATACGAGCGCGCGAACACCCAGTAAGAAATCTGGAAAGGGGTTCCGGGGCTAAGCCGCGCAAGCATGTGGTGCCAGGCAATCCCAATAAGAATGAAGGAGAGCGTGTAGACGGCAACACCCGGTGTAATGATCGCTATGATCGGCAAGGGAAGATCTTGCTGACTGATGCGCTGCCATTGACCGTGAAGCTTCATGGCCACGTAGGCCAGGGCGAATGCGGTAATCAGATAGCCGATCGTTTTAGCGCGGATGGGGATTCTAAGGTTCGGCAGGCTTCTCATCGGTAATTTTATTGTCCCGCATGCGATACTGCAGCTCTTCCATGAGCTTTCGATTGACCGACAGCAGATCGGCCACAAAGGCCACCATCATGGTTTGAAAGCCCATACCCAGCATGATGCTGGCGAAAATCAGGGACTGTACATGACCATCGCCATCGCCAATGGAGTAATAATACAGGAAGCGACAACCGACCATGAAGCCGATGGCGAAGATGAGCAGACCGATAAGCCCGAAAAAGCGAAACGGCTTGTAGACCACGAAAATCCGCGTAATCGTCAACGCCGAGCGTTTGATGTACGAGGGAATGCTTTTGATCAGGCGCGTGGGGCGCAGGACCGGGTTGATCTCGATCGGAACCCAGGTCATGGGAATGTTTTTTTGACCGGCCTGAATAATCATCTCCAACGTGTAGGTGTAATTATTGAACACGTTGATTTGTTTGGCGGCCTCCCGGCTGATGGCGCGAAAACCGCTGGGCGCATCCGGTATATCACTGTTGCTGGCCACACGAACGACCCAACTGCCCAACTTTTGAAGCAATTTCTTGGCCGGGGAAAAATGCTCGATGTCTTCAATCGGTCGTGCGCCGATGACAATTTCGGCGCGTTGGTCAATGATCGGCTTGACCAGATCAGGGATGAATTCGCCTTTGTACTGATTGTCGCCGTCGGTGTTGACGATAACATCGGCACCCAGGCGGACGCAGGCGTCTAACCCGGTCATGAACGCCCGGGCCAGCCCCATGTTGTGATGGTGGCTAATGATATGGTCGACACCGTGCGCCTGGGCAATCTCGACCGTGTCGTCACGGCTGCCGTCGTCAATGACCATCCATTCCACACGCTCGAAGCCGGGGACTTCACGGGGGAGATCGGCCAAGGTGACCGGGAGGGTTTCTTCTTCATTATAGCAGGGGATTTGGATGATCAGTTTCATATGATTTAAGCGGTTTTAAAGAGGTATTGATTCAAGAAGCGACTTGATAGGTACAGTGGATAGCACCCGAGCAGATAGACAAACGGCCGTACCGGAATCATATAGCGCGGGAGTGGTAACAGAATTGTGAAGATCGCGGTAAAATAGAGGAAGACTAAAATAGGTGCCAACAAGAGGTGCTCCGATTCAGCCAGGGTGTTGCGGAACCAGTTGACAAGAAAAAGCCCGATGCCCAAGATGGACATGGCAATCGACGGCCAGTGCAGCCAGCGCATGAACCGATGCAGGGTCGTCAGCCAGTTATCCTGATGGAAGCCTTTGACCACCATCGGATATTGATAGACATCACCGTTGTAGACATTGTCCCATTTCCACATGAAAAGTAATTTTCCGCCTAGATACCATTTTAAAAAATCGGTCGGGTGCTCCTGGAAGCGTTGGCGCAAAACGGTTAAACCGTAGGATCGGTCATTGATCATTTTTTCGGTTTGGTTCTTGAATTCAGGGATGCTTTTATTTCTGAAAAAGTTTTCCAGGTTGATATCTGCGCCGATAACGATGTGCTGCCAGGCCGATTCATTCGAGACCCGGTCCGACTTGGCGATAATTTGACTGCGTATGTGGGAATAGGGCAGATGAACTACGGCCAGGCCGATCAGGAAAAAAGCGGTCGGTACCAGGAAGTTGAATCGCGTGCCTTTGTCCCAGTAACGGGGGGCCACCAAGAAGAACAAGAGCATGAAAAGCCCCAGCAGACCGGAAACGGCACGCACCAGGGCGGAAAAACAAAACAAGGTACCACTGATAAACGCCCAGCCGGCGTTGCGTCGGCGAAATGAATGCACCAGCGTCAAGGTGGCGGCAACGAGGCTAAACATGAATAGCGATTCCGACAATAGAAAGTCATCCATCGCGATGAGGTGGGGGCTCAATGCCGTTACCAAACCCGCGATCACGGCCCACAGGGGCGTCAAGAACGCTAATCCCAGATAAAAGACGAGGACACAGGTCAAGGAGCCCAAGATGGCCTGGGCCAGCGAGACGTTGACGACGAATTCATTCGGCGTTTTACTAATGTAGAAAAAGGGATATAAAAAGAGCGGGTAGCCGGGCGTTCGCCGCCAGATGGTGCGCGGCGGATTGCCGCTCACGTCAGGGGCATCGATGGAGTAGACGCCAAAATAGAAGAGATTATAGGCGTTGAAGAAATACTGCCGCGCATCGGCGCGGATGGGGTTATCGACAATCGCTGAGCGTTGATAGGACAAGCGCAGGGCAACGGCCACCAGGAAGATGAGCAGCGCGATAATAAGGTGCGATCGCAGGATTGACACGACCCTTTGCGAATTGTCGGTGGCAACGGCCTTCAACAGGAATGGGGCTCCTTGGGCATTTTATTTTGAACCTTTTTCTCAGTTCCTGAGCGTCATGTTCACCGGTCAATTATTGATCGGCCATTTTCCGGTCAGCTTAAATTAAAATCGACCCCTGACCATAATCCAAGGCAGGGGGCAGGCGATGCGCATCAAGCGGAAACCGTTGTTTTCCAGAAAGCGGAGGAAGGCTTTGCAGGACCAGTGATTGAGATGCCCCGGCGTATTGCCCAGATCCTTTAGATATTTACCGCGGATTATATTGAGGATGCGCCACAGGGGCTCCCGGGGAACTGAAAAGATGTAATTTCGGGATCGTAACGCTTTCAGCGCCCGCAAGGCCTTGTGGGGGTCCTCCAAGTGTTCAAGGACCTCGCAGCAAATGATTAAATCCGCCTGGTCCTCCCTTTGATTCAGTTCATAGATGTTGCGCTCGACGACGACAACATTGGATAGATTCTGCCTGTGAAGCGCTTTGATATGGGCGGCGCTGAAATCACTTGCCCGGATGGGGCCCTTGTATTCATGGGTCAGCTTGCGCGTTATGCGACCCTCACCGCAGCCCACTTCGTGGATGCTCGCTGGGCCGCTTTCCGCGATAAGCGCAAATAGAACCTCGTCGAATCTCTGGACCAGGATCTTGGCAATCGGGTTTTTCAGATTGGATTTGTCTTCGATGTTACCCGTGACGATTCCGTCCTGGTAACTGATTTTGGCTTTATTCACGATCACGCTAAATTACCTGAAAGTTCGAATTACATTTGGCCGCAGGGCAGTGTTTATCGGTTGCGATCAGACGATCTTCGCCCAAGAACAGATCACAACCAATCGTCGCGCTTGATTATGCCAAGCGTCCACCAGCCGGCAGCGGTATTGTGGGGGGCCACGGAGGTGCTTTCCTACCAATCGGCGCTGCGCTTGTCCACGGATTCGACCTGTGTTATTTCTTATCTGGTTTTACCACAACGGACTGAATTGTCCATGTTTTTAAGTTTATCCGTGGCGGCCTGGAAGATGTGGGGCGGTGGGCGCTAACGCCGGAGGGAATGGATTTGGGGAATAAAAATGGCGGAAGTGCATGGGAATCGAACCCACCCGGGACGGTGTTAACGCCCCACACCGGGTTTGAAGCCCGGGAGCCCCACCAGGTAGCTGCGCACTTCCGCGTAAAGGGCTATATAGCCGGGGCTTTGAATTCTTGTCAATCCCCAGGGCCATGAACATGACCGAGATCAATCAAGATCGATTGGCGCAAACCTTTCGGGACCTGGTGCAGCGCGACAGTGTTTCCCGCGATGAAGGGCGGTTTGCCGCCCATCTTCAAAAGCGTCTTGACGCGCTGGGGGTCAGGACCCAAATCGATGCGTCCGCTTCCCAAACGGGCAGTAATACGGGGAACCTCGTCGGCCGTTTGCCTGGTCAGCCAAATCAAGCGCCTCTGCTTTTCAGTGCGCATATGGACACCGTCGAACCCGGGCGTGGCATTCATCCGGTGTTTGCCGACGGTATTTTCAGCAGTTCGGGTGATACGGTGCTGGGCGCCGACGACAAGAGTGCGATCGCGATTCTACTCGAAGTTATTGCCGCATTAAAGAATGCCGGAACACCGCATGCCCCGATTGAGTTGGTCTTTTCAACCTGTGAAGAAATTGGGCTGCTGGGGGCCAAACATCTCGATTTCAGCCAGATAACGGCCAAGGTGGGCTATGTTCTGGACGCCCGCGACCCGGATCGCCTGGTGAATCGGGCCCCGGCGGCCAATCGCCTGCATCTCAAGGTTTTCGGGGAAGAAGCGCACGCCGGTGCCTCGCCTGAAAAAGGCATCAACGCCGTGTTCATCGCCTCACGTGCGATCGCGGCGATCCAATGGGGGCGGCTGGACGAAGAGACCACCTGTAACATCGGTACCATTCAGGGGGGGGTGGCCACCAATATCGTTCCTTCCCGCGTTGACATCGCTGCCGAGGTCCGTAGTCACGACGAGGTGAAACTGGAACACGCGACGGATCAGATTATCAGGACTTTCCAGGAGATTGTCGGCGGCATTCCTCCGAACCCCATCAACGGTGCCCGCCCGCGTTTCGCCTACGATTTGCAAGCGGATTTCAAACCGACCCATATTCCCGGCGACCATTTGGTCGTCCAGTTGGCCGACAGGGCGGCCCGCAATCTCGGCCGGCACATTCGGACCCAGACCGCCGGGGGCGGCTCGGATGCCAATGTTTTTTTCCAGAAGGGGATCGTCACCGGTGTCTTGGGAACAGGTATGCAGAATCCGCACACGAGGGGGGAGCGGATTGCTCTGACGGACATGGTGAAAGCCTGTGAACTGGTGCTGGAGATCATCCGGCTCTACAGCCGCGAAGATCATGACGCAGTTCGATAAACCCGATAAACCATTGACAAAAATGGTCGCGGGCGATAGACACGGGCCATGTTTATTAGGGATCGCGGTATCCTCTTCTGGGCCACAGGGTGTGGTTGCGGCCGTTCGCCGATTGCCCCCGGTACGGTGGGTTCTCTGGCCGCCCTGCCTTTCGGGTGGTTGCTTTCCCACCAATCCCTTGGGCTGGCGCTCGCAATCGTGGTGATCTTTGCGATCATCGCCATCGGCATCGCACAGCGCGCGGCCGAATTGATGCGCCGGGAAGATCCGGGAGCGGTGGTCATTGATGAATTTGCCGGTGTGCTGGTCGCCTGTGTCGGACTTCAACTATCGTTGGCCGGCAGTTTGATCGCCGTCGGTCTCTTCCGGGGATTCGATATCGTCAAGCCCTTCCCGGTCGGATGGCTGGACCGACGCCTCGAGGGGGGGGTGGGGATCGTCGCCGATGATCTGGCGGCGGGCGTACTCGCCAATCTGACCTACCGCCTCGGATCATGGCTGATGACTTGAATACCGCCCTGCGGCGGTGTGACGTCAGGACCCGCCGTAATGGATGCACGGTTCCTGACGATTAATTTATGAGAATGACCATTATCCCAGTGAAAGGTGACGACCTGCCTTGAAATCAAGCTCGACTGCGCCGGAAGATAATGCCGGCACCAAGCCGAAATCCCGCCTGCGCGAGAATGTCGAAGCCATTCTGCTGGCGGTCCTGTTAGCCCTCTTTATTCGAACCTTTATTGTCCAGGCCTTCAAGATTCCATCCGGATCGATGGAGGATACCCTTCTGATTGGCGACCATATTCTGGTCAGCAAGTTCATCTACGGCATCCGCATGCCGTTCAGCAACGCGACGGTCGTGCCGATTGGGGAACCCAAGCGGGGGGATATCGTGGTGTTCAAGTTTCCGCAGGATCCGAAAATGGACTTTATCAAACGGGTGGTGGGCATACCCGGCGATGTGGTGGAATGTCGCAACAAGGTTGTTTATGTCAATGGCCGGCCGGAGGACAATAACCACGCCGTGCACAAGGATGCGTTCATCATTCACGGCAATGTTCGGGACAACTTCGGCCCCATCAATGTTCCCGAGGACAGCCTGTTCGTCATGGGCGACAACCGCGACCGCAGCAATGACAGCCGTTACTGGAAATTTGTCAAATACAGTCAATTGCGGGGCAAGGCGTTTATGATTTACTGGTCCTGGGACAAAGAAGACTTTGCCGTGCGCTGGCGCCGCATCGGCGACCTGCTGCATTAGCGGGCTGTGCAGAACGTCATGCGCGTTGGCCCGACAAGGCCAAATCCGAAGAACCGCTGTTTCGGTGCCATCGATGCGCATTTTGAGGAGGATTTGAACACCGTATGGCCAAGCGCCACCGTTTTTCAACCGTCTGTTAGATCGCCCGATCATCAAACCGGCCGCCTTTGAAAAGGGAGTACCACATGGGGATTAGGCATCGTCATATCTTGGACATGGCGTCGCTTGCGGCAGCCGACATCCGGACCATCCTGGATACGGCGGTGCGCATGAAAGAAATATCGACCCGTCCGATCAAAAAGGTGCCGACCCTGCGGGGCAAGACCGTCGTCCAGTTTTTCTACGAACCCAGCACCCGTACCAAATCTTCCTTTGATATCGCCGCCAAGCGCTTGAGCGCCGACAGCCTTTCGTTTTCCAAGGCCACCAGCAGCGTGGTCAAGGGCGAAACCCTCCTGGATACGGTCCAGAATATCGAGGCCATGCAACCGGATGTGATCATCATCCGGCATCCATCCGCGGGCGCGCCGCATTTTCTGACCCGACACTGCAAGGCCTGGGTCATCAATGCCGGCGACGGCATGCATGCCCATCCGACCCAGGCGTTGCTCGACCTCATGACCGTACGCGAGAAGCTAGGCCACTTGAAGGGGCTCAATATCCTGATCGTCGGCGATATCGCCCACAGCCGCGTGGCGCGCTCGAACATTATCGGCTTTCAGAAAATGGGCGCTCGTGTGACGGTATGCGGGCCGCCGACCATGATGCCCCTGGGGATCGAGCAATTGGGGGCCGCGGTGGCACCCTCATTGGACGAGGCCCTGGGCGGGGCCGATGTCATCATGATGCTCCGTATTCAGAAGGAGCGCCAGAAACGTTTCTTGATGCCCGACGAAAGGGAATACGCGGCCGTGTTCGGCCTGAATCTCGAGCGTCTGCAGGGGGCTTCCCCGGACGTGCTGATCATGCATCCCGGGCCGATGAATCGCGGCGTGGAAATTGATCCCGAAGTGGCGGACGGGCCCTATTCGGTCATTCTGGACCAGGTGACCAACGGCGTGGCCGTGCGCATGGCCCTGCTTTATCTGGTTCTGGGAGGCAAGTAGTATGGATCTGATCATCAGCGGCGGGCGCATCATCGACCCCGGCCATTTCGATGGCGAGGGCGATCTTTATGTAAGGGACGGCCTGGTGGCGGAAATTAAACCTGGCGGCGCTGATCCTCCCCGTGAAAAAGCCGGCCGCATCATCGAGGCGCGCGGTAAAATCGTCACCCCGGGGCTGATCGACATGCGCGTGCATTTGCGCGAACCCGGGCACGAATACAAGGAAACCATCGCCAGCGGATGTCGTGCTGCGGCGGCCGGCGGCTTTACGGCCGTGTGCGTCATGCCCAGCACCACGCCACCCAACGATTGTGCCCAGGTTACGGACTACATCCGGGAGAAGGCCCGGGACGCCCGGGCGGCCAAGGTTTATCCCGTGGCCGCCATCAGTCCGGGGCTGGCCGGGGAGGGGCTGACCGCCTTTCACGAACTCAAGGCGGCCGGGGCGGTGGCCCTGAGCGACGACGGCTGCCCGGTGGCCAACAGTCTCTTGATGCGCCGGGCGCTGGAATACGCCCGCGGCGCCGACATGCCGATCATCGCCCATTGCGAAGATCCGGACCTGTCCGCCGGGGGGGCCATGAACGAAGGGCCGGTGGCGACCCGTCTGGGTCTGCCCGGTATTCCCAACGCCGCCGAGGTCGTGATGGTGCAGCGTGACATCGAACTGGCCGCGCTCACCAAGGGGCGGCTGCATATCGCCCATGTCAGCACCCGGGAGGCCGTGGCGATGATCCGGGCGGCCAAGGCGCGCGGCGTCACGGTGACGGCCGAGGCCGCCCCGCACCATTTCAGCCTGACCGACGAGGCGGTCTGCGATTACGACCCCAACACCAAGATGTCCCCGCCGTTGCGGACGGCGGAGGACCGCGATGCGGTTCGCGAGGGTTTGGTCGACGGCACCATCGATGCGATCGCCAGTGATCACGCCCCCCAGTCGAGCATTGAAAAACGCGTGGAATTCGACCAGGCACAAACCGGCATCATCGGTCTTGAGACCTCACTGGGACTGGCGCTCCAACTGGTGCACGAGGGCCTCTTGTCTTTGCCGCGACTGGTTGAGCTGATGGCCTACAATCCGGCGCGTATTCTGGGTCTGGCCAGCGGGCTGAACACCGGCATGCCGGCCGACATCACGATTTTCGACCCGGAGAAGAAACACACCGTCGTTGCCGCCAACTTCATGTCCAAGAGCCGCAATACGCCCTTCGATGGGTGGACGCTCAAGGGACAGGTGATGGCGACCATCGTCGACGGTCAAATCGTCTTCGAGGGGTCCGATTGAATCAACCAGCAGCAGGATAGAGCATGGACGATAAAGATTATCACCTCCTTGTTGTGGACGACGAACTCAGCATGCGGGAACTGCTCGAGTATCTATTCATTAAAGAAGGCTACCGGGTGGACTGTGCCGAATCCGGGGCCCAGGCCATCAAGATGCAGGACAAGACCACCTACGACCTGATCGTCTGTGATATCCGCCTGGGCGACATCACCGGGCTGGACGTATTGCGGGCTGCCAAAGCCAAGCACCCCAACATCGTCGTGATCATGATCTCCGCCTACGTCACCACCGAGGTGGCCGTGGAAGCCATGAACGAAGGGGCCTATGACTACGTTCCCAAGCCGTTTGACAACGATGAACTCCTGGAGACCATCGCCCGCGCGCTCAAGCTGCGGACCCTGGAAAGAGAAAGTAAAAGCCTGCGCAACGATCTAAAAAAGAACCTGCATTTCGGCCGCATCGTGGGCAACAGTCCGGCCATGATGCACATCTACAGGCTGATTCGCCAGGTTGCCCAGACGCGCACCAATATCCTCGTTTCCGGTGAAAGCGGCACCGGTAAAGAGCTGATCGCACGTTCGATTCATAATGAAAGTACCCGGGCGGATCAGCCCTTTGTTGCCATCAACTGCGGCGGTATACCGGAGACGCTCATGGAAAGCGAGCTGTTCGGGCATAAAAAAGGCGCCTTCACCGGTGCCAGCCAGGACAAGCAGGGGCTCTTCGAGGCGGCCCACAATGGGACGATTTTTCTGGACGAAATCGGCGAGCTCAGCATGCCGCTGCAGGTCAAGCTTCTGCGCGTCGTCCAGGAAAAAGTATTCAAAGCGGTGGGCAGCAACGAGGACATCAATGTGGACTGCCGGATCATTTCGGCCACCAACAAGAACCTGGCCGAAGAAGTCATCGAGGGGCGCTTCCGGGAAGACCTCTTTTACCGTCTCAATGTGATCGAGATCAAGGTGCCACCCCTGCGCGAGCGCAAGCCCGATATCAAGGCCCTGGCCCAGCATTTTCTGGAAAAGTACGCTACGGAAATGGAAAAGGAAATCAAGAAGATTTCCTCCTACGCCGTGGATCTGTTGCAGAAATACGATTTTCCCGGCAATGTGCGGGAGCTGGAAAATCTGATGGAGCGTTCGGTGGCCTTGTCCACGACCAACATCATCTTGCCGGAAAGCCTGGCGCTGTCGGTTCATAAACGCCGCTGGATCGAGGGGGTCCAGGGAAAACGCTACGACCTGGACGATATCGACAAGGGCGTGTCCCTGGATATGATCCTGCGGGAGATCGAATACGCCTATCTTCAGAAAGCCCTGGAGTTAACCGGCGGCAATAAGAACAAGGCCGCCGAGCTGCTGGGGATTACCTTCCGATCCTTCCGTCATCGACTCGGCAAACTGCAGGGGGACAACTGAGGGGCCTACCGTTGTCCACCGATGCAAGCTTAACGCCCGAGACCCTTTACGGCACTACCCTCCGTCGGTTTAGGCCGCCCTATCCAGATCCAAGGTCTTCAGCGTATCGCTGCGCGGTGCGCGCGCGGTATGGGCGGCATTTTTGCTGATCGCTGAGATAGTCTACGGTTTACGGCGGCCTTGTTTTCGGATAGAATTCCGCCATGTTCAAAAGCATAACCAAAATGAGAAGCATTTACACCCCTCAAATCTTGAAGATCCTGATTTGGGCTGGCCTGTGGGGAATCGGGCTGGGGGTTTTAAAGCTGGGCCTGTTTACAGCCTACCAGGTCGACATGGGCGCGGACTACTTTTTCGGTATGACCGCCGCACTGGCTGGAAACCTATTGATCGGCGCCGTTTTAGGTCTGCTGCTGTTTCACCCTGATCGCCTCTCGATGCGAATTATCGGGCGCGTGGTCGGTGGTCTCTTATTCCTATTTGCGGTTTTCGCCTATCATTACGAAATTGCCTTTCGAAGATTGCCGGATGCAGGAATTATTCATTATCTTAAAAACTTAGCACACTTAATGCCTTCGCTGCGATCTGTCGCGCCGCCTATCGTTTTTATCGGTGAGGCCGGCTTGGGTATCCTGTTGATTTATGCCAGCGTTAAGCTCTCGCGCCCGACGATCACTTTTAAGGTCAAATCACCTCGCGCCAGTCTCGCAATCATGGGGGGGGTTGCCCTCTGCGGTTTGATCACCGTTAGCGTGCATGCTTATCCCCACTGGTTTTCCCAGCCGACCTTCCTGCGGGCCGGTCGTAATCCCGTGATTTGGTTCGTTCAGTCCTCAGTTCATAAAAACACCTATGGCCAGACCCAGGATAAGCTAACGCCCGCGATGATCGCGAAGTTTAGACGGGAGCTCGGGCATCGCGTATCGGATGGGGGTCCCCCCAAGGCAGATCCCATATCGTTTCGTCGAAAGCCTGCAAACGACCCACTAGGGCGAAACACCAACATCATTTTACTTATCTTGGAAAGTGTCGGTAATGCGGAGATCTTTTCCAAGGTTGGCCATCGCGATGTCATGCCGAATTTGCAGCGTATCGCGCGTGAGAGCCTTTTCTTCCCAAAGGCCTACGCCTCGGGGACCAAAAGCAGTCAGGCCATGCCGGCCATATTCGCGGGGATCCTGCCCCAGACCCATCGCAATATTCTTTGGTGCAATCCCATGCCGAGTATGCAGGGGCTGCCCGGCCAATTGAAGGCGATTGGCTATCAAACGGCTTATTTCCATGGCAGCGACCTTTCCTTTGAACAACAGCGTCTTTTTTTACAAATGATGGGGTTCGAGGAAATATTCGATTACGACGAAAAATTAGAGCAGACCGCTTCAGGCTGGGGCTATGATGATGCAGCCATGCTCGCGCTCCTCAAACGATGGATCATCCAACGACCAGCGGGGGATCATCCCTATTTCGTATCGCTTTTCACATTGAGTACCCATGATCCCTTTGCCCTGCCCGATGCATGGCGACCCGCCTTTCATGAGGATAATATTCATCCCAACCCCGATGGCACCTGGCTTGATGTGCTCACCGTCAATGAGCGGGCGATGCGTTTCAAGGAATCGCTACATTTCCTCGATTACCATCTGGGCGATTTCTATGACTGGTATTTGGAATACGAGAAACCTAAAGGCACCCTGCTCGTCTTGGTCGGTGATCATGTCGCGTCTCTATACAATGAACTTCCAGGACCTGATATCGATCGGATGCGATTTGAAGTTCCCATTATGATTGCCGGATTGCCTGAATCCCTGCAGGCCGAATTTCAACCCTTTACCCAACGACGGGCAACCCAGTATGACATCACCGCCACATTGGCCGATTATTTAGGCATCGCGCCGCTTGACTCCGATCAGGGGCTGAATCTGTTGATGCCCTCATCGCGCTGGCCTGATAACCGTCTAGTTTACGCGGTCGGTGGTCACAACTTGGAACGTGTCTATTTATGGACCGATGAGGGCGAGTTCGAATTCAATCGCATGAAGCGATCACTCGGCGTCGTCGGCCAGGATAAGGGACTGAGGCGTGGTGGCTCTGATGCGAATACGCTCAACAAGGTGCTTGTCGAGCGTATTTCGCCGTTTATCAATACCCTGATCCCCCTCAATAAATATTTGATTGATAACAACGCCTATTTTCCCGACACCCACAAGGCGATCGGCGTTGCGGCGATAAAGCGCCCCCCAGTGATGAGGCCCCTATTCGTATCCCACCGGGGAAATACGCAAGGGATGCGTTCCCCAGCCCTGCAAAACAAGCCGCAAGCCATCGAGGCCGCCATCGCGGCGGGATTCGATTGGGTTGAAATCGATATCCAGATGACCAGCGACTGCGTGCCGGTGCTGCTTCACGATCCTGTTCTCCCGGATGGCAACGGCGGGCGGGTGCGCATCGCAAACCTGAAGCATGCGGCCATCAAACAAATTCCCGAATACCATGATGTCCTGACCTTGGATGAGGCTTTGAGCCGTTACGGGCAAAAAATCAAATTTTTAATTGAAATCAAACCGATCGCCAGAATCGATCGCAGCTATGTCCTCAACCGCCGGGTCGTGGAAGCCATCAAGCACCATCGGCTGGAAGAAAGGGTGATTGTCGACAGCTTCCATGATCCAACGGCCAACTTCATTAAAAATCGATGCCGCTGCGACGTCGGATTGGACACACCTTACCGCAAGAAACTTTCGAATCGACTCCTGGATACCATTGCCCACAAAGGTCTGGATTGGATTTATGTTCATTACAGCGTTGTGGACCAGGCTTTGATCCAAAACGCCCACGATCGCGGTTTGCGTGTCATGGCCTACACGGTGAATGATCCCGGGGTATTAAAACAGTGGGAAGGTAATTTCCCGGACGGTATTATCACCGACCATTATGAGTTGATGCACAAATTTTTCGATGAATTCCAACCGGAGCTTCCCGAAAAGCGAAAATCATGATAGCTGCCGGT
>JASJED010000225.1 GCA_030065585.1 Desulfobacterales bacterium | reverse complement strand
ACCAGTTTGCCGCCGACATCATTATTAGAATTGCGGATGGCCTGGCGAACTTTCTGAATGGGAATGTTATAGGCTAACAAGCGGTTGGGATCGACTTCCACCTGGTATTGCTTGACATAGCCCCCAATGCTGGCCACCTCCGAAACACCTGGAACGGAAGTCAGCTCATACCTCAGATACCAGTCCTGGATACTGCGCATCTGCTGCAGATCATATTTTCCGGAAGTGTCTTTGAGGATATATTGATAGACCCAACCGACACCCGTGGCATCCGGCCCTAAACTTGGCGTGATGCCTTGAGGCAGCCTGCCGGCAACAAAATTAAGATACTCCAATACCCTGGATCGGGCCCAATACAGATCGGTTCCATCCTCAAAAATGATATAGACAAAAGAAAAGCCGAAAAAAGAGTATCCCCGGACCACCTTGGCAAAAGGGACGCTTAGCATGGCTGTGGTCAAAGGATAGGTAACCTGATCTTCAACCACCTGGGGGGCTTGCCCCGGATATTCAGTATAGATGATAACCTGCACATCCGACAGGTCCGGAATGGCATCAAGCGGCATGTTGGTCATCGCGAACAGGCCGCCCAAAACAACAAGCACGGTCGCCAATAAGACCATGAACTTGTTATTGACGGACCATTCAATAATCTTTACGATCATTCGCTTTTCCTACTGCCAACCGCTTGAAAAATCATGTGAAATATTAAAGGATCGGCTGACATCATAACGTTCATGCATTCACTATATTACTCGTCTTCCATGTCGCTAAAAAAATCGTCCTGGTCCGTCTCCATATCATTGAAGAAGTCATCCTCTTCAGCTTCCATATCATCAAAAAAATTATCGTCCTGGTCTTCTTTATTCACAATGGATGGAGACTTTTGGGCTTCCATCATTTTTTGAACGGCCTCTTTCAGCTTGGATTCAGAATCCAAGAGAAACTGACCGGATGTAACCACGAACTCGCCGGGTGCCACACCGGACAGGACTTGAACCATCCCGTCATCGACGGATACTCCCAGGTTGACATTTCTAGGCGTGAATTTTCCCTGGGCTTGAGCCACAAACACTATATTTCTCTCCCCTGAGCGAATAACTGCTTCTGAGGGAATAATCAGGCCTTTTTCAGTTGACCTGGTTTTAATCCAAACGTCGGCGTACATATCTGGCTTCAGTGCCAGGTCGGGATTTTCAAACTCAAGCCGGATGACAACGTCACGGGTTTTCTGTTGTAGATACGGATAGACAAAGGAAACCCTGCCGTGGTATATCTTGCCGGGTTCATAAGGAATACGCATTTCTACTTCCTGTCCTTCATAAACCCATGGCAGTTCATATTCAAAAATGTGGGCTTCCAACCAAACCCGCGTTAAGTCTGCTATGCGATAAACGGTCGTTCCGGCTTTTATATAGCTGCCTTCCTCTGCATTTTTTTCGATGACGATGCCACTGGAAGGTGATCGGATGGTAAGCGTTTTATTGACAAAGCCCTTTTTCTCAATTGTACTAATTTCGCTGTCAGCCACATCAAAATACTGAAGCCGGCGTCTGGCCGATGCCAAAAGTTCGGTTTTGATGTTTGAAGGGGTTTGGCCTGAGTTTCGATTTACACTTCGATAAGTTGAGAGATATTCCTCCTGAGCGGCGACAAGTTCAGGTGAGTAAAGCTCAAATAGGGGCTGTGCCTTTTCTACATGCTTACCCGTAAAGTCGACATGGATCCTCTCTATCCAGCCGCTTGTTTTCAGGTTCACTTGAACGGTTCGTGTTTCGTCATAAGTTATATGTCCATAGGTTCTGATCGTATTGCCGAGGTGGCCCTCAACAACTTCCGCCGTGCGTAGGCCCATATTCTGTTGGGTGACGGGATCGATACTGATGTTCACCCCGCCCACCAATTCATCTTCATATACCGGCACCAGGTCCATCCCCATGGCACTTTTACCGGGTTTAGCATAGATTTCCTGTGGATTCATTGGGGCCCGCCAATAGGCGATAACTCTTTCCGAAGGGCTGGATGAATTCGGACCAATTTCATCGGCGGCTTGGGGCACAAGATCCATTCCACAAATCGGACATTGGCCCGGCTCATCTGATACAATCCAGGGATGCATGGGGCTCACATAGACAGTCTTTTCGCTAGCATCTACAGCGTCGGACATGGCATTACCGCCTGTCTGTTTAGCCGTGTTGCCACCTGTGTATTTAAGTAAAAAGAATGTCAATGCAAACGTTATCGCCGCCGTGACGAGGATGGTTAATATCGCATTTTTATTTTTGGAAATATTCATCTATATCTCCGGAGATTGCGGCGCCATAATTCACATGAATCATGATCAGAACTAAACGGGCTAAAACTGCGCGCCTACCGCTTGTTCCAACCGCGCCCAGGCAATGTGATATTCGCTTCTTTTTTTCTCTAATGTGAGATTTGAAGACAGCCACAGCTCATAAGAATTAATCACGTCGGCAAAAGAGACGTTTCCGGATTCATAACCACTGGTAGAAACGTCCAGGGCCGATTGGGATAGACTGACCACCGTATCCTGATAGAGCGCTTTCTCTCGACGGGCACGATCCAGCTCAAACCAGCGTTCGCGAACTTGATTGACGGCTTCGGCTTTTGTTTTTGCCAGGCTTTCTTTTAAAGCCGCTACCTGCTGCCTGATTTCTCTGACATATGCGTCGTTCGTTCCGTACCAGACATTTTGAGGAAGGCCAGCGCCTCTCGAAGCCGAGCTGGAAGTTTTAAAAGGGGGCTGTTTGGCAAAGGAACCGACGTTATTGATGGCTTGATTGTCAAATCCAGAATAGTTTAGGGTAAATGAGGGCAGAACCATTGTTTCGGCCATCTCAAGCACATCTTGCATTTTATCGAGTTGCGCTTGCTTAATCAGAATCTCTTGACGACGGCTTTTTGCCAAAGGATACAGCCTTTCGATTTGTGGCGGTCGCTTTTCCTTATCAACAAATGCCGGATAGCCGATTTGGTTCGTTGGGGGTATATTGAGAAGGGCGATCAACCTTGATTCGATGCTGCGCTGCATTTCTTTCAACGTAATCAAGCCTTCCTGCAGAACTTTTGTTTTAACCTGAATTTTGACCACATCTTGAAAACTGGTTTTGCCGGCCTCATAGCGTCTGGTCGCTACCGCTTCCAGGTCTTCAAAGAGGTTTACCGTGTCAGCTGTTATCTTTTGCGCTTTTCGATTGAACACCAAATCATAAAAAGTTTGGCGGGCGGCTGTAATCACATCGCGGCGGACTGCTTCTAACAACTGCCAGGCAGCTTCTGTTTCATGCTGTACAATCTGGCCTTTAAGCGAAACCGTTCCCGGAAACGGAAATTTTGTTTTGACCGAATCCTGACCCTTCATTGGTCCTACGCCTGTTTGGATACTGGCGGTGTAGGCTGAATACTGACGCAGAATTTCATCCAAGTTGGCAACTTGGCTGAAAGATTCTATAGACGCAGAGAAATTGCTCTCAGCTGATTTTATGGCTGGATTCCGTATCCAGGCCAAGGTCTCAAGAGTGGTTATATTGAACGAGCCGCGAATTGCGTTAAGGGCTTTTTGGTCGTCGAAAGCAGCCTCATTATACTTTTTTACAAGCCTTGCATCAGGGGAGAAAAAACGAGGCATTTGATCATCGGCAGCGGCCAAGGCATTTCGCCAATCGGCGGTAATCCTTTTGATGTGCTTTTGGTCTTTTCCAAATCTTGATGGTTGGTTGTTTGCTGGCTCCGATGTATCTGGCATACTTTCCGACTTAAAGTGTCGGCTCACGATGTAATCTGGGGGTGTGTAGGCATTAAATTCATCCACCAAGTCTTTGTATCCCCCCTGGGATTCCTGCGGGCAAAACAAAGATAGCAACATAATCAAAAATATTGAAAGGCGTTTCATTCCCGTTCCTTTTGATTGAGCTCTTCCAAGGGGGCTCTTTCCGTTATGCTGTGCCCGATTAATTTTTCTAAACGCGCCAGATATTTACCGTAGTCCGCTGTGGCTCGGGCAACGGCGAGATTAAAATTATACCAGGTTGATTGCGCTTCAATGAAATCGGAAAATCCTGTTTGTTTTTCGCGGAATAAAGTTTCAGCCATTTCCATTGAGCTTGCTGCCTGGGGCAGCAGATTATCCTTGTAGAGGGTAATCAGCCTGAGGGCATTTTGAAGTCTAAAATAAATTGAATGGATATTGCTGTGGGTATCGTTGATTTGAGACGCTTTGGCTGCAATTGCTCGTGATTTTTCGGCTAGCGCTTGATTGATACGGCCTTTATTTTTGCCGAACCAAATCGGTACTGTAAATCCAAACTGAACGCCATAGGCATCATCACTTGCGTCGTCAGACTTTGGCTCATCATCAGGCGAACCGATTTCGGCGTAAAAAACACCTACTTTAAAATCAGGAAGACGCTGATCCTTGGCAAGGTCCACCTTGATTTCCGCTTTGTTTACCAAAGAGTCCATCATTTTAATTTCTTCCTGATTTATTTTGGCCAGATCGTAAAGTTCCGGCAGCTTGTAAACAGGAGGAATTACGGCCGGTACAACAAGCCTTCCAATGTCCGCATGTGGTGGACGGTTTAGTAAACTGTTGATGTTCGTTACTTCCGTCATTTCCAGTTCATTCAAAAGCAAGATGTCATATTGCAGTTGCCCTTCCTGCGACTGGGCCTTGACAATATCAATCAAAGCAGCCTGATCTTTGGAATATACCGTTTCGCCGACTTTCCGAAGATGCGCAATCAGTTCCATATTTTTAGCCGCTACTCTTTTGGCCTCACGGATATAGGATAGTTCGTAAAAGGCTATTCTTACCTTGGTGGCGGTATCCCGGATCGTCTTATCCAAATTCAACCTGGCAACCTCAGAATCTTTGTCTACGATTTTGCCGGCTTTGATTATTTTGCCGGGATATGGAACGCCCTGGGAGAGGGTCGCGTTCCAGTCTTGAGGGCCGTTACGCGTTTCGATGGGTTCCGGAAAATATGTGAACATAAACTGAGGATCTGGCAGCCCTGTTGCAACACGTCGGCCTTCAATGGTTGCTTTCCAAGCCTCCCGCGCCTCCATGATCTTGGTATTGGATTGTATGGCATGCTCTATAAGTCGATCCAGTGTTACATTACTTTCAAGATCATAAACATTTTGATCGGCTACCTTCTGAGTCGTTCCCGCATATGCTGTCGAAAGAATCTGAAGATATGAAAGTAAGACTGTTACAACCAGTGGTATTCCAGATATTTTCGAGGAACAATAAATGATTAGACTTTTTCTTATCTTAATCCTATTTTCTCTAAACAATATCCAACTAGTTGTAATAAATACTTTCATGCATAGCTCCTTTCACCGGCTAGTATTCATTAAGAGCTAAATCTTTAGGTTATAGTTGACTGGTCAAGCCACATTTCAGCTATTGCCTTAAAAAAAACATAGATAAAAATCAATACAAACAACCCACCTCCAGGAATATGCAACCAAAAGAAGAGCGGTGACACAAAAGCCTTTAACCACATGGCAGCGATGTCTAAGGCGACACCGACGAACGGCAAAGCCACCAGCCCGTAGCGCGTCAGAATGCGCATGTCGAGGAATACGGTAATAGCGCCTATGAAAATAAAAATCATGTTCATGCCGAAAAGGTGGATGTGGGTCCACTTAAGGAGCCACACAAACTGCTCTTCCCGGCAGAGCGGCTTGGATGCGGGCCTGGGGTCGGGAAGCGCATCTGCAGGCGCACGCGCTCGCCCGGCATGAGGAGCACGGTGTCCTTCCAGCCCAAATCAAGGACATCGCCGAAGGGTGCTCCCAGGCGGCCCAGGACCTTGAACTGCAGCCCGTGCCAGTGGATGATGCTCTCCTGGGGCAAATCGTTGTGGAAATGAATGCGGATCTTCTGCCCGCGGCGTACCCGGATGGTGGGCTCCAGATAGGAATCCGGCATCGGCTGCAGGGCCTCGGATGGGCCCTGTATCAATTGGCCTTGGAAGGACCATACCTGGGACGGTGCGCCCGGCAGAATGCCCTGTTCGGCCGGTGCCGCCCGCAAACTCAGCTCGACATCGGGGTTGAACGCATCGCCGCGGGCCGCCCCTGCGGTGTCCGCTCTGGGGCGCGCTAATCACCCTAGCATGCCGAGCATACCGGCGCCGGTCAACCGTGTAAATTCGCGCCGATTGATCGTTGCCTACCCTCCCATACGGTATCAGTGACAACAGGGCGGGCGCCAATTTGGCCACCTATGTTTTGGTGAGCATAACCACGCAGACAGAACAATCAACTTGGTGAGATTGTATGCGCGATGCCGGGATGACATCAGCTGTCATTCAGGGGAATTCCGGTAAATCTTCAGGCGGTCATCCATGACCAACGCCCCCCGTTACGCGAGGATTGTCGTTATGCCTTTCGCTCGCCGGGCGATTGGGTCTCAGCCCTCGATGTCGTATTCACTGAAATACTGGGCCATGCAGTCCGGACAGATGCCGTGGGTGAAGTCGGCCTCGGAATGCGCGGCCAGATAGGACTCGAGCTGGGTCCAGAAGCCCTGATCGTTGCGAATCTTCTTGCAGTGGGCGCAAATCGGAATCAGACCCTGGAGCACTTTCATCTGGTCGCGCATGGACTCCAGTTCGGTCAGATCGAGCCCGATTTTCCAGCTGGTCCACTCCGGCAAGGGAACCGTTTCGGAGATATTGGACCACACCACCACCTTGGGGCTGCCGCCCTTGTCGGTGAATTGCCACTTGCGACACTCGAGATCCTTGACGATACAGACGCCGGCATCCTTGTGAAACAGCAGGTCGCTGACATCGGTCTCATCCAACAGATCGACGGCCGTATAGCCCGTGACGCGCTCGAACTCGTGGTTGAAGAAAACCAGGCTGCCGTCCGCATCGGTGGCGAAGATAATGACCGGCAGGGCCCTGAGCGCGGCGGCAAAGCGGTCGCGCGTGTGGCGCATTTCGTCTTCCAACGTTCGGCATTGGTCCCGGGCCTCCTGCAGCTGGGCCTCGAGGGCTTTGATTTTCTGATTGAGGACTGCGGTATCTTCAGGCATGAAAACCTCCCACCGCCATGCGGCTGGCGTGCATTGCCAGGGGCCGACGCTGGCACGATTTTGTCGTCTCAAAGCTTATAACCATAGGGCCGCCACCGCCAGGGGGCAAGGTCCGCGAAAGTTAAGTCCTCAGGATCGGTTACCGGTGCGCCTGAGTGACAGTAGCGGGCGGATGAATTTTATCAATTGGTAAATCCTGAAACCCGAAACCTGAAACCTTGTATGTAAGTGACGGGGAGCCCTTTCAGAGGTGTCAGGTGTCAGGTGTCAGGTGTCAGGTGTGAGCAACTGGTTAATCCTGAAACCTGAACCCTGTAACCCGACACCAAGAACCGAGAACTTTAATGGTTTCAGGTTTCGGGTGTCAGGTTTCAGGAATTGCTTTCAACCTCGCCGCCTTTTGTTATCTGACACCTGAACACTGAAACCTGGTGTTCCTGGAACC
>JASJED010000224.1 GCA_030065585.1 Desulfobacterales bacterium | reverse complement strand
AATAAGAGGTTCTTGCCGCTGCGGCCATAAAAATGCGGAAAACAATCGGGGAAAATATAAATCATTTGTTCGATTTTTTTAGCTTTTTTTTTGTTTTTGCATACCCGCATTTTATACGTTTTATTGCCGGCACAAACCAAAAAGGCTCCGATTTTATCTTGATTGCCGGGTTTGATCGGAGAAACCGAACTCAGGCGCAGATGAAATGGATTTTGCCCGCGGTGCTTAAAAACTGCATATTTATTCGAAAAGAATTGCCACATTTAGCTAAATTATACTGAATTCAAAGATGAAAAACGATCAAATATGGCCTTCCAAAGCCGAACAGACTTTTCCCTGTAGTTGCAAAAAATGTGAGGAAAAGGGAAGTAAAAAAGTTGTGCCGGCCCATGGATTATAGTTTTATAATGATTATCCCTAAATAATCAAACCAACCCAGGAGGCCACTGCAAGTGAAAGCCAGTAAATCATAAAACACGGCAAAATTCCATAAAATTCCGTTGCTTCGCTTCGAAGATCAATAACTTACTTCCTTTTTCGTACTACTGATTTTTCAACTGCTTTTCAAACGCATCAATCTCAAGTAACGCCTTAAAAAATGCTTCGCTCACTTGAACGTGGCGCCTATTTTAGGCCGCCATCGGGTTGTCATGCTCTTGATTATTCATTTACGCATTGGCCTTCGACGCCTGCGCGAGAGCGATTGTTACCGTGATGATCATTGACAAGTGGCCATCAGTTTGATTTTTTAACGCGGCTGCACTGATATCGGGAGGGAAAATTCCGGTTTCAAAACCTGTGTTATAATAGCTGCATATTCGATACAGGAACTTTAGACCGGATGAAAATCGAAAGTATTGACATTGAGGCCACGATTGAAAAGGCACGTGCGCTGGTTGACCAGGATGAACAAATGTCAGCGGCCACCAAGTCAATTGGTGAGGTCTTGATCCTGTTGATCAGTTTGCTGGGCAATCGGTTAAATTACAGCAGTACCATATATGTGCAGTGAAGGGATCTATAAAACAGTTTGGGGGATTCAAAAGGTTGCCCATGCAAAATTGGCGATATTAACAATTATTACAAAGAATTATGACGTTTTTTAACAACCTTGATCGGCCACTAGTGAAAAGAAATGAAACCTTGGAAAGAAAAGAAAAAATGGAAACGACGAATTTTACAACGCAAGTTTTTCTTGCCGTTCGAAAAATTTAGATTTCCGCAACGCTTTACTGATGCTAAACCTTTCAAAGTCATTTATGTCGATCCTTTGAAAATTAACAAGAAACATAAACAAAAGGTATTTAAAGATATCGATTTTCCTGAATGGGTCTCTTTAGTACCTAAAACCGGAAAGTTTTGCCCTATCCGATCAGCGGGGCTCGTTGTTCCAGGGGAATGGTCACAAGTTGTTGTAGATTATAACCCTAAAAAAATGCTTCTTTACCAAGCGCTTGAAGAAAGGTATGTCAATGGCGTCGAGTGGGAGAAAACGCAATTCTTTAAAACAATGTCAGAGATGGTAAGGCGCGGTAAACGGGTATGGAATGGATGTACCAATGACAATGATATTTTGATACGTTGCGCCCGCACTGACCATTTAAAAGAAAGCATTGAGAAAAATGGAATATTTCATAAGATGCCGCCATTCACTGTCAATATTGGACCGCAAGGTGAATTTATTAAAAATGGTGAGGGGCGACATAGGTTACTAATCTGTATTATTTTAGGAATAAAAAAGTTTCCGGTTCACGTCGTGGTCCGACATACCAAATGGCAAAATACGCGCGATGCGATACGCGAAAGAAGAATGCCTCATAATTTATTGAATCATCCGGATATACAAGATATTGTTCACCTCACAAAATAATCAAATAACCCTACAGCGCAACTTTTAAGCTACACAAGTTGGCCAACCTGAGTGGTTTTTCCCTGTGCAACCTGTAAGCCGTCAGGTTCCGCCGAAGATGGTAAGCAACAATCCCCATCGCGCCCTCTACACTTAAAGATAAATGTTACCGACAGCCGTCAGGAGGCACGGCTTAGGCCTTGCGGGCAATACTTTTGTATAATTCGGCGTAGCGGTCGAGCATATCTTCAACGTTCATCGTATCCTGGACCCAGTGCCGGCCGTTGGCGGCCAGGCGTTGCCGCAGGTCGGCATCGTCCAGAAGGCGGGCAACCGCCCTGGTTATCGCCTCGGGGTCGTGCGCCGTCGGCAGATACTCTTCGTTCGGCCTTCCAAAGTCCGGCGACAGGCCGATAAAGGGCGCCAGAATGCAGGGGAGCCCCGAAGCCATCGCCTCGAGAACCGCGTTGGGCATTCCTTCCCGGCGGGACGGAAAAACGAGGATGTCGGCAGCTTTGAGATAGGCGTCCACATTGTCGATGTAGTCCAAAAAATGAGCGCGGTCCGCCGCACCGCTGGCGGCCAGCAATTCATCGACGCGGTGCTTGAATTCAGCCAGCTTGGGGGCGTTCAGGTCGTGGCGCATGCCGATCAGGTAGAGTTGCGCGTCAGGATAGCGGCGGGCCAGCGACACCCAGGCTTCCAACAACAAATCGATGCCCTTGCGGGGATGAATGGCGCCAATCGAGAGCAGGACTTGAGCGTCTTCCCGAATGCCTAAATCCCGGCGCATCCCGGAGCGTTCGGCATCGTCCCTGACCGGTTGGTAGCGCTGCAAATCGACGCCGTTGGGGATGACCTCGATGCGGGCGTCTAGACCCATTGAATCGAGTAGGCGGCGGGTGGCAGAGCTTGCTGTGACAATGCCGTCCAGGCGACGGCACAACCGGCGAAACCCGACCTGGCGCCAGTAACGCTTGAAGGGGCTCGAAGGGTCTTTGCCGGGGAGGGTATACGCAAAGACGCTGGGAACGCCCAACCGACGCAGTTTGTGGATCGCGGATGCCGCGCTGTTGGGAAGCGAAGACAAGAATTGGACCACATCGATTTTGGGATGGTTTTGAGCACACAGGCGCAGCAGCTCAGTATTCAGACAGGCGGAGCGTTTGGCCGCGCCATGATCTGGCAGGCGGATCTGGCGGGTATCGACACCGTAGACTTCTTTATCCAGGATGACGTCGCCGATGGGGCGCCGATACCAGTCCGACTGCACATCCGTTGAGCGCAGCTTGCGCGCGACCGGTGTTCCACTTAGAATCCGCGGGCGGATACCGCGCTGAATCAGTCCGGGCAGATACCGACGAAACCGCAGTTCGGCCCCCCCGCGCGTCGGGAGGAAATCGGGTGAGACCAGGCAGAGATTGATTTCTCTGGTATCCTTGCGCGCAGAATTATTGGCGATAGGCTGAGGATTCAATACGATTCATTTACTCAATTTGTTTAGCGTGCGGCACGCGGCCACCTGCTTACTTACCCTATGTCAATTCAGGTTTACCCCAACGTTGCAAAAGCCGGAGGGTTTCAGAGCCAAGGCGCCGAGGATGCCGCTGTAGTCAATCTACTGCAAGCCCTTGGCAACGCCGGATCTGGAGCCCTCCGGCTTTCCCGCAGGGTAAATAAGATGCCCTAGAATCGGCCCGATCCTCAAGTTCACCAGCAGAATATTTCTCGTAGAGCGCTTCAAATTGACTGTTTGTTCATTACCCATAAGGGTATTCTGACATTTGGCCAGCTTTTTTAGGCAACATTGGGGTTTACTCGCGGCCTCGACAAAATTTCAGAGAAAAACAATCATTTATTTTTTCCCGCTTGTCAATAACACGTCAGCTGATCAATAAAGTGATTGTCTTCTTATATGTATTGACAATGAATTTCAACAAATGATAATTTATAAAATTTTGGTTATTAGTAAAAAAGCATCGCGTCACAGTGAGGCGCCGCGGCTTGGACGGTTGCGGCATCCCCTTGACGGTTGAGATTGATACATGACGGCCCAAAAATTCGCATTGCTGATTCCCGTTGAGAACCAGGTCCGCGAACTGGATGCCAAGCTTTTGCTGGCCTGCGTGGCCGCGCGGCAGGGCTTCCGTTCTTTTGTTGGCTTCCGGCGGGAGATGCATTTCAACATCGACGCCTTTCCCAGCGGCATTTACATTTCGAAGAGCATGACGCGGGCCAGCGACATGATGTTTGCGATCATGCAGGATCTGGGGCACAAGGTCGTGGCCTGGGATGAAGAGGCCCTGGTCCATCTGCCGGATGAGACCTACTACTCCCGCCGCTTGTCGACTGAGGCCATGAAACGGGTGGCGCATTTCTTTGCCTGGGGGGAAGACAGCGCCGAGCTGTGGCGTCAATACAGCGGATATCCCCAGGGCACGCCGATGCATGTCACCGGAAACCCCCGCTGTGATTTGCTGCGTCCCGAAATGCATCCTTATTACGATGCGGATGTTCGTAAAATTCGTGACGATTTCGGTCGTTTCATTCTGATTAACACGAATTTCAATCATGTGAACGGGTTTTCAACGGTCCAGAATCTTTTCCTGGCGCCCAAAAATCCGACGGAGGCGCGCCCTTTCGGGCGGGCCGCTCTTGGGATGAGCCGCGATTATGCGGAGGGCCTGGAGGCTTTCAAACAGGGTGTTTTCGAATCGATCAAGGACGCGATTCCCAAACTGGAAGCCGCGTTTCCCGCGCATACGATCGTGGTGCGTCCCCATCCCACGGAAAACCCCGACACATACCGACAGATTGCCAACGGTCTCACCAGGGTCCGCGTCACCAACGAGGGCAATGTCGTCCCCTGGCTGCTGGCCACGGATGTGGTCATCCACAACGGTTGCACCACCGGTGTCGAGGCCTATGTGATGGGCGTGCCCTCCATTTCCTACCGTGCGCATGTGGATGAAAGATACGATTATGGGTTTTACAAACTTCCCAATCTGGTGAGCCATCAGGCCATGAATTGGGAGCAACTGGCGAACCTGATCCACGGGATCACCGCCGGCACGGTCGGACCCGCCGATGGGGAGGAACGCCGGGAAGTCATTGACCGCTACCTGGCCGCGCGGACGGGGCAACTGGCCTGCGAGCGCATCGTCGACATCCTCGATGCCACCGCTCAGGAAAACCCGGGCGCGGGTGCGGCCACGTCACCGCGGCGCGTCAAGGCGCGGCTGCTCAATCATGCGCGCGCCATGGTCAAAAGGCTGAAAGCCATGAATCCGCAGTCCCACAATAAGTCGGCCTTTCAACGCCATCGCTACCCTGCGCTGGCGATTGAGGACGTTTGCCAGCGATTGTCACGATTTCAGGATCTTCTCGGGAATCCGGTCCCCATCGATGTCGATAGTTATCGGGGGCAATTTTTTCAAATTTCGCCGTCGGCGGAATTGCGCTGACGGTTTCCATGGTTACTGCCGACAATATCGATTTGTTCCTGGCATCGGCCCATTTCTTCCCGACGCACGGCGGCGCCCAGCTGCGATACCTGCGGTATATCCCGGGGCTGTATGAGCGCGGCATCATGACGCAGGTGTTGACCGGAACCCCCAAGCGGAAAAAAAACATGCCGGCCACGGCCCCCGCAGAAGACGAGCGTCTTGCGCCGGAAGTTCGGGGCGATGTCCCCATTCACCGTATTCCTCTGCCGGAAAAAGCGGGCTGGCTGCGATCGATCGCCTTCAATCAGGCGGTGCTGAAATTCTGCCGCCAGTCTGGATACAGCCCCCAGGTGCTCCAGCTCGTATCCTCTCTACAGCCCCGATCCGTTTTCTGGATGAACCGCTACAAGAAGCTTGGCGCCGCACTGGTTTATGCCTTTACCCTTCCGATCAAGTGGCCGGCCAACCCCGTCAAGCGGGCCGTGCGTCGCCGCACCTTGCGGCATCTCTACCGTCAGATGGACTGTATCATTGTCAACAGCCGCCAAATGGAGGCCCAAATGCTTGAATTGGGTGTCGACACCCGCCTGGAATTTATTCCCAACGGTGTCGATCATGCGCGCTTTGGCGCTCCACGCAATGAGACCGAGCGACGCAAAGCACGGAGCGCACTGGGCATGGCGCCGGAGCATACGGTCATCACGACCGTCGGCGCTGTTCACCCCCGCAAGGGCACCGACCTGCTCCTCGATGCTTGGGGCCGCCTGGCGCGCGATTTTCCCCGGGCCCACCTCCATATCGTCGGTCTTCGCAAGGACCTGAGCTATCCGAAACTTGCTGAATTCAGACAAAAGATCGAGACCCTGGTCACCGCTTCGGGCGCCGGGGACCGGATTCACTTCACAGGCCTCATTCGGAATGTGGAGACCTATCTGCAGGCTTCGGACATCTTCGTATTCCCCTCCCAGCGGGAAGGCATGCCGAACGTCGTTCTTGAGGCCATGGCCGCCAAACTGCCGGTCGTTCTCACGCCGTTTATTGGCTTGTCCGAAGAATTCGGCCAGGACGGCCGGGAATATCTGCTGGCTGAGCGTGACCCGGAAAGGCTTGCGAACACCATGGGGATGTTATTAAAAGATGAAAACTTGAGGGCCGGGCTCGGGCAAAATGCCAATCGCTGGACCCGGGAACATCTCGATATCGGTCAAAGTCTCGATCGTTATGCGGCCCTGTACCGTGAACTGGCAACCAAACATGCAACTAGGCGGGCTTGAGGCGATTACCGTCCCAACCCGAATCGACAAGTCGATATGGACAAGAAGATCACAACCCTACTGATACCCGTCGAAAACCAAGTGCGCGAGCTCGACCCCAAACTTTTACTGGCCTGCATTGCCGCCCGGCACGGTTTTACCTCGATCATCGGATCGCGCCGTGAAATGGAAATGGGCATCGATGCCTATCCACCCAGTATTTACCTGTCCAAAAGCATGACCGTCCGCAGCCTGTTGTTTTTCCAGGTGGCCCATCGTCTGGGGCACAAAATCATTACGTGGGACGAGGAGGCCCTCGTCCACCTGCCGCCGGAAACCTATTATTCCCGCCGATTGCATCCAGCGGCCATCAAATATGTCGATCATTTGTTTGCCTGGGGCGAAGACAATGCCGAGCTGTGGCGGCAGTATGGGCACTTGCCCAAGGATACGCCGATCCATGTGGTGGGTAATCCGCGGGGCGATCTGTTGCGCCCTGAATTGCGCTCGTTCTACCAGAAAGAGGCGGACGACACCCGCCGGGCATACGGCGATTTTATCCTGGTCAACACGAATTTCAACCACGTCAATGCTTTTGGACCGGACATGAACCTGTTCAAGCCGATCGACCGGCCGGGTCAAAATCCGAAATTCGGGCGTGCTGCGCGTGGTATGAGCCGCGCCTATGCCGAAGGACTGCGGGATCACAAGCTGGCGGTTTTTGATGATTTTAAGCGACTTATCCCCCGGTTGGCCGAAGCTTTTCCGAACCACACGATCGTCGTCAGGCCCCATCCCACCGAAAACCATGCGGCCTATAAGCAATTGACCCAAGGGGTCCATGGCGTCGTCGTTACCAACAAAGGCAATGTCGTGCCCTGGCTTCTGGCGACCCAAGCCCTTATCCACAATGGCTGCACAACGGGGG
>JASJED010000043.1 GCA_030065585.1 Desulfobacterales bacterium | reverse complement strand
CAGTTAGATCATCGGCCGCCCGGCGGCGTGGATTGGATGGACACCCCCATCGATATCCGACCGGGGATGTACTGCTATTCGGCCAATCCCAAGAGCATGGAGACGCTGTCGGCACCCAATGTGCGCAAATGGAACCCCATGGAGGACGACTGGCTGTTGCCCGACAACTGGCAGGAAATCATCCATAAGGGCATGAAGGAACGCCTGGAAAAGTTTCGCTCCTTCAAGGTTTTCATGGACATCTGTGTGCGCTGCGGGGCCTGCGCCGATAAATGCCACTATTTCATCGGCACGGGCGATCCTAAAAACATGCCGGTCCTGCGGGCCGAACTGCTGCGCTCCGTCTACCGCAATGACTTCACCAAGTTTGGTAAAATTATGGGGCGCGTCGCCGGGGCCCGCCCGATGACCCTCGCGGTGCTCAAGGAGTGGTGGTACTATTTCTTCCAGTGCTCCGAATGCCGCCGCTGCTCGCTTTTCTGCCCTTACGGGATCGACACGTCCGAGATTACCATCATGGGCCGCGAGCTGCTCAACCTGCTGGGGCTCAACATCGACTGGATCGCCACCCCGGTGTCCAACTGCTACCAGACCGGCAACCATCTGGGAATCCAACCCCACGCCTTCAAGGACATGCTGGAGTTTTTCGTGGAGGATATCGAGGATATCACCGGGGTGAACGTCATGCCCAACTTCAACAAGAAGGGGGCCGACATTCTGTTCATTACGCCCTCCGGTGACGTCTTTGCCGATCCGGGCACCTACACCTGCATGGGCTACATGATCCTGTTCCATTTTCTCAAGGAAAAATACGGGCTGGATGTCACCTGGAGCACCTACGCCTCCGAGGGCGGCAACTTTGGCTTTTTCACCTCGCACGAAACCATGAAACGGCTGAATGCCAAGATGTACGCCGAGGCCAAGCGCCTGGGGGTCAAGTGGATCATCGGCGGGGAGTGCGGCCACATGTGGCGGGTGATCCACCAGTACATGGACACCATGAACGGACCGGCCGACCATCTCGAAGCCCCGGTCAACCCGATTACGGGCACGAAATTCGAGAACGCGGCATCCACCAAGATGGTACACATCACCGAGTTCACGGCCGATTTGATCAAACACGGCAAGCTGGACCTGGACCCCAGCCGCAATGAAAATCTGCGACTGACGTTCCATGACTCCTGCAACCCGTCCCGGGGGATGGGGCTTCTGGAGGAACCGCGCTACATCATCAAAAACGTGGCGCAACACTTCTACGACATGCCGGCCAGCACGATTCGCGAGAACACCTTCTGCTGCGGCAGCGGATCGGGGCTCAACGCCGGCGAAGACATGGAGCTGCGGATGTGCGGCGGTCTGCCGCGGGCCAACGCCGTCAAGCACATGAATCAGAAATACGACGTCAACATGCTGGCCTGTGTCTGTGCCATCGACCGCGCCGCTCTGCCCGATCTCATGAACTACTGGGAAACGGGTGCGGACGTCATTGGCGTGCATGAACTGGTGGGTAACGCCCTGATCCTGCCGGGAGAAAAGGAACGCGAAACCGATCTGCGCGGTGAGCCGCTGCCGGGAAGGGAGGATGAGGCTGATGAATGATAAAAACAAGGTCATCGCGGGTATCGTGATCTTCTTCGTCTTATTGACGAGCCCGTTTTGGTATAATCTGTTGGCCGCCAAGACACCCGCCCCCGAAGTGGTTCTGACCGCCAAAGCCAAGGCGGCCAAAGTCTGTGTGCGCGACACGGCCTGGATGAAGGCCAACCATATGCAGCTCCTGGATGAATGGCGCGACGCCGTGGTCCTTAAAAGCGAACGGATCTACGTCAGCCCCGACGGCAAGGAATACAATATGAGCCTTTCCAACACCTGTCTGGACTGCCACTCGAATTACACCGAGTTCTGCCAGCGCTGCCATGAGTATGCATCCATCGAACCTTACTGCTGGGAGTGCCATATCAATAATCCGAAGGAGACCGAGTGATGGAAGACAGCCGAAGACAATTCCTGAAAATCACCGGCATCGCTGCGCTAGGTCTGAGCACGGCATCGACGGCCGGCGTTTTGGCGGCCGATCAAGGGCCGCAACCTTATACCCGCAAGGGTGACGAGGCCTTAACGGCCAAACAGTGGGGGCTGGTCATCGATACCACCAAGATCGACCATGAACTGGCTGAGAAGATCACCGAGGCCTGTCACACGACCCACAACGTGCCCTTCTTCGATCCGGAAATCGTCGGCCCCGAGGTTGCCAAACGGCATGAAATCAAATGGATCTGGGAGACCCATTATCACAACGCCTTTGTGGACAGCGGCTCCAACAACTACATGAGTGAAGAGGTCGAACACCGGCCTTTCCTGGTGCTTTGCAACCACTGCGAGGCGCCCCCCTGCTGCCGGGCCTGCCCCACCGAGGCGACCTACAAGCGCGACGACGGCATCGTGATCATGAATTTTCACCGCTGCATCGGCTGCCGCTTCTGCATGGCGGCCTGTCCCTATGGCTCGCGCAGCTTCAACTTCCGCGACCCGCGCCCCTTCATCAAGGAAACCAATCTCAAGTGGCCGACGCGTTCGAAGGGCGTGGTGGAGAAGTGCAACTTCTGTGTCGAACGGCTGGCCGTCGGCAAGGCGCCGGCCTGCGTGGAAGCCTCCGACGGGGCCATCGTCTTCGGTGATCTGGAGGATCCGGATTCCCACATTCGGGAAGTATTGCGCGAACATTACACCACCCGCCGCAGGGTCTCTTTAGGGACCGGCCCGGCGGTCTACTACATCATATGAGGTAGCAGCTATGCTAGAATATGCAATCAAAGGCGACAAGAGATACTACGCATGGATAACTTTTTTGCTGGCCCTGATCGGTATAGGGTTCGGCGTTTATCTGTGGCAGCTGCGATTCGGCCTCGGGATCACCGGGCTCAGCCGGGATGTGTCCTGGGGGTTCTATATCGCCCAGCTGACCTACATGGTCGGTGTGGCCGCCGGCGGCGTGATGGTGGTCCTGCCCTATTACCTGCACGACTACAAGGCTTTCGGACGGATCACCGTGCTGGGTGAATTCCTGGCGATTGCGGCCCTGGTCGTCTGCCTGTTGAGTGTCATCGTGGACCTCGGGCAGCCGGGCCGCATCCTCAACGTCTGGATTCACCTCTCGCCCCACTCGGTCCTCTTCTGGGATACGGTCGTGCTCAACGGTTATCTGTTTCTCAATCTGGTGGTGGGCTGGAACGTGCTGCAGGCCGAGCGCAACGGCACGCACTACCCCCAGTGGGTCAAGCCCTTTATCTACCTCTCGATTCCCTGGGCGATCAGCATCCACACGGTGACAGCGTTTCTGTACTGCGGCTTGCCGGGGCGCCATTTCTGGCTGACCGCTATTCTGGCGCCGCGCTTTCTGGCCTCCGCCTTTGCGGCCGGACCAGCCCTGCTGGTCCTGCTGTGTCTGCTCATCCGGCGGGTGACCAACTTCGATCCGGGCCGCGAGCAGATTCAGACCCTGGCCAAGATCATCACCTATGCCCTGATCGCCAACCTGTTTTTCTTCGGCTGCGAGCTTTTCGTGGCCTTCTACAGCAATATTCCCGGTCACATGGATCATATCACCTACCTGTTTGCCGGGCTGCACGGCCATGGCGTTCTGGTCCCCTGGATGTGGGCTTCCATGGGCCTGATGGTGCTGGCCCTGCTGCTGCTCATCCCGCCGATCACGCGGCGCAACGAAGGCGTTCTGGCCGTGGCCTGCGCCATGCTCTTTATCGGTGCCTGGATCGACAAGGGTCTCGGGCTGATCTCGGCCGGGTTCGTGCCCAACCCGCTGCACGAGGTCAACGAATACATGCCGACGCTACCGGAAGTCGTCATCACCATCGGGGTCTACGCCATCGCTGCCCTGGTTTTGACCGTGCTCTACAAGATGGCCGTGGGGGTCAAGGAGGAAGTCGCCGCCTGACGGTTACCCGGCCAGAAAAAATCAAGGCCCCGCTCCCTGCGATTGCCGGGGGTGGGGCTTTTTTATTGGTGAGCGCAAGGGGCCGAGGGTGGATCGCTCAACCGCTCTTTTGCGGTGAAGATGAAGAGTCCGTCGCCGGGGGCCCGGGTGGCCAGGGTCATGTTGAGCTTGGCGGCCAGGGCCACGGCCAAGGCGGTCGGGCGGGAGTTGCCCAGGATGATCGGTATGCGGGCGCGGGCGGCTTTCTGCACGAGCTCGTAGCTGAGACGCGAAGACATGACGAGAAAACCGATGTCGGGCAACTGCTGATCAAGGAACAGGCGGCCGATACACTTGTCCAGGGCATTGTGACGGCCGACATCCTCGATGGCGATCAAGCGCTGCGCTTGGCGGTCAAACAGCGCGGCCGCATGCGCGGCCCGGGTGGCGGCCCGCAGAGGCTGGTGTTGATCAAGGGACAGCAGACCGACCCTTGCCGCCGCCGCCGAAATACACGGGCCGTCCGGCAGGGGGTGAAGATCCCGATAGAGGTCCTCAATCAATTCCTTGCCGCACAGCCCGCAACCGGTCTGACTGATATGGGCCCGCCGGTGCTCCCGGGATTTGAAGCGTTCGGCGGCCACGGCGCTCAGCGTGACCGTGACAGTGTTGCTTTCCGGCCCGTCGCAAAGGGCCAGGTCGATAATATCCTCGGGGGTGTCGACGACGCCTTCGGCCAGGCAAAGGCCGGCGGCGTGCGCTTTTTCATGACCGGGTGTGCGCATCACGACCACGAAGGGCTGTCCCTGAACCCGAATGGATAACGGTTCCTCGGCGATCAGGGGCAGGTGGTCGGTGGGGGCCGCCGGAGGGTCCGGCGGCCAGCGGGTAATCGTCCACGGCGTCTGGTCGGGTGTTGTGTCCATCGGGAATGATAACGCTCCTTGTCGCGTTTAGGTAAATGGCCGATATTGGCGTTATGCGCTCGGCTTACGTTGGGCACAGTGGCGGCGCCTTAAACCTGACTTGCTATACGGCTCGCCTCCATTGCGATGCTGGGGTTCAGGGCGCCTTTGTCAAGCCCGGGAGGCCATGGCGGTCCGAAACAATATCAGGCGTTTGCCAAGATTACCATCGAATTGGAGAGGCGCCCTTTTTTGCTTGACAATTATTTCTCGTAAAGTAATATAGCTTGTTTTCAAGACATTAGAACTAACCGTTGGCGCAAATCCGGGGCGCAGATCTGGATTGGATTCAACCTTTCAGACCGCCGATGCCGCGCCGGAAGTTTCAAAGGAGGCCGTATGTACGCTGTGGTCAAAACAGGCGGAAAACAATACAAGGTTCAGGAGGGTGACGTCCTGCGCGTGGAGAAGTTGGCCGGCGACATCGGGGCGGAAATCGCCTTCAAGGATGTCCTGCTGTTTTCCGATGGTGAAAATCTCCAGGTCGGAACCCCCAACCTCGACAATGTCGCGGTTACCGGTCATATCGTCGAGCAGGGCAAAGCCGCGAAGATTATCGTTTTCAAATATAAGCGCCGCAAGCGCTACCGGCGCAAACAGGGGCATCGTCAGACGTTTACCGCAGTGAAAATCGACAGCATCCAGGCCAACTAACGGCAGGGTTCGTTATCCGGCGTATTAGGGAGTTTTCCAATGGCACATAAAAAAGCAGGTGGTAGTTCCAAAAACGGCCGCGACAGCAACGGCCAGCGGCGGGGGATCAAACGTTACGGCGGCGAGGCGGTCCGCGCCGGTAATATTCTGGTGCGTCAGCTGGGCACCCGTATTCATCCCGGCGACAATGTCGGTATGGGTAAGGATTATACCCTGTTTGCCAAGATCGACGGTATCGTCGCTTACGAACGCTTCGGGCGCTCGCGGAAAAAAGTCAGCGTGCATGCCGAGTGAGATTTATTGACGAAGCAACCATTACCGTCCAGTCCGGTGACGGTGGACGCGGTTGCGTCAGTTTTCGCAGAGAAAAATTCGTACCGCGCGGCGGACCGGATGGCGGTGACGGGGGCCGGGGTGGCGATGTCATCCTGGTCACCACGTTGCGCAAACGTACCCTCCAGCAGTTTCAATTCAAACGACAGTTCCGGGCGGCCGACGGCGGGCCCGGCCAGGGCCGGCAGAAGACCGGGCGCAACGGGGATGACCTGATCATCGAGGTGCCGCCAGGCACCCTGGTTAGCGCGGCGGAAACCGGTGTTCTGCTCAAGGACATGGCCAGCGCCGACGATCGATTCGTGGTGGCCCGCGGCGGACGCGGCGGACGCGGCAATACGCGATTTAAATCGTCGACCAACCGCGCCCCCCGCCACTCCCAGCCGGGAGAATCCGGGACAACGCTGACCCTCAAACTCGAGCTCAAACTGCTGGCCGATGTCGGCTTGGTCGGTTTGCCCAATGCCGGTAAATCAACGCTTATCCGGGCCATCTCGGCGGCCCGCCCCAAAATCGGGGATTACCCCTTCACGACGCTCAATCCCATTCTGGGCGTGGTCGAAACCGGATGGAGCGACCCCTTCGTCGTGGCGGATATACCCGGTTTGATCGAAGGGGCCCATCAAGGCGCCGGTCTGGGACATCGCTTTCTGCGTCATATCGAACGCACGCGGGTCCTGGTTCATATGGTCGATGCCGCTGGCATCGACGCGGATGACCCGCTGGCCGCCTTCAACACCGTCCAGCAGGAACTGGCGTTGTTCAAAGCCGAACTGGCCCGGAAACCCTGCCTGGTGATTTTGAATAAAATCGATCTGCCGGGCGCCGCGGCCAACGCCCGGCGCTTTCAGTCCCTGGCCCCGGCGCTTGAGACTTTGGCGATATCGGCCCAGACCGCCGAGGGCCTGGAGGAGATGAAATCCAAAATCGTTGCGCTTCTGGAACGGCCCGATGATGATTGACAAACAAGCCATCAGGGAAAACGTGCGACGGATGGTGGTCAAAGTCGGCAGCAACGTGTTGACTTGTGAGCAAGGGCTCAACCTGCCGGTCATCGATGCCCTCAGCCGTCAAATCGAGCAGCTCATCGTGGGAGGGCAGGAAGTCATCCTGGTTTCCTCCGGGGCCCTGGCGGCCGGTGTCCGCAAGCTGGCGATCGAAAAGCGTCCCGAGGCGATTCCCGCCCGTCAGGCCGTTTCCGCGGTGGGGCAGGCCGGTCTGATTCTGACCTGGGAGAAGGCCTTTACCCGTTACGAGAAAAAAGTGGCTCAGATGCTCCTGACGGCCGAGGACATGACCAATCGCCAGCGTTACCTGAATGCGCGCAACACCCTGAATACGCTGCTAGCCTGGGGCGTCCTCCCGATTATCAACGAAAACGACACCGTCATGGTGGACGAGATTCGTTTCGGCGACAACGATAACCTGGCGGCGGTGATCGCCCTGTTGATGGATGCCGATATCCTGATCAACCTGACGGACATCGACGGGTTGTACGATCGCGATCCGCGCACCCACGAGGACGCCGGGTTGATTCCCGAAATCAAGACGATCACGCCGGAGATCGAGCGTTACGCCGGGGGCATACCCGGCGCTCTGGGAACCGGCGGGATGCTCAGCAAGATCAAGGCGGCCCGCAAGGTGACCGCGGCCGGCATCCCCATGATTATCGCCAACGGCAAGACCGACCAGGTGCTGGAAGCCATTTTTAGCGGAAGCCCCACCGGAACCTTTTTTCAACCCAAGACTGAACGCCTCCCCAGCCGGAAGTGCTGGCTGGCCTTCTCGCTCAAACCCAAGGGGATCATCCAGATTGACGACGGGGCGGCACGGGCGATCACGGCCGGGGGTAAAAGTTTGTTGCCCAGCGGGATTGCCGCAGTGAGCGGGCAGTTCAGCGCGGGAGATCCCGTCCAGTTCGCGCGGCAGGACGGTCAGGTGCTGGGCAACGGGCTGGTCAATTACAATTCCAGCGATATCAATAAGATCAAGGGGCTGCGCAGCAGCGAAATCGCGGACTGTCTGGGCGAGAAACCCTACGACGAGGTCATTCACCGCGACAATCTGGTGCTCACCGCCGTTACGTTGAGCTGATGCTGAGCAAGATCGCCATACTGGGCGGGACCTTCGACCCGATTCATTTGGGCCATCTGCGGGCCGCCCTCGAAATCCGGGAAGGCTTCGGACTGGATGCGGTCTATCTGGTGCCGGCCGCCATTCCGCCCCACAAGACCCGCACCGATATCGCCGCCCCCGAAGACCGATTGGAAATGGTGCGCCGGGCCACGGAAGATATGCCCGTCTTGCGGGTTTCCGACATCGAATTGAAGCGCCAGGGGCCTTCTTACACTATCGATACGATCTGCGCGTTCCGGGAGAAACTACCCCCCAAGGTCTGGATCTATCTCATCCTGGGGATCGATGCCTTTCTCGAGATCAACACCTGGAAATCCTACGAAGATTTGCTGCACATCGTGCCCTCGATCATCATCAATCGCCCGGACGCTGAGGGTCAGATCCAAACGTCTCTGAGCAACGCTATCGAGACGTTGATGCGCAGCGGTGAACTTGCCGGATATGAGTGTTCCATGGAAACACCCTGTTATACCCACTGTGACAAACAACCGATTTTCACCTATAACGTTACCCCCATGGCCATTTCATCGACCCAGATTCGGCGATTGGTCCACAAGGGACGCAGCATCGATTTCCTGGTGCCCCCCCCAGTCAAAGACTATATTCTTGCCAGGGGCCTGTACCGATGAATGCCGATTTCGCTTCCCACCTGGATGTCTATGTCCAGGCCGTGCTGGGCAAAAAGGCCCAGCACGTCGTTATCCTGGGGGTCGGGGAAATGTCTTCGCTGGCCGATGCGTTTATCGTCTGCAGCGGACAATCCAACCGTCAGGTCATGGCCATTGCCGAGCATGTCCGCACGACGCTCAAGCAAAGGGGCGTCCCGGCGCTGCGCATCGAAGGTCTGAAAGACGGCCACTGGGTGCTGATGGATTACGGCGATGTAATCATTCACATCTTCTATGATCCCGTGCGCAGCTTTTACGATCTGGAAGGTCTGTGGGCCGATGCGCCCCGGCTGCAGACACCCGCCCTGGAAGATTGGCGGCGTCAGAATGCGGAGAATAACGACCGTTGAAGGAAGGCATGCTGAAAGATTATCTGACGGGACGGGAGATGGCCGATGTCGGTGCCGAGGCCAATCGACAGGCGCTGGAACGCTTCCTAGTGGAAACCAAGGGCTACACGTCAGGCGATGTCATTGTGGATGCGCCGCTGGAAATCGAGGTGGCCGGTGAGCCTTACCGCTCCCGGATCGACCTGCTGGTGATGGCCGGTCAGCCGCCCCGGGCGTTCATGGCGATTAAATGCGCGGCCGGCTCGCTGGGGTCGCGGGAGCGCGAGATCGTGTCGGCCGCTCGGATTTACGACCAATACCAGGTTCCGCTGGCCGTGGTTTCCGACGGGCGCAACGCCATCGTTCTGGATACGGTTTCCGGCCGCAAGATTGCCGAGGGACTCGAAGCCATTCCCGATCGCCAGACGGCCATGGCACAAATCGCGCAGACGGTGCCCCGGGCCTATCCCCGGGAGCGTCTGGAACGCGAGAAACTTGTTTTTCGCAGTTATGACCAGTTGAACGTCAATGTGATCCGGCCTTGACCAAGGGCGGGCCGCTCGGTGTTATACTCCCGGCTGAGCGGCATGCGGCGAAGGCCCATGAAGCGGGCCATCGTGGGGAGGAGCTTATATTCCGGCCACATCCTGTCCGCAGTGCTTACAGATCTTGGCACGTTGTTTGATAATTTCAGCGCAAAAAGGGCACTCCCGTACAAAAAAGCGCTTTTGAATCGCTTTGACGGCGGCCTCCACCTTTTCTTGAGCCAGGGCATTGCTCACCTTGATGTTGCGCAGGGGTTCGATGGCATCGATGTCGCCGATATCCCCCATCATTTCCGCCGCTTTCATCCGCACCCGGGCGGGTTCGGTGGGATCCATCAAAATGCGCAGGATCGAGGGGCCGTCCTTGTCGACATAGCAGGTGGCCAAGATGTTGAATCCCTTCTTGATGGCGCTTTTTAGCGCCTCCTCCTGGGCCAGCACCTGATCATCGATCATCTGGCCGGTACCCCCCATGGGGCTGAAGACCGGCATGAATTCGAAATTCTCGGATCCGGGATAGTTCATGCAACGATAGGATGCCTTGTGGGCATAGGTCTCTTCCATGTGCTGCCAACCGTTGATATAGGAAGGGCAATCATCATTGAAACAGACGAAAAGAAACGGCGTCCCCCAACCCAGTCCGTCGCCGAAGTTGATGGGCGGCACCTCCCAGATATTCATTTCAACCCTACAGTGGGGGCAGATGGGTTTTTCCATCTGGAGCACTTTTTCAAGAACTTCCTCGCGTGTTTCAAATGCCATTGATTGACCTCCAATTCATTAATACAAGCTGTCTAATATGGGCTAGTCATTTGGAAAGATCAAGCTAAACCTGATCTGGGCGTTGTCAAACCTTGCGGCCCGCTTTCCCGCAAGGCTGTCTTGATCCGCTTCGATGGATATATTATGGAAGAAAGTGCGATCCGAACCCGGATGATCGCGACGACCAGCCACCATTCGAAAACAAAGAACATTTACAAGGAGAGTCGATTGGACCACAAACACATTGCCGTCGAAGACCTGGAAGCATTCGCGCGCGAAACCATTCTGGCTGCGGGGGAAAATGCCCTGAATTTTTATGGGCGGGGTGTTCCCGAAGTCAAGTTCGACCGAGCCTTGGGAACCCAGGCCGAACTGCAGCTCACGCATTTTTTCCAGGAAGCGCTCCAACAGCGTTTTCCCGAGCATCAGCTATTCGACGGTCAGGGTCCGGACGACGGCTATACCCATGAAGCCCGTCGCTACCTGTGGGTTTTCGACCCCCTCGACGGGATGTCCAATTTTATGGCGGGGATCCCCATTTGGGGCATGTCGGTGGCCCTCCTGGAAAATTTCTGGCCGGTCTTCGGTTTTTGTCATATGCCGGCCACGGGCGATCTTTTCTACGCCCGAGCGGGACAGGCGGCCTATCGCGGCGATTCCCCGATCCGGGTGTCCTCCCAGGAAAGCATCAACGACGAAAGCGTTTTGCTCAACTTTTCCCGCTTTCATCAATATTACCGCAGTGCTTTTCCGGGCAAACACCTCAACCTGGGGTGCACCTCGGCGCATATCTGTTACGTGGCCATGGGACGGGCCGAGGCGGCCGTGATCGCCCATGAATCCTATCAGGATCTGGCGGCCGTGCGGGTGATCATGCAAGCGGCGGGGGGCAAATTCATGCGCATGGACGGCACGAATTTTCCGCTTGCCGAGTATCTGGAGGGCGATGCCGGCGACGTGCATCTGATGGCCCTGTCACCGGCGCTTTTCAAGCAGGTCCGGGGGTGTCTGCAAAACGTGGTTTGAGCCGTCGGAAGGTATCAGGACGTGTCCATCCCGAAATGGTCTTAAGGGACATCCTTCAAACCCTTCTCCAGCACCTGCGCCAGCATGTCGTTCATAAAATACTGAAATTTATCCGCTCCGAAGGTCGGTTCGGTGCGTTCCATGCGAATGTCCACCGGCCTGCGATCCACCTTCTTTAAACCGACGCGTCCGATCTGCAGCTCCAATTCGATTTCCATGATCATACGGGTGTGCATGAGTCCTTTTTCGGCCTCGCAATTGAATTTGCGGATGACCCCGCCGATCAGAAAGTCGTTGTCACCGGCCCGGGCCAGCATGTTTTCCGGGGAAAAGTCCCAGCCTTTGATCTGTCTGACCTGAAGCCCCTTGCGTTGCAGCAATTCGGCCAGGGCATCACTGATCGAGAGGGCCACATTTTCCGGAGCGGACACATAGCGCTCGAAGGCGCCGGTGCCGACTTTCCGCCGACCCAGGCGATAGGCATCCTGGCTGTCGCGTTCGTCCTGCAGCACCTGGAGTGCGGCCCGGCCGATGTCCTCCGTGGCAATCGGGGCCTGACCGGTGTAGGTGATACGTACCGGATAGGTGATCGGGGCGGCACAGGCCATGAGGCTAACGATGGCGGCCAGCACGGCCAGCAGCATAAAGCGATTTTCCGGTTGCATGATTTTCCTCCCGATGAGTGGGTAAGCGGGCGGAACCCCGCCCCCGATGGACCCCGTGTCGTGCGCCGTTGATCAGTTGCCCGCCCTGGGCGCCCGTCCCAGCCTACGGATTTTCAACCGCTTGTCAATTCGAAATTGAAACGCGAACGACCGCTTCATCCGGTTCCGGGGCCAAAGGCGCGCGCGGTCGGTTGTTTTTTCCTCAAAGGCCGATCGGCGCGGGCCGCGGTTTCCCGGGCCAGGGACCTCAGCGGTGGCAGCGCGGACACCTGGGTCACGGTCAGCGTGACCGCCCCCCAGTCCTGTTCCACGCGTCCGCTCAGAAGGTAGGGGCGGCCCCGGTCGAGCATGTGGCAGAAACGGTGGTAAACCGCCGGGAAAAAGGTGGTCTCGACGATGCCGGTTTCATCCTCGAAGGTCAGAAATTCCATGGGCTCCCCGTGCTTGGTGTGAACGACCTTGCCCGTTACGAGCCACCCTCCGAACCGCACCCGGCGCCCCAGGCAGCTTGCCAGTTCGACCGCCGCGAGCGCGCCGCCGTTTTCGAGCATCGTCCGATAAAGTGTCATCGGATGACGGCCGCATAAAAAACCCAGGACCGCGAATTCATGCCGCAGACGGGTCAGCGGGTCTTCGTGCGGAAACCGCGGCCGACGGCGTTCCGGCGGCGGGGCGAAGAGACGGCCCTGCCGGGCAGCCGGCGCCCGCCGGTGCTGCCAGCAGGCCAGCGACCACATGAGGGCTGCGCGGTTGGCCTCCGGCGCCAGCCGATCCAGCGCACCGCTATGGATCAGGGCCCGGCCTTCGTCGGCGTCCGGCCGGACCCGCTCGAAAAAATCCGCCGGATCTTCAAAGGCCGCTTGGCGGCGGGCCGCGATCAGGCGGCGCCGGGTGGCGGCGCTCAATCCCTTGACGGCCATGAGGCCCACCCGCAGGGCGGCTTGCCCTCCGTGCCAGCGCTCATCGCTGCGGTTGACGTCCGGCGGCCGGATGACCAGCCCCAGCCGCCGCGCTTCGGATACATAGGCGAAAGTACTGTAGAATCCGCCCTGGTTGCTGATGACCGCCGCCATGAACGCGGCCGGGTGGTGAACCTTGAGGTAGGCCGCCTGGAAAGACACCTGGGCGTAGGAGGCACTGTGCGGTTTGCAGAAGGAATAACCGCTGAAGCTCATCATCATTTCCCAGATGGCCCGGATGGTGTCCGCCGGGATCCGGCGGGTCCGGGCCCCGGCGAAAAAGCGCGTGCGGAAGTCCTGCAGATCGAACTCCCGGTCTTTTTTGGACATGACCTTGCGCAGGCGGTCGGCTTCGGCGTGGGCAAACCCGGCCAGGGCCACGGCCGCGCGGGAGACGTCCTCCTGATAGACCATGATCCCGAAGGTTTCGTTGAGCACATCGGCCAGGAGCGGATGGATCGGATCCCAGGGCGCGCCGTGCAGCCGACGGAGGTATTCCTGGATAAAGTCATTGGCCGCCGGACGGATGATGCTGCTGTGGATTACCAGATGTTCGAAATCGCCCACCCCGGCCTTCTGCTGCAGCAAGCGCATGGCCGGGCTTTCAATATAGAAGCAGCCCATGGTCTGTCCCTGGCCCACGGTCTGCTGGGTGGCAAAATCGTCCTCCGGCGCCCAGCGTTCTTCGTCGAAGTCTTCGCCGTTGGCGCGCAGATTGGCGACGGCATCGCGGATGACCGCCAGGCTGCGGTTTCCCAGGAGGTCGATTTTCACCAACCCGGCATCCTCGGTGGCGTCCTTTTCCCACTGGATGACAGGCACGCCCTTGGGGGCCCGCTCCACCGGCACATAGGTGTCGATGGGCTCCGGGGTGATCACGACACCGCCGGAATGCACCGCGAGGTGCCGCGGGGTGCCCACCAGGCGCTGGGCCCGGGACAGAATTTCGGGCCAGGGCGGAGGGAAGTCGAGGGCCCGGGCCTCGGGCCGCGCCTGCACGGCGTCAAGCAGCTCGGTGGCCGGGCTCTCCAGGCGCCAGTACCAGGGCAGGCGTTTGGTGACCCGGGCGATCTCGCCCTCGGTCAGGCCGTAGACTTTGGCCGTTTCGCGCACGGCCAGGCGCGGCTGAAACAGCACGTGGTTGCACACCATGGCCGCGTGGCCCGAAAACTGCGCCAGGACGGCCTGCTGGACGCCGTCGCGTTCGTCCCAGGCAAAGTCCACATCGATGTCGGGGGGATCCTGGCGGCCCGGATTCAGGAAACGTTCGAAATACAGATTGTGTTTCAGCGGGCAGACATTGGTGATCTGGAGACAGTAGGCGATCAGGGAGGCCGCCCCGGATCCGCGGCCGCAGATGCGGGGACTGTGCCGGACGATATCCCGGACGATCAGGAAATAGGCGCAGAAGCCCATCTTGGCCACGATCCGCAGCTCGTGTTCCAGGCGTTCCACGACCGGTTCCGGCAGCTCGCGGCCATAGCGCCGGGCCGCCCCGCGGTAGGCGGCCGCGCGCAGGGCTTCATGGGCCGAACGCCCCCGGGCATCCGCCCAGGGCGGCATAATGATGCCGAAGGCCGGACCGGTAAAGGTCAGGCGTTTGGCAACCGCATGGGTGGCCTCCAGTGCCTGAGGGCAAGGCGCGAAGCGTTGCGCGTAGATTTGCGGCGGGGCCAACCAGGCATCCGCCGGCGCCGTGTCGGTGTCGTCCAGCCGGGAGCGTGTCGTGCGGTGCGCAATGGCCCGGAGCAGTCGATGCTGGCTGTGGTCGTCGGAGTGAACGCCGAAGCTGTCCGGTGTGGCCACCACGGGGACACCTCGCCGGGCGGCGGCCACCCGCAGGGGATGGGCGGCGGACAACGGGCGGCGCGGCATGGCGGCGACGACCCGGACGCCGGCGGCATGCCAGCGTTCCAGAAGATCGACATCGGCGGTCAGAACGGTGAGCCCCTCGGCCAGGGGCGGCAGGTCTGTTTCCAGACGGAAATCAGGCGCCAGGTGGCGGCGGGTCAGGAGACGGCAGAGATTGCGATAGCCTTCGGCATTTTCCACCAGGCCGATGCCCCGGCGCCGGGTTCCCGGCGCGCTTATCTCCGCCCCCACGATGGGGGTCAGGCCTTCCCGCCGGCAGGCCGCCAGAAAAGGCCACAACCCGTACAGATTGTCGGTGTCGGTCAGCGCCAGCCGATCGTAGCCCATCTGGCGGGCGGCCCGGCAGATGGTTTGAACGGAAGCCGTGCCGTGCATGAGGGAATAGTGGGAGCGGACGGTGAGGGGGATGATGTTGGTCATATTTTACAATCCATCGGAATCGGTATCGACTTTCGAAAGCGTTTTTAATCCCCTTGTTGAAAATCATCATTAGGCCGCCAGGGTGCGGCCGACTTTGATGGCCGCCGGTCCGAAGCGGTCGCGGATGGCGTCCATGGCCGCCACCAGTTGGGTGCGGCGGCGGCGAGCGCGCCGGTCTGCAGGGAAAAGCGCCTGCTGGGCCGGCGGATAGGTCAAACGGTCGCAGATCAGGTCGAGGTGGCGGATGCGCACCCGGCGGTGCCAGGCCTGGTAGAGGGCCGTCCGGGCCCGGGTGAACAAAACCAAATCGTTGGCCGTGGCCGGGCGCACCCCTTGCTGGCGAACCCGCACGAGGCCGTCTGAAAAACCGAGACGGACGGACACCCGACGGGCCGCCAGACGCTGGTTCCGCAACGTGCGGCCGGCCTGTTCCACCAGGGTGTAAAGGGCGCCTTCCAGGGCGGCGGGGGCATGGGCATCGTTTTCAAAGGTGTGGTGGCGGACGATTTGCGGCGGGCGCGCGCCCAGGGCGCGCACCGGTGAGGGATCGATGCCGCGAACAGCGTCGTAGAGATAGCCTGCCCGGTTGCCGAAGGGGATCTGCAGTTCTTCCCGGCGCAGGTGCGCCACCTGGCCTGCCCGGGAAAAATTGAAATCCCTCAGACGGATGAGATCCTCGCGCTCGATGCCGGGGACCAGCACCAGGGGCCGCGGAGCCAGAAAGGCCCGCTCTTCTCCGGCGTCGACCACATACTCACCGTCGGGTTTGACCAGGCGGGTGGCCACCTTGGCCACCAGTTTGTTGGGACCCACGGCCCAGATAGGGGTGAGATCCAGGTCGGCGGCGGCCTGACGGCGCAGGCGCCAGGCCACGTCCACCGGGGGGCCGAAAAGCCGGCTGGTGCCGGTGACGTCCACGAACAGATGCCCGTCGGCTTCACCGGGTTCGATCAGGGGGGAATAGGGCTTGGCCTGACGAATCAAGGCCCGCATGACCTGCCCGTACAGGGGGGGATGCGGCGGCACCAGGCGGGCATCGGGGCAGCGGCGGCGGGCGCGGCGCAGGGGCATGCCCTTGCGGACCCCGGCCTGGTAGGCTTCTTCACTCATGTCGTAGACCGTGGCCCGGGCGGCGCCCTCGGGCGCGATGATCAGGGGTCGTTGTCGCAGCCGGGGGTCGAGATTGCGTTCGACGGCCACGGCGAAGTCGGCGATGTTCAGGTGGATGATGGCGCGTTCCATGGGGCATCCGGGGTCAGTCCCGCGGCCGCCAGCAGCCGGGTTAACCGGCGGGCATTGGCCGGGGCCTGGGCGCGTACGTGGTTGTTGAAAAAGACCAGACCGCCCCGGGTCCGGCGGGCCATGGGGCCGAGACGGTGCGCGACCCAGTCGTGCAGTTCGGCGTCGCTGTAATCGTAGTCGAACTGCTGCTGCATGTTGCCCGAGCGCCATCCGGCCGCGTTGCGTCCGTGAAAACGCACGTAAAACAGGTCCGGGTTGGTGACGACGTCCAGCCGGGGAAAGAGATACCCTAGATCGGGGGTGTCGACGGCCACCAGAGTGATGCGGCGGTCGGCCAATTCCGTAAACACGTGGTCCGTGGCCCAGGACACGTGGCGGAATTCGACCGCCACCGGCAGCCCTTCCAACGCGTCGAGCAGGGCAGCCAGATAGCGACGCCGGTTGGGCGTCCGCGTGAAGGAAGGCGGCAGTTGGAGCAAAACGGCGGCCAGCTTCCCCGCCAGCACGAGGGGCGCGATGCCGTCCCGGTACCGGGCGACCTGTCCGCGCCATTGGTCCGGGTCGATCTCATGGGTCAGGGTGCGGGTGAGTTTGAGAGCGAAACGAAACGCGGGGGGGACTTGCGGAAGCATGCGTTCGAGCGCCGGCGCCCGGGGCATCTGGTACCAGGTGTAGTTCAGTTCGGTCACGGGAAACCACCGGGCGTACTGGGGCAACAGGCGCCCCGCCGACGTCCCGGGCGTGTAAAAACCGGCGTCGGTCCACTCGGTGTAAGCGTAACCGCTGGTGCCCACCTGAATCCGGCCGCTTTCCGTTGCCGGTGTCCGTGTTGCGGAAATTTGCATGGCTCACGATGGAAGGGTGAACGTGCAACGCTCTTTTGCGGATCGCCGCGCGCGTTGCCGTTGTCGACCGGCGTTTCCGCCTCCTGAAATGCTAAAGCCGCCGCTCATCATGCGATCCTGTCGCGTTGAATCCCGACGACTTTGCCCTGGATCAATATTTGCTCGAAGGCGTAGCGCATGACCGTATAGGCGCGGTTGGCCGGGTGCAGTTCGATCTGATCGCCAGAATGGTAAAAGCGTTTGACCGTAGCTTCCTCCTGGTCGATGAGCGCCACGACGATTTCGCCGTTGCGGGCGTACTGACGCGGTTCGCAGATCGCCAGGTCGCCGTCCAGAATACCGGCGTCCTGCATGGAGTCGCCCTTCACCCGCAGGGCAAAAAGACTGGCGCCCGGAAACCGCCCGGCATCGACCACCACGCTTTCATCCCATTCCTGCTGGGCGTACATGGGCAGTCCGGCCCTAATGCGCCCGATCACCGGAACCTCCCGGCTGCGGTGGGCGGCCGGTGTGGTTCGCCCTCGGCCGGGGCCGAGCAACTGGACGGTTCGGCTGTAACGGCCCTCGCGCCGTACGACACCCTTGGTTTCGAGGGCTTTCAGGGTTTGGGCCACCGCGGCGTGGCTGATGCCGAGATCCGCTGCGGCTTGCCGCAGGCTGGGGGTTCGCCCCCGGCGGTGGTTTTCCCGTTCGAGGTAGCCTAGCAGACGCTGTTGTTTGGCGGTGAGTTCCGGCGGCATTGATTCTCCGGTCGGCGACAATGGATGATTTCGGCATGGTCCGGATGGAAACGGCACCACAAAAGTAAATATAATGTAAATATAATGTAAATAATTTATGGACATTGTCAATGTTTTTTTGAGGGGGATTCGGTAAACCGTCAGACTAGGACAACCCGGGGACGATTTAGGCACTGCCGACGGGGCGGCCGGTCATGCCAAGACGATGGGCGCGGTCCAAACCGGATGGGACCAGCCTAGATGCGGCGGGCGTCAGGTGCCGGTGGCCTGCTGTGTCGTTTCGGGAGGGGGGACGTAGGTGTCGTTTAGGACGAGTCGTACCGTACGGGCGAGGGTTTTCAGGGCAATGGGCTTGTTCAGGTAGCGGCGGATGCCGATTTCGGCGGCCGTTTCCGGAGAAATCGACTCGCTGAAACCGGTGCACAGGATGATCGGCAGGTCCTCGCGGATGTGCAGCACCTGGGCGGCCAGTTCGCCCCCGGTCAGATTCGGCATGGTCTGGTCGGTGATCATCAGATCGAAGGCCTCGGGATTGCGGCAGAACAGACTCAGGGCTTCGACGCTGCTGTTGCTGGCGGTCACCTCATAGCCCAGGCGCTCCAGCATCTGGCGCTGCATGTCCAGCAGCGGGGCTTCGTCGTCCACCAACAGCAGACGTTCGTTACCCAGCGGAATGAAGTCCATGGTTTCCGTGATGGAGGTGTCATCCTTGTGGACAATCTGGGGGAGGTAGAGGCTGAAGGTCGTCCCGGCCCCGAGCGCGCTGTCGACACAGATAGCGCCGTCGTGGTGTTTGATGATGCCGTGCACCATCGACAAGCCCATGCCGGTCCCCTCCCCGGGCCCCTTGGTGGTGAAATAGGGCTCGAAGATACGCTCCAGCACGTCCGGGGCGATGCCGTGCCCCGAGTCCTGAATCCGGATGCGCGTGAAACAGCCGGGACGCATGCCGACCAAGGGTGCTTCGTTGGGTGTATCAAAGCACGTTTCGTCCAGGTACACATTCAGGACCCCGCCCGTCTCCCGCATGGCATGGTACGCGTTGGTGCACAGATTGACGATCATTTGATGAATCTGGGTGGCGTCGCCCATCACGAAACCGTTTTCATCTTCCAGGTGGGCGCGGATGTCGATGGTGGCAGGCAGGGAGGAGCGCATCAGTTTGAGCGACTCGTTAATGATCGGCGTGATTTGAACCGCCTTGCACTCCTGATTGTTGTGCCGGCTGAAAGTCAGAATTTGCTGGACCATCTCCTGGGCGCGTCGTCCGGCCTTGAGGATTTCTTCCAGGTTGGCGTGGGCCTGGCTGTCGGCGGGCAGATCGCTGGCCGTCATTTCGGCAAAACCGATGATGGGTGAGAGAATATTATTGAAATCATGGGCGATGCCGCCAGCCAGCGTGCCGATGGACTCCATTTTTTGGGCTTGGCGCAGTTGGTTTTCGAGTTGGGCTTTCTCCTCTTCCGCCTGTTTAAACGGGGTAATGTCCTGAATAACCCCGGCGACGGTGGGCGGTCGCCCATTGCCATTGTCAAGCAACTCGGCCCGGGAGTGCAGCCAGACAAGGCGATTGTCGTCGGCCCGCCGGATGCGAAAGGTGATATCATATTCATCGTTGCTATAGAGGAGATTGTTCAAGGCCTTTTGGGCTTTGGGTCGATCCTCGGCGGCCATCAACGACTGCACCTGATCGAGCGCGATCTTTGCGTACGAGGGATCGAAACCGTAGATCCGCAACCATTCGTCGGATCCCTGGATGGTCTGGCTGGTCGTGTCGAATTCCCAGTTGCCCACATGGGCGATGGCCTGGGCTTTTTTCAGGGCCTGTTCGCTTTTTCTCAGCGCCTGCTCCGAGGCGATCCGATCGGAAACATCGCGAAAGTTGCCCACGAGCCCCTGAATTCGGGGTGTGTCGAGCCGGTTGACCAGGGTCAACTCGATATGTCGATAATGGTCGTCGCGGGTCCGATAGCGGTAGGTCAGGGTTACGGTTTTGTCCGGTTGCGCCATCAATTGCCCAATGCAGCTTTCGACCCGTTCGCGATCCTCGGCATGCATCGTCGCGCCGAGTTCCTGCGCCATGAGTTCTTCCGGTTGCCAGCCGAAATGCCGGGTCACATTGGGGCTGCTGTATTGAATCCGGCCGTTGCGGTCCAGAATGACAATGACGTCCGAACAGTTGGCGATCAGGGTGCGGAATTTCTCTTCGCTTTCGCGCAGTGCTTTTTCAATACGCCGTCGGTCGCGGATTTCCGCCTTGAGTTCCTGATTGGATCGGGCGATGGTGGCCGTGCGGTCTGCGACCCGCTGCTCCAGGCTCGCTTTGGTTTTTTGCAGGGCTTTCTCGTTTTCTTCAACGATTTTAAACAGTTCAATGTATTTGCGGATCGTGAGGGTGATGATCGACAGAGAGAACCCCAGAAAACCGTATTCCATCAAGAACTGAACGGCCGGCATACCGACGGTGGCCAGAATATCGTGAAGTCCCAGCAGCATCCAGACGGCGAAACTGGCCACGAGCACCCGGGCCCCTGCCACCTTGCGACGTGTGGCCACCTGCCAGATAATGACGATGCCGATGGCCTGGCAAAAAATCAGCCCCAGGAAGATGATCCCCAGGGGCCCCAGATCCGGCTCGATATAGGGGCGGGGCGTCAATAGAAAGTGGCGATGCACAAAGGTGGGGGCAATGATCAGGTCGGTAAACCAGATCAATATCAGATAGATGCCGGTCAGCGGCGCCAAAATAAGCAGCCAGCGGCGGCCATCCATCTTTAGAAAGGCAAACGTAAAGCGGCCGAGCACGAAAAGCATGAGGGTGAAAATGGAAAACTGGAATCGCTCGCAAAGCCGCGTGTGCGGGCCTTCGGGGAGGTTGAACTGAAAAAAGACGGCCACAGCGTAAAGGGCCGTGAGAAGGGAAAGCATGGCGCCGCAGCGGTTCCAGGTAAATTCCGGGCGCCGGTAGGCCACGAATCCCTGAAAAAGCGCAAAGGTCAAGCCCAGGGCCGCAACCGCAAAAGAGCCTGCCGATGAAATCGCAATGCTTTCCAATAACATAGCGCTGGTACCCAGGTCTAATCGATAAAACCACTTGGTATGACGAATAAAACATTGGAAGTTCGCCGCGCCGGACCCGATACACCGGCATGGCGGCGTCCTTGTGGATTTATCGTCATTCCGATTGATTTCTTGAATACCGCCTGCCTGCGGGTCCCACGGCCATGGATGCCGTGGATCAGCAGCCTCCCTTTGATGACCGAAAAAACAAGATAAAGACGCAGCTGCCTATTGCTTTTAGGGCGTCGACGTGGTCAGAGTAACCAAGAAAATGATTGGGGGGAGGTCATGGAACAACAACAAGGGCCTAAAAATGCGGCGGAATGGTTTGACCAGGGCATCCGCTGTTTCCGCAAGCCGGATGGTGTGGGTGCGGTGCGTGCGTTTCGCCGGGTCATCGATCTGGATCCGGCGTATCGCCATCATGACGGCGACAATCCTTATTTTTACCTGGGCAAAATCCACGAGGTCGAGGGTGACCTGGACCTGGCCGTGGCCATGTATACGCGGGCCCTGGCGCTGGATGCCTGGGATGAGGAGAGCCTAATCGGCCGTGGCAGTTGCCTGACCGTGCAGCAGGCCTACGATCGTGCCATCGCCGATTTTCGCAAGGCCCTGGCCATCCCGACCCCTCACCGCCGCGTCCCGACGGAACACCTGCTCTATGCAATTGCCGAGAATTACCGCCAGAAAAAGGACTATGCCAGCGCCCTGATCTGGGGCCAGCGGGCGCTGGACGAGGATCCGGACAACTTTCGGCATCAGGAACTGGTCAAGGCCATGCAGGTTGAGCTTCAGGGTAAATAATGCCCATCCCCCCAAGACATCTTTTTATGGGTGGGCACTAAAAGACGAGGCGATCATGTCTTTGTCGGCGGCCGGCACGCTTTGGAGGGGGATCGGCGGCTATCTATCGGCGGGTCTTGAAAAAATCCAGGACAAATGAGATGTGGCGGTGCATGGCCTCGAACGCTTGCTCTGGTTGATGCGCGCCGATGGCCCGGGAAATCGCGGTGTGCTGTTTGAGGATTTCCTCGATATTATTGTGATCTTCATACAGGTGAGCCAGATTCTCCTTGATGCCCACGAACAGAAAATCATAGAACTGGCGCATCAGTTGGACGTGGATCGGGTTTTTCGTGGCATAGGCAATGGCCATGTGGAAGGCGACATCCGCTTCGGTGCCCAGCCGCCCGGAGGCGACCTCCACCTTCATTTCGTCAATACTTTTCTCCAGAAAACGAAGATCTTTATCCACGGCGCGCTTGGCCGCCCAATAGGCGGCGTTGCACTCCATGCCCATGCGGAACTCGAGCAGGTGCTGCAGGGAGGCCTCCTGGGGCTGCATGGCCACTTCCAGCGGATTGCGGGGGCGTTTTTCAGGCTTTTTGACGAAGGTGCCCTGACCCTGTTTTTGTTCGAGAAGCCCCATGACCACGAGTTTGTTGATGGCATTGCGGACCGAGGTGCGGCTTACGCCCAGCGCTTCGGCCAACTCCCGCTCCGGTATGAGCTGTTCGCCGGGTTTGAATTCCTCCCGAAAGATCAGCTCGCGAAGCTGGTCGAAAACCTGATCGGAAACTTTTTTGGGCTTAATGGGCTGCAGAGGAATTTTCATGTCCGCTCATCGACTCCTTGTTGAATCGCCGCCGTGAATCGAGGTGCTGGAAACAGACGCGAATCAAATGTGAATTATTGGTGTTACCAATAATCCTAATCGCTACGAATGTCAATCCTGCAGCGCAAAATGTAAATTTAAATAAATATATCAATATTTTGTAAATTTTCTTATGGGTTGGCGGGATGGCTTGACAATTTGAAATGTCCCTGTCTAGTAATGGTAAGACCAATATCCAATTGGTTGGCCATAAGCGATGATCGATATCGGGGGGAAGGCTTCCCGGTCCATTGGCAGGAACCGAAGCGCGGTCATCGGCACGGCGCGATCGGTGTCCGGGCGGCCCCGGCAACAGACAGGATATCAGGGAGACAACGCTGATGGGGTTGTGGCATCGATCGACGCTGGTTGCCTATCTGGCGGTATTTCTGGGCGTGATTGGCCACGCTTCGACCGAATTTGTCGCCGTGCTTTCGGGGGTGGGCGGCCCGGAACTCTCGGTCTGGCGCTTTCTGTTGGGCGGATGCGGGCTTCTGCTGCTGTGCATGGCATTTCCGGCATCGCGCAACCTAGCGGCCCCTTTCCGGACCCATGGTCTGCAGCTTGTCGGGCTGGCCCTCTGGGGGGTAACTTTAGGTTTTTTGCTGTATCATTGGTCACTGGATTTCGCTACAGTGCCCCAGGTGGCCACCATGGTGGTCACCATCCCGATTGGCGTGGGGCTGATCAACCTGGGGCTCAACCGGCAGCCATTTTCCAGGGCCAAGATGTTCAGCGGCTGCGGAGCGCTCGTGGGCGTTGCGCTCCTGATTACCGACGGCTACCTGGCCAAACTCATGGGCACGGGTCAGAACCTGATCGGGATCCTGATGGTGCTGGGATGCACGCTGGTGATCTCAGCCTACACGGTGATGATGCGCCCCATCATCGAAACCTACGGCGTTTTGCGGATTACGGCCATCACCATGTTCATGGGGGGGATTGGCCTGTGGTTCCTCGTGGGACTGTGTTGGGCGCGGTGGGTTAACCCCTTCACGCTTTTGGCCCGGCCCGCCGGGCAATGGACGGCTTTGCTGGTGATGGCCGTCTGGAACACCACGATCACCCAGTTTCTGTGGCTTGGAGGGCTGGCGGCCGTTCCCGACATCACGCGCGGCAGCTATCTCTTCTTTTTCAAACCGGTGATCGCCACCGGCTTGGCCGTTGTTTTCCTCGGCCAGGCGGTGACGCTCTGGCAGGTGTTGGCGATTACCGTGATCAGCAGCGCGGTGCTCGTCGAATTCTTGGGGACGCGGCCAGCGGGGGCCGCGCTTCCCTGAGATATCCGGATGGCAATGGGAACACATGTGCCGACAAGACCCACCGCGGTAGCGCTTTTCGTCCAATGCCTGGTGGACGGGTGCTTTCCGGAAGTGGCCGAGGCCATGGTGGCGGTCCTGCGCAGGCTGGGGCTGGCC
>JASJED010000223.1 GCA_030065585.1 Desulfobacterales bacterium | reverse complement strand
TTTTCGGCCGTGATGACCTTGGTCATGTCGACGTCCTCGACGAACTTGGCCACGTATTCGTTGGCCGGGTTGGTCAGGATTTCCTCGGCGGTGCCCACCTGAACGATCAGGCCGTCCTTCATCAGGACGATGCGGTCGCCTAGCTTGATGGCTTCGTCCAGGTCGTGGCTGATGAAGACGATGGTCTTCTGCACTTTGTCTTGGAGTTCGAGGAGTTCATCCTGCATGTCGCGCCGGATCAAAGGATCCAGGGCACTGAAGGCCTCGTCCATCAGCATGATATCGGCATCCAGCGCCAGGGCACGGGCCAGGCCGACCCGCTGCTGCATCCCGCCGCTTAGCTGATCCGGGTAGGATGCCTCCCAACCCTTGAGGCCGACCTGCTCCAGGGCCTGCATGGAAACGTCGGTGCGTTTGGCCTGATCGACCTTCTGAATCTCGAGACCGTACTCGACATTTTTTAGAACGGTGCGGTGGGGAAAAAGGGCGAAGTTTTGGAAGACCATCCCGAAATGCTTCTGCCGAAAACGCCGCAGCTCTTTTTCGGACAGGTTGACCACGTCCTGGCCGTTCACCAGGATGGTGCCGGCGGTCGGCTCGATCAGCCGGTTGATGCAGCGCACCAGGGTGGATTTGCCGCTGCCGGAAAGTCCCATCACCACCAGGATTTCGCCTTCGTCCACATCGAAGGTAACGTCCGCCACACCCACGCCGTGGCGGGTCTTTTCCATGATGGCCTCTTTGCTGAGCCCCTGGTCCAGAAGCGGCATGACCTTTTCGGGATGGGGGCCGAAGATCTTGTATAATTCTTTGATTTCGATCTTTTTCATTTTTCCTCTGAATTTGTGAATCGACATCTATCTATCCATTTCTCAACCATAATTATTGCCATCATACCGTTAGGCCGTTGGATGATTCCGGCGGGGTTTCCAGAGGCTCCGATGCAAGGATCGGCGCGGCTTCGATTTGTTTGGCGTCCATCATGGTGACGAGGCGCTGCAGCGTGCTGAGGATCATGTGCTGTTCCCAGTTCCGCAGGCGGTCGAATTGCTCTATGAAAGATTCCTGCATCAGGGGAGGGGCGGCCTCGAGTAACTGGCGGCCGGTGGTGGTAACGGATACCTTGACCCGGCGACGATCGCTGTTGCTGCGGCGCCGTGTGATCAGGTTGCGCTTTTCAAGCCTTTCCAGGATGCCGGTCACCGTGGCCTGGCTCAGGCTGATGGATTTGGCCAGTTCGCTGGCGGTAATTTCGTCGGCGCGGGCGATCTCCTGAAGAATGAGCAGTTGGGGGCCGGTGAGGCCGAACTGCTTGACCAGGCGTTTGGAGCGCAGATCAATGGCGCGGATGATCTGACGCAGGGCGATCAACACGGCGTCGCTGATCGAATTCTGGTCGGTCTCGGGATTCATTGATGGCATGGGAGCAGGTGGCTGACCTCAAAAGGCTCGCCAGATTGATTAATGATCAAAATATATTTGCCATTTTAGTTGTTTATAGTTGAAACTGATTTTAGATCAATTTTTATTTTCACAAGAATTTAATATATTTATAACATTTTGAAAATATATCAAATTTTATTTAGGACACCTATACAGGAACCAATTTTATTTGTCAACTGTTCAAAACACAATTTAATATTCATTACTTTCAAGTCAAATTAATAGCATGCAAAGCACCGCCGCAGTTTGCACGACAATCGGATAGGCTTTTGTTCATTGGATGATACGGCGGGCGGCGATCAGAGGAGGGCGCACCCGGCAGTTTGCGATCGTGGGGCCATCAGCATTGTTCGTCCATCAGGACGGTGAGGGGCCTTCAGGGGCGGGGAACGCGTCGCGTCTGGTGAATGCCTCCCGGAAGATTGTTTTTACAGCTGGAATAGGCGTGCTCGGCGTGGGGGTAGGGAAATCGCCCGATGCGCTCGAAGTATTTGTACGTCGATCGGGTGAGATTACCCGAAGTCCGCCTTGCCGTGGGATGCGATTCATCCGATACGGGGCATCAAGCTCCAGGCGATCATCCAGCCGCCTACCTCCGGGTTTTCTTTCAGGCAGACGATGCCGCCGTTCTGGAAGGCAAAGACAGGGGGTTCGATGCTGCCGGTGATCAGCCAGGCCGCCAGGCGCGACATGAAGGGCAGGTGGCCCACCAGCATCACGTTGGGGGCACTGTCGATCAGCCCACCCAGCGCGGTAACGTCGTCCATGGGTTTGAGACCGGATTTTTCCTTGATCCCGCCGGCAGGTTCGAGGGCTTGAGCGATGATGTCAGCCGTTTGGCGGGCACGCTTTTTCGTGCTGTGGAGGATGGCGTCGACCTTGACGCCATAGCCCCGGGCCACGTCGGCAATGCGCGCCACCTCGGCCTTGCCCTCATCGGTCAGTCCCTGCTCGGGATCGATGTCCTTGCCGTGACTTTTACCATGCTGGACCAGATAGAGCGCCATGCTGTGGATCCTCCTTTTCAGAAAAAGGGTTTGTGTTACCATACGTGGCCCAGGGGGAATTCGCCAATACCACCCGGAGGGCCGCGGCCATCGCTCTCGCTCCCGCGTTTTTTTTCGTGATGAACACGGTTGAAAACAGGGGGGGCGATGCTCTATAAGGGCTTCCATCATTTTAGATTAATAGTAATTATAATAGGACCGGAATTGAAAGTTGCCAGGGCGTGGCACGGACGACGGCCACCGATCGGCGGCAATTCCCGGTGGGAGACAATCCATGCGAATCGTAACGCGTCCGGATTTTGACGGTATCGTGTGTGCCATGTTGCTGCAGGTGGCCGAAGGTGACGGGTTGCCGCTCGTCTGGGCCGAACCCGGCGACATGCAGCGGGGCCTCGTGGATGTGCAGTCCGGCGATATCGTGGCCAATCTGCCTTATCATCCTAACTGCGGGCTGTGGTTCGACCATCATTTTTCCAACACCCCGAAGCAACCCGTTGCGGGACTTTTCGAGATGGCCCCTTCGGCAGCCGGTTTGATCTACCGCTATTACGCCGGGCGTTTTGGGGACGGCTACGATGAACTGATCCACCAGACCGACCGGATCGACAGCGCCGATCTGACCGAGGACGAGGTCCAGTTCCCCGAGAACTATCCCTATGTGCTGCTGTCCATGACTGTCAATGGTCGCGAACGACAGGACGCGCCCTATTGGAATCGTCTGGTGACATTGCTGCGCGACGATCCCATCGCGGTGGTCATGGCTGATGACGAGGTGGCCCGGCGCAGCCGGCAGGTCGTGGCCGACAACCGCGCTTATCGCGACCACCTCGAACGCCACACCACGATCCAGGGAGAGGTGGCGGTTACGGATTTTCGCGCGCTGGAGACGACCCCTCAAGGCAATCGTTTCCTGGTCTACTCCATGTATCCCCAGAGTGTGGTGCAGGCCAAGATCCGCTACAACGACCGTGACCGCGACCGTGTGATCGTCAGCGTAGGGCACAGCATTTTCAATCGGGCCTGCCGGGTCAACGTCGGATTGCTGCTGTCCAACTATGGGGGCGGCGGTCATGCCGGGGCCGGTTCCTGCAGTTTTCCCAGGGAAAAAGCGGACGACTATATTCCGGCCATCCTGGAGTCCCTCGTGCGCAACGAACCGAACGACCCCGCCGAATGATACGGGTCTATCTCAAGCTGTTTGGCATGGCCGTTTTCTGGGGCGGTACCTTCGTGGCCGGCCGGATGGCGGCCCAACACGTGGAGCCTTACTCGGCCGCCTTCCTGCGCTTTGCCATCGCCTCGGTTTTTCTACTCCTGGCGGCCTGGAAGATCGAGGGGCGGCTGCCGGCCATCCAGGCCCGGCAACTACTGCCGGTCTTTCTGCTGGGGATGACCGGGGTCTTTGCCTACAACGTCTTCTTCTTCAAGGGCTTGAAGCTGATCGAAGCCGGGCGGGCCGCGATCATCATTGCCAACAACCCCATTTTCATCGCCCTCTTCTCCGCACTGATCTTCCGCGAGCGCCTCACACCGCTGCGCCTGTGCGGCATCGGGATTTCGATTACGGGCGCCTTGCTCGTGATCACCCGCGGCAGCCTGTCCGCCCTGGTCTCCGGGCCGGTGGGCTGGGGGGAGCTTTTTATCCTGGGGTGCGTGGCCAGTTGGGTGACCTTTTCGCTTCTGGGTAAATCCCTGCTGGCGAGCATGTCGCCCCTGACCTCGATTCTTTACGCCTCGCTCAGCGGGGCCCTGTGCCTGGCCCTGCCGGCCTGGTACGAGGGGCTTTGGTCGGCCTGGCCGGGCTACACACCCGTGGACTGGATGGCGCTTTTCTACCTGGGTTTTTTCGGCACCGTTCTGGGGTTTGTCTGGTATTACCAGGGCATTCAGCGCATCGGTGCCATGAAGGCCGGGGTGTTCATCAATTTCGTGCCGATCAGCGCCATCATCTTCGGCTATCTTCTCCTGGACGAAGCCCTGACGGTCTCGCTGGCGGCCGGCACCGTCCTGGTGCTATCCGGCGTCTACCTCACCAACCGTCCGGCGCCTGCCCCGGGTTCCTGAGATATTTTGAATCGGTACTCGGTATCGGTATCGGTATCGGTATCGTGATCGAAAAAATGCCGTCGATTAAAAACTGCTGACCCCGATTCCGATAGCGATCCCGACCCGGATTAAGGCGGTGTAGCATCGGAGTAGATCGTGACGACAATCTTGTCAGCTACTTGAAAAGAGCTGCAAAATTACGGTATTCGTGATTCGGTATCGGTATCGGTATCGAAAAATAGTAGACCAGGGTTAACAGCTTTCGACCCCGACCCCGATAGCGACCCCGACCCGGATTAAGGCTGTGCACCATCTGAGCAGCTTGGAACGACTATCTTTTAGCTTGGAAAAGCGCTACAAGCAAAAAATTAATCGGTATCGCTATCGGTATCGCAATCGGTATCGGGAAGTTATTTAATGAACTGAAGATTTTCGATTCCGATCCCGATACCGACCCCGATACCGATGGACACGGGAACCAAGATGCCCCTCACCCTGACCCTGGCCTTATCTTCCCATCGCCCCGAAGTTCTGCCGCTGGCCGCCGATCTTATGGCGCGGCACGATCAGATCGTGGTGGAGGAGCCCCCCACGCCGGAATTCGAGCACATGCTAACGGGTGCCATCACGTTGGAGGATTATCTCCTGAGTGTCGATTTCGAATATCCGGATTTCGTGCGGGCCTCGGCCCGTGTGCTGCAAGCGCTACATGCGCGCGGCCGGCGGATCTGGGCCTGCGAACCCTTTACCGCCAGACTGATCAGGATTCATGAGCATTTGGCCGATGGTGGCCGGCCGGCGGAATTAGAATCCGATGCGCGCCTGGGGCCGGTCTACGCCGCCGAGCGCCGGGCCACCCGCCATTTGCTGGCTTTTTACGAGGCGGCGGCGGGGGCCGATTTCGATCAGCTCCTGGCGGCGGTGTGCCGTTTTGCCGAGGCCGATGCGGCGCGCTTCGTGCTGCGCGACCAGCTGCGGGCGCACGCCCTAGCCAATCGCCTGGATGGCTGCCGCGAACGGGTTTATGTCGAAGCCGGCTATATGCACCTGCGGCTGCTGCGGGAGCTGCGCCGGCGTCTGCCCTCCGCTGCCGTCATTCGTCCCCGCTATCTCCTGCAGGATGTCTACCGCGCCGGCGGGCACCGTGGTCATTACTATGGACCGGGCGACCGCCTGACCCTGGCCCTTATTTTCGGGCGTCCGCCCGCCCCGGAGCGTCAGCGTCGCCTGGCCGCCCGCAGTCTGATCTACACCCAGCTGGTCTGGAAAGAGGAGATCGCCCCCGATAGGGAGGCCTTTCCAGACGCGCGTGAGGAGATGCGCGTCATTGCCTTGGTGGACCGGCTGTCATTGGACGCGTGTCGCCGCCTGCACACCCGCTTCAAGGGCCTTAAATCCCTGGCCGCCCGGCGGACGTCGGTGGGACTGCCCCCACCGGTCCCTTCGGAGACGGGTCCTTTGGCGAAATAGGGCGGCGGGTGTCGCTGGGCGGTTGCCCCCAGCGGTCTCATTGATTAGATTGTCACATCTTGGCGTTAACGCCTCAGCGCCCGCAAGGTCCCATCCGCGGATGCCATCAGACGAAGACAGCAAGCTATTTTTTCCAGCGCCAATCAGGAGGTCCCTTGAACGATCAGCAATCGGTCCGCTCCGCCATCGAAAACCTTATCACCGATCAGCGTCTGGCCGTGCTTTCCACCTGCGGCGCCGACGGCCATCCCTACGCCAGTCTGGTGTGCGTGGTGGCCGAGGCTGATCTTTCCGGGATTCATTTTGCCACCACGCGGGCCACGCGCAAGTTCGCCAACTTAGCGGCCGAACCCCGGGCCGCCCTGCTGGTGGAAAACAGCCGCAACCGGCAGTCCGATATTTACGAGGCCATGGCCGTCACCGCGATCGGCACGGTTCAGGAGGTCGACGGCGCGGCGGCCAAGACGGCCCGCGAGTTCTACCGCCAGCGGCACCCCCAGTTGGAAGCCTTCGTGAGCGCCCCTTCCACCGCTCTGCTGCGTCTGGCGGTCAAGCGCTATTATCTCGTCAACCGGTTCCAGAAGGTTATGGAATACCATGTCGGCTGATCGCTACATTCTGCCGCTGGCGAAGGTCTCGCCGGACGCGCTGACCCTGGCCGGCGGCAAGGGCTGCAATTTAGCGGCTCTGGCGGCTAACGGTTTCGCCGTTCCTGCGACCCTGGTGGTCACCGCGCCGGCCTACCGTGACTTCATCGCTGCCAACGATCTCGAAGAACGGATCCTGCTGGAACTCAACCGCAAGGCCTTTGCGGATATGCGCTGGGAGGAGATCTGGGATGCGGCCCTGCGGGTTCGCAACCTCTTTCTGAGGGCGTCCTGGCCGCCCGCACTCAAGGACGCGCTGCAACGCGCCCTCAAACCCGGCCTGGCGGACGGTGCCACCGTGATTCGTTCCTCGGCAACGAGCGAGGACAGTGCCGGGGCCTCCTTTGCCGGGCTGCACGAGTCTTATGTCAATGTCCGGGGCTTGGAGGCGATTCTGGAGCATGTGCGCAAGGTGTGGGCCTCGCTGTGGTCCGACGCCGCCCTGCTCTACCGCCAGGAACTGGGGTTGGCGCCGGCGCGCAGCGACATGGCCGTGCTGATCCAGGAACTGGTCATGGGCGACGCATCGGGGGTGGCTTTCAGTGTCAATCCCCTGGATGCGGACCAATCTGTTTTCGAAGCCGTTCCCGGACTCAATCAGGGGTTGGTGGACGGCATGATCACACCGGACCGCTGGATTCTGGAGCGCCGCTCCGGCAAGGTGACGGCATTTACCGCCGGTGAGGGGAATGAGGCCGTCTTCCCGGCGCGACAGGGGGTCGCCCGGCGCCCGGTCGCGCGCCGCGCGGGCGAAGCCTGCCTGGCGGAAGACGATGTGGAGCGTCTTTTT
>JASJED010000042.1 GCA_030065585.1 Desulfobacterales bacterium | reverse complement strand
CGCGGCCCAATTGCTGCTTGAGATTCTGTCCTATTACCGGCTGCCCCATCTTTGACGGTTTCGTAAAAAGTTCAAGATACGGCTTGCGAAACCCGAGGAATGAAGCGTAACGCCGATATTGGACTTTTTACGAGACCGTCAAAGATGGGGCAGCCGGTAATAGGACAGAATCTCAAGCAGCAATTGGGCCGCGCCCTGGCGGTGCTGCCGGTGCTGTTCGCCAGCCCGCCGGCCGTCGCCGGTGCGCAAGGCTTCCAGCACTTGGCGGTGCTCCCGGATGGACTGGAGCGGTTTGGGCCGCAGACGCAGGGTCACCATCCGCGCCCGGTGGGCCTGGTCGGCCAGGGTGGCGGCCATGCCGGCCAGGCGTTTGTTGCCGGAAAGCGTGATCAGGGTTTCGTGAAAGCGGGCGTCCGCCTTAGCCCAGCCGTCCAGATCGTCCCGATCGAGACAGGTTTCCATATCCTGCAAGGCTTCCTCCAGCGGCGCCAGGGCTTCCGGCGACAGTTCGCGCCGGGCCAACAGCTCCACCGCCGTGACTTCCAGGGCCGTCAGCACCTCGTAGATTTCACGCATATCCTCCGGGGAAAGCGGGACCACCCGCATGCCCCGGCGGGGGATCAAATCCACCAGGCCTTCGTTCTGCAGTCGGATCAAGGCTTCGCGCACCGGGGTGCGGCTCATGCCGAGGTCGTCGGCCAGTTGCTGCTCCGGGACCTGCTGCCCGGGCGGGTAGTGGTTATCGAGGATACGCGCCTTGATGGTGCGATAGGCCTGGCGGACGAAAGTCATTCTTTATCGCCTTTCAGGGTGGATCGTCGTAGTGCCAGTGGACCGGGGGACGACCGGCCACCGGGGCTCGGAAACGGTAGAGGCGGTCATCCAATAGACAGCCCAGATAGGCTGTGCGCAGATCGGGGCCGCCGAAGGCCAGACTGGAGATGTTGCCCAGTTTGCGGCTCTTGACCTGGTCCAGGTGCGGGCGTCCCATGGTGCCGCCCTGAAAGGCCGCCTCGACCCAGGCCAGATGATCGGGATCGGTGTCTTCGATCACTGCGCGGGGCGCTTTCCCCGGTTCGATATGGAGAATGCGGTTGCTGACGATGCTGGTGATCCAGATGCCGCCCCGGGCATCGAAGGTCAGACCGTCGGGAAAGGTGCCGGCGCCGAATTCGGCGACGGTTTCACGCCCCTTGAGCGCCCCCGTGGCGGTGATCCGGAAGCGGCTCAGGCGGCGGCCGAAGGTTTCGTTGACATACAGCCATTGACCGCTCGGGTCCAACTGGACTTCGTTGGTATAGCCCAGGCCGTCGGCCACCACCCGCGTGCCGCGCGCGTCCTTCAGTACGATGAAACCGTCGTTCACGTCCGGCCGGTAGCCCAGCGCGCGCGGCTCGCGGCGGGTGCTCACGCTAAGCCAGATGCGCTCCCGATCGTCCAGTAGGACAAAATTGGAAGGCGGCACACGCCGGCCCTCGGCCTCCACGATTTCAGGATCGAGCCGACCGTCGCGCTGCAGCCGATAAAGGCCTCCCTGATCGCCGAGATCGGTCACCAGAAACGATCCATCCCGGCACAGGGCGATGCCGTTGGGTTTGAGATCGAAACCGGCCTGTCGGGCCAGGATGCGCTCGGTAGCGCCGTCAGGTTTCAACCAAGTCACACCACCGCCCCAGTCTGCGCAGTAGATGTTTCCCGATGCGGTGCACAGCACGCATTCGGGGCGCTTAAGGCCGCAGCCCACGGTTTCGATCTGATCCAAAGATAGGCGCCAGTTCATAACAGTCACTCCGGCTTGACAATAAATAATGTAACGTATACGTTATTGCATTCATAAGCGGAAGTCAATGATTACCGACCGCTGCGGGCGGTTCGAGACGATCCGAACCTGTCGGTACCGCGGCGGTGCCTGGCGAAAGAACCTTTGATTGATGGAACCCGTCCTGGGCTGTATTGCTGACGATATCACCGGCGCCACCGATCTGGCCCTGATGCTGGGCCGTCACGGGATGCCGGTGGTGCAGCGGATCGGCTGTCCCGCGGCCGATGACCCCTGGCCCAAAGGCGCCGCTGCGGTGGTGGTGGCCCTGAAAAGCCGCACGGCGCCGGTATCGGAGGCGGTCGACCAAAGCTTGACGGCCTGCCGCTGGCTGCAGGGCCAGGGGGCTCGCCAGATCTTTTTCAAATACTGTTCGACCTTCGATTCGACCCCCGCTGGCAATATCGGGCCGGTGGCCCAGGCCCTGCACGGGGCCACCGGGGCAGGGATCATGGTTGTCTGCCCGGCCTTTCCGGCCAATCGGCGTACGGTCTACCAGGGGCACCTCTTCGTGGGCGATCGCCTGCTGTCGCAATCGAGCATGCGCGATCACCCCCTGACGCCGATGAACGATGCCGATCTGGTGCGCGTGCTCGGCCGTCAGGTGCAAAATTCAGACGATGTGGGGCGGATCGACTATGCCTGTGTGCGCCAGGGGGCAGGGCAAATCCGCCGGGAACTGCAGCGCCTGGCGGCTCAAGGCATTAAATTCGCCGTGGTGGACGCCCTGAACGATGAGCATCTGAAGCAGATCGGTAAAGCTTGTGACGGGATGCCCCTGGTCACCGGGGGATCGGCCGTGGCCATGGGGCTGCCGGCCAACTATCGCGCCGCCGGGTGGCTTCCCGCAACCGAGGGGCTGGTGCCCATCGAAAACTGGGCCGGTCCGGCCGCGGTTCTGGCCGGGAGCTGCTCGGTGGCCACGCGCGATCAGGTCGCGCACATGGCGGCGGTTTGCCCGTCCCGACAGCTTGACCCGCTGGGTTTGGCCGACGGCCGCGAGCGTCAGACGGACATTCTGGACTGGGCTGCAGCGCACATGTGGCGGAAGCCCGTTCTGATCTATGCTTCGGCGCCCCCTGAAACCGTTGCCGCCGTCCAGGATCGCCTGGGCCGGCAGCGTGCCGGGGAACTGGTCGAAGCCAACCTGGCCGAATTGGCCGTCGGTTTGCGGCAGCAGGGCATCACCAAATTGATCGTGGCCGGCGGCGAGACAGCGGGTGCTGTTCTCGAAGCCCTCGAGATCCGCGAACTTCGCATCGGTCCGGAAATCGAACCGGGGGTCCCCTGGACCGTCAGTACCGAAGGTTCGCCGCTGGCGCTGGTGCTCAAATCGGGGAATTTCGGCCGGCCGGCTTTTTTTTCGCGGGCCCTGGAGATGATCACATGAACGAAGCGCAGCAATGCCGGGAGATGGTCGAACTGGGCCGGATCCTGGATCGGCAGGGGCTATGCCCGGGAACCTCGGGCAACATCAGTGTAAAGCGCAAAGACGGCCTTCTGATGAGCCCCACGAATTCGCGCCTTGGCGGGCTCGACGCCGAGCGCATCTCGCGTTTGGATAGCGACGGCCGTCATGTGGCCGGAGACAAGCCTTCCAAGGAGGTGGTCGTCCATCAGGCCCTCTACGCCGCACGGCCCCGGGTGGCTGCCGTGGTCCATCTGCACGCGCCCTGGAGCATGGCGGTTTCCTGTCTGGAGGGGCTCGACCATGAAAACGTGATCCCCCCCCTGACGCCCTACTATGTGATGCGCGTCGGCAAGCTGCCCCTGGTGTCCTATTATCGTCCGGGGGATCCGGCCCTGGCCGCCGCCGTGGGGCGGGCGGCCGCCGTCAGCCATGCCTTGCTGCTGGCTCAGCACGGCCTGATCGTGGGCGGCCGCAACCTGGCGGATGCCGCCGCCAATGCGGAGGAGCTCGAAGCCACGGCGCGGTTGTTTCTCCTCCTCAAGGATCGGTCCTACCGCGTTTTGTCTGTCGACGGGATTGCCGAACTCGAAGAGGCTTTTCCCCGCAACCTGTGAACTGTTTGAAATCCATTCCCAGCCAAGGGAGGTGCCATGTACATCGTTACGGTTGAATTTGTGGTCGAGGCCCAGCATGCTGATGCTTTTAACGAGGCCGTAAAACAGCAGGCCCACAATTCTCTAGCGCGCGAAACAGACTGCCACCAGTTCGATGTCTGTGTCGATCCCCAGGACCCGCGGCGCACATTTCTCTACGAGGTTTATACCGATGAGGCCGCCTTCCAAGTCCACCGGGCAACCGACCATTACGCTAATTTCAGCGCCACCGTCAGCGGGTGGGTCGAAAGCAAGACCCTTCAGTTCTGGATCCGGTCGGAAACGTGAGGATTCGCGAATGACGACCAGGATAACATTGCGCATTGCCGTGCTGCCGGGTGACGGCATCGCCCACGAGATCATGCCGGTCTGCCTGGCGCTCTTGGGGGATGTCACCGCGGCGGCCGATGCCTTCCAACTGACCTACGACCATCTCGAGGCCGGGGCGGCGCTCTATCAGCGCACCGGCGATGCCTTTCCGGAAGAAGTCTTTGCCACCGCCGCCCAGGCCGACGCCATTTTGCTGGGTGCCATGGGCCTGCCTGAAGTGCGCTACGCCGACGGCCGTGAGATCGCCCCTCAGCTGGATCTGCGCGAAAGGCTCGCACTCTACGCCGGTCTGCGCCCCGTCCGGCGCATGCCGGGCCTGCCGCCGGTGCTGGCCGATGCGCGGGCGGCGAATCTCGATTTCGTCATCGTGCGGGAATCCACCGAGGGCCTTTTTGCCTCCCGCGGACAGGCCGTGGTCGAAGACGACCGGGTCGCCCGCGATACGATGATGATCACCCGGCCGGTGTGCGAGCGTCTCTTCGATTTTGCTTTCCGTCTGGCGGCCAAACGCCGACACCGGGGCGCACCCGGCCGCGTGACCTGCGTGGACAAGGCTAACGTGCTGGGCTCTCAAGCCTTTTTCCGCCAGATCTTCGATGAGCGCGCGAAACACTTCCCGGAAATCGCCGCCGACCACAGCTACGTGGATGCGATGGCGCTCAATCTGGTCAAACACCCCTGGCAATGCGATGTCCTCGTGATGGAGAATATGTTCGGTGATATTCTCTCCGATCTCAGCGCCGCCCTGGTGGGCGGCATGGGCATGGCGCCTTCGGCCGATATCGGTGACCGACACGCCGTATTCCAACCCTGCCATGGGAGCGCCCCCGACATCGCCGGCCGCGGTCAGGCCAACCCCACGGCCATGATCCTGTCCGGCGCGCTGATGCTGGAATGGCTGGGCGAGATCCACGACCTTCCCGAGGCGCAGGCAGCGGCCGAACGATTGACCGCGGCCGTTGAAAGGGCTTTTGCGCCCGGTGATCTCATTCCCTGTGAGATGGGGGGCACCGCCGATACCACCCGGATCTTCGAAGCGATCCGCACCGTCCTGCACGAATGACGAGTTTCGCCCATCGCTGGTGTCAATCTGTTTGGTGACTGTTAATCAGGCTGTCAACGTTGTAGGCATCCATCCTGCGCTCAAATCCTGCGTGATGTCTGACGGTTGCCTCCGATGTCATCCACTTTTATTAATGTTTAGCGCCATATAGATCGTTTTGACCCCACGAATAGCGTTATCTTCGCTCATTGGCATGCTCTGTGCTTGGGTTAAATGTCAAAGCGAAGGCGTTCAACTCTCCCTTGGAACGACCCTGTTGCGGACCTCTTGAGCACGATCCCGTGCAGCGCGACCCTGAAGCGATTTAAATCACGTTGCTCTCCTAGCTGGACCTGACCGTAGGCGTGTATGCGCCGGTAGCCACGATTGCCGGCATCGACCCCACCCTTCACAGGAGTGTTCGGCACCGATGAGGTTATGGCCCACCAACTTGTCTGACACCGCAAACGGGTGCCCACGAAAAATGGGCACCGCGGTTCTGACCAGCCGGCGCCAAACGATAGACCTTAGGGCGGAAACGGGCTGTCGTCGGAGGTCGACACCCGCTTCCGATATTGCTTCACCCCCAACCCAGGAGGAAGGAAAGATGAAAACGATGATTGCCCTAGTGGTCGTAGTGCTCTTGGTCTTCGTGGTCGCTCCGGTTCAGGGCGGCGAGGATGTTCAGGCACTCAAGGTGTATTATGAAAAAGCCATCGACCAGGAAATTGCCGATTGTCAGAAGATGAGCACGCTGCGTTCTTCGCGTTCTCAGAATCTGCGCATGAAAGGACACCGGGAAGCGAGCAAGGCCCTGTTCCTGGAGACCCACAAGGTGCAGTTGGTCGACGGTATGATGGCGGCGAGAATTGAACCCAAAGATTACAAGGTGCAACGTTATCTCAACGATCGTTTCAGCTGTACCTGCTATGCCCAGTGGGCACAGCAGGACAACCTTTAGGGCGGCGGCGATGGGCGCCAGCACCGTCAAATTTGCTGACACGAATGTTCGGGAGAGGCATTCGTGTCAGCGTCTGCCAAGGGCCGGCGGAGACGAACGCTTTCGCTTCTAGAACCCATCTCAGAAAAAAATCTAAGTGCCCCTGGCGGTGTTGTGAACCGGCTCAAAATGCTCACATACTGTGTGTATGCTCCGCTTTCTCGCCGTTTCACGCCTTGCCAGGAACCCTGATCTTTACTTTGAGATAGATTCTAATATCCTGATGGGGAAGTAATCGCGATACCCTTTGCGGGGCGATTCAGAGAGAGGCCGACGCAATGAGAAACACCGACAAGAACACGCACGATGCTGCTGCGCCTGAGACCTACAAGGTTTTCGGGCCGGACGCCGAGTTATCGTCCCATGGTGAACATGACCTGATGAATATGTTGCGCGAGGGCCGCCATTCAGCTTACCGGACCTTGCGCTGTCTCGGGGTGACGATCGGTGTGCGGGTCCACAGAGAAAAGACCTGATCATCGTAAGGCGCGCCAAGGTCCGAAGATATTTTCATCCCGCAACGAATTCCCCCGGCGGTACCCGCCTGACGCGCGTACCCACGCGCCTGCCCAAATTGCGGATGGTCCTCCTGGCTTGTAATTGTTCAAAACGCTCCGCCCGGGTGACGAACGCGAAGAAGTTCAGCCGATCTAAGCCGAATCCCCGGCGCCCTGTCTGACTTCTCCATCCAAGGGCAGCCTATAGTCCCCTTCGCTGTCGGTGGAAGCAAGTATGCAAGACTTCTTCCCCTGCCATCAGACCGCGCACGCGGGCGACTTGCAATTTTAAACGACCGGCGCCATACTGAAGTCGCTCGGCCCATTTCCCCTGATCCCAACAGTAAGCTTCACCTCACTCCTTGCTGGTGGATCGTTGCGGCTAGCGCCGTCTTGGGGATCACGAATGATCCCTGGCGAACCGATCCCGACCCAGGCAGGGGCACGGTCCGGCAGGGAACGAAAGGATGCTTATGCACAACCGTTTGGCCATGGCCGTACTTCTCTGCCTGATCATCGCCGCCGTGTTTTTTCTTGATCCTTTCGGTGACCGCAAGCGACGGATCGTCAGTAAACCGCGTGAAATCGCTCCCCGGGGCGATCTGGCCAATTTCGAGCAGGCCACCATCGAAATCTTCAATGCGGCCGCTCCCGCGGTGGTCTATATATTTACCGAGAACGCCGTGGCCGGCTTTTTCGGCACCCGCCAGATCCGGCAGGGCAACGGTTCGGGTTTTTTCTGGGATGTTCACGGTCACGTGGTCACCAATTACCATGTTGTCGAGGGGGCCCGGCGGGTGCAGGTCCGTCTGGATTCAGGCGAAGCGGTGGACGCCACCTTTGTCGGCGGCTCACCCGACCACGATCTGGCCGTGATCCGTCTGCGCAGTGTGCCGCCGCAGATCCAGGCGATCCCGGTGGGCTATTCAGGTGATCTGCAAGTGGGGCAGGCGGTTTTCGCGATCGGCAATCCTTACGGTTTGACCCGCACCTTGACCACGGGCGTGATCAGTGCCCTCGATCGTCGCCTGACCACCGACACCGGCCGGGAAGTGCTGGGCGTGATCCAGACCGATGCGGCCATCAACCCGGGTAACTCCGGCGGGCCGCTCCTGGATTCGGCCGGCCGCTTGATTGGTGTCAATACGGCGATTCTATCCGCTTCGGGCAGTTCGGCCGGTATCGGTTTCGCCGTCCCGGTGGATGTGGTCAACACGGTGGTCCCGCAGTTGATCACCCGGGGCAAAGTACCGCGGCCCGGCATTGGCATCGTGCTTCTTGACGAAGAACGGGCTGCCCGGCTGGGTATTCGCGGTGTGGTGATCGAGCGGGTTTTGCCGGGATCGGAAGCCGAGCGGGTTGGCTTGACAGGCATCGACTACCGCAACCGCCTCCTGGGCGATGTGATCGTGGCCGTGGATCAGAGACCTGTCGATGGGCTGAAGGATTTTGTGCGCGTCATGCAATCCCTGGCGATAGGGCAGAATATTCTGATCGATGTGCAGCGGGGCGGCGAACAGCACCAAGTGGAAGTCAGGATCATGGATATCTCCTGAGACCTCCGGCCGATTAAAAGCCCTGACCCGGCCAATCTGACCCGTGTCGATGAAAACCGTGGAAAATCATCAAAGACCATCGCCATGTGAAGGATGGGCTAGAAAACATTTGTCCGGGCAATTGACGGCCGCCCGCATATTGCGATCGCTTCCAATGTGATCGAAGCTGCGGATGATTCGATTTTCATCACATGCGGGCGTTGGGCCGGCACCGATATCGCCCCAGCGGAACGATTCCGATTTTATCGAGTGGATTCAGTGAATTAAAGAATGTTTGCCGGTTCCGGGCGCCGGGCCGGCCAAGCGTCCACCGCGTGCTTCCCATGGATTGTCAAGCGTGAGACGGGATATTGCTTGACAAACGCTTGGGGAGAATATAATTCTCCGGCCTCGCAACAACCATTTCAACCCTCGCTAAAGGAGACAAGCGATGAATAAAGGTGATCTCGTCAATGATGTGGCCACTATCGTGGCAACCAAAAAAGAGGCCCAGCAGGTGGTCGACTGTGTTTTCGAAAAGATTATCGGTGCCCTGAAGAACAACGATGCCGTTCAGATTGCCGGTTTCGGCTCTTTCAAGGTAACCCGCCGCGACGCCCGCAAAGGAAGAAATCCCCAGACTGGCGCCACCATTGACATCCCGGCGCGCAATGTTCCCAAATTCGTACCCGGTAAAGCCCTCAAGGACGCCGTGAACTAGAAGCGATCTCCAAAAAGTCTTTTGGGCCCACCATCGATTTTACGAGAAAAGCGCGAAATTCTTCAAAGAAATCGCGCTTTTCTATTTTCCTACCCGTGTTCCCAATCTCTGGCACGCAAGTGACCGATGGTTACTCTGATACCGGCGGCGCGCTAAGCATTAACCAAAGCGCATTTTGAGATAGTCGCCGAAGCGGGCCAGAACTTCCGGAAAATCTTCCCGACCAAAGCCGATGCGCACGTGGTGGTCGCCATAGGCGAACAGGCGCGAGGGCGCGAGCATGATGCCCGTTTCCTGGATCAGTTCTTCACAGAAGGTATAGGTGTCCGCCACCGTCTGCATGCGTGGAAAGCACAGCGATCCGGCCGGCGGAGATTGCCCTGTGATGCAACCGGCCTGCACACGGAAAAATCGATCCAGTGCCGCCCGATTTTTCTGGAGGCGGGCGTTTTGCTGGGCAATGATGGCATCCCGGTTGCGCAGGGCCATCAGCGCCAGGATCTCGCTTGGTGCGCTGCTGCAGATGGTGGTGTAGTCCTTGAGCCGGCCCATGCGCGTGCCGAGCGCCTGGTTGCGGGTGGCAAGCCAGCCGATCCGTAACCCCGGCAGTCCGAAAGTCTTCGACAGGCCGAACAATGAAACCGCCTGGTCATATAGATCGCAGGCCGCAGGCAGGCGATCTTCTGCGTTCTGCTCCAGGAAACGGTACATTTCATCCGCGAGCAGCGGGATATTGCGCTGGCGCAGAAGATCCACCAGGGCTTCGAAATCTTCCCGGGGTGGCAGATAGCCGGTGGGGTTGTGGGGGAAATTGGTCACCACCAGCCGGGTGCTGTTCTGCAGAATGCTCTCGAGCCGATCGATAGCGAACCGCCAGCCATGGCTTTCGTCGGCGGTCCAGTAGGAAACGCTGCAGCCGATGGACTGGGCCACCGCGTACAAGGACTGGTAGCCCGGAAAGGTGCAGACCACGTGGTCACCCGGATTCAACAGCGCCTGCATCAGCAGGAAGATGCCCTCCTCCGGCACCGTCACCAGAATATCTTGCGGCCGGATGTCGTCGTAGATGGCGGCAATGGCTTCCCGCAGCAGCGGATGGCCCTGCGAATCCGTATAGCCCAGCCGGAGATGGTCCCAGAGATCCCGGGTGGCGTCATCGGCCATGGCCAGCACATCGGCCATGGGAAGCGATTCGCAGTCGGAGCACGACAGAAGGTGGCGTGCGGTAAACTCGTAGCGGGCGAAATAACGCTCCAGAGCGAAGGGTTCGATTTTCATCATCGCTAAGCCTCCCGGTTCAGACGGTTTCCCGACGCTACCATAAATACCGTTTTTGAGCCAATTGATCGAATCCGGCCGGTTCGGGTAGTTGGTCATAACTGATATAAATACAGCAGTTTAGACCTTTTCCTCTGCCTGTCGGCAGAGCCGCGCAAGCCCTCCTGCGCAGGTGTCGCCAGCCCTTCGCAACCGGCACAGACCTTTAAAGATTACCCGTCAGATGACGATAATCTTGAAGGGGGCCGCCCAACTAACAGGACCTGACTTTAGCGCCATGCGGCTGCGGAAAACGACGATGAAACTGATACATAAATTGACGTTGGGCTTTGCGAGCGTTGCGCTCATCCTGGCCGTTGTGGGTGGGGCGCACTTTATTTTCCTCCACCAGATCGAGGACGAGGTCGAAGCGATCGCCGGCCGCAACGTCGGCGAAGTTGCCGGTGCCATCGATATCGCCTACCGTGTGGCGGTCATCGATGCCGACGTCAATGGGTACCTCCTGGCCCTGATCAGCGAGCGTTTGCAAACGGCCCCGGCGCAGGCCCGCAAGCAGCGGATTCGCGATAAAATCGGTCAACTGGACCAGGCGCTCACCGGCCTCAAGACGGCCACCCAAGCCGCTGTGACCCTGTCCGACGATGATGCCGGCGAAAATGGCGAGGCATTGGAGATGGCGGCAATTGCCGATCTGGAGGCCTTGATCAGGGAATATGTTGCCCTGGTTGATCGCACTTTCGATGTGGCCGAGGCCCATGGCCCACCAGCGGCAACGCTGGTGTTTCTCAGCCACAGCCCGACGCTCGAGGAACAAATCCGCCAGGCCTCCCGAGCGCTGTTTACCGAGGCTCTCGCCGAAATCAATGCGGCGCTCGACGAGGTCGGGGCGACCGTGGCCACGTCCGTCCTGACCATGACCGTTTTAAGTTGGGGGGGCCTGGTGGTGGCGATCCTGATCGGGCTTTTGGTGTCGCGGCCGCTCTCGCAGCGCATTGGGCGGCTGAAAGCGGCCACCCAGGCCCTCCAGCAGGGCGATCGGGATGTCCAGGTGACGGACACCGCATCCGGGGACGAAGTCGCCGAACTCGCCCGGGCCTTCAATGCGATGGCCCGTGATCTGAAAGCGTCAACGGCTTCGATCGAAGATCTCAACCGCCAGGTGCGCAAACGCCAAAGCGCCGAGGCGGCCCTTCAGCTGGCCCACGACGAACTGGAGGTGCGTGTCCTGCAGCGCACCCGCGATCTCGAGCGCGCCCGTTTAGAGGCCGAAGGCGCCAACCGCACCAAAAGCGAATTTTTGGCCAACATGAGCCACGAACTGCGTACACCGTTGAACCACATCATCGGCTTCACCGAACTGATCGCGGGCGGCAAACTCGGCGGTATCAACGCGATGCAGAAGGAATACCTTACCGACGCCCTCACCAGCAGCAAACATCTGCTGCGCTTGATCAACGATATCCTGGACCTTTCCAAGGTCGAGGCGGGCCAGCTCGATTTGATGGTCGCCAAGATCGATCCCCGGGCAATTCTGGACAGCTGTGTGGTAATGTTCAAGGAGAAAGCCATGAAGCACCGCATCGATATGGTCCTGGAGGCCGAGGATCTGCCCGCGGCGGTTCTGGTCGACGAAATTAAATTGAAACAGATTCTCTACAACCTGCTGTCCAACGCCTTCAAATATACCCCCGATGCCGGAAGGGTCTGCCTGAAGGCCTGGAAAGTCAACGGCGAAGGCCCTCGCCGCCCCCACGGGTTGGCGATCCCGGGCAACGGTAACGTTAAGGACGTCTGGGCCATCGAGGTCAGCGACAGCGGCGTCGGCATCCCACCCGAAAATCTGGAACGCATATTCAATCCCTTCGAGCAAAGCCTGAGGCAACATGCCAACCCCTGCAAAGGCACTGGTCTGGGGCTGGCCCTGACCCGCCGGATGGTCGCACTGCACGGCGGCGTGATTCGGGCGCAAAGCGACGGCCGGGACCGCGGCGCGACGTTTACGGTGTTGCTGCCCGAAGCCGCCGAAACGCCGGCGTCGCAGGAGGTGCACGCATGACGACCCCAACCGTCCTGGTGATCGAAGACAATGCCAAGAACATGAAGCTGGTGCGATTGCTGCTGCAGATGGGCGACTTTCGGGTGCGGGAAGCCGTGGATGCCGAAAAAGGCCTTACGCTTGCCAAGCAGGAGCGCCCCGACCTGATATTGATGGACATCCAGCTTCCCGGGATGGACGGTCTGCAGGCCACCGGCTTGATCAAGGCCGACCCGCATCTGGGCGCGATTCCGGTGGTGGCCTTGACCTCCTATGCCATGGAAGGTGACAAGGCCTGCGCCCTGGAAGCCGGCTGCGACGGCTATATCACCAAGCCGATCGATACGGAGCGTTTCCTCGATGTCATCCAGACCTACATCCGGCCCACTTCAAACGACGAAGCTTCCCCGCGGCAGGCGCGCCAACACAATACCACCCGTATCCTGATCGTGGACGACGATCCCAAGAACGTGAAATTGATGTGCGGTATGCTCAACCGGGAGGATTACGAGCTGTCGACGGCCGCCGACGGTTTCAGCGCGCTTGAACGGGTCCGCGAGACCCCCCTGGATCTGATTCTGCTGGACGTGATGATGCCGGGCATGGACGGCTACGAGGTGACCCGCCGCCTCAAGGCCGACGCCGAGACCAAATCCATCCCCATTATTTTGATCACGGCCCTGGACAGCCCCGACGACCGTGCCCGGGGGCTGGAGGCTGGCGCCGAAGAATTTCTGACCAAACCGGTTAACCCGGTGGAGATCGAAGCGCGCATCCAGTCCATGCTCAAACTCAAACGCTACCGGGATCAACTGGTGATCCGCGCCAGTTCGGAAGATCAGGCCTGCAGCGATGTCGCGGTGGTCGAGCCACCGGCGCCAGCGGGCAATTCCCGGCACATCCTGATCGTGGAGGATGATCCCAAGGATCTCAAGCTGCTCCAAAGCCACTTGATTTCGCCGGATTACTCCATCGAATTCGTGCGCAACGGTTCGGATGCCATCGAAACCATCAGCCGCCGACAATTCGATCTGATCCTGCTGGACATTTTGCTGCCCGGTATGGACGGATTCGAAATCTGTCGCCGGATCAAGCAGATGGATGATGCCCGTGACACCCAGGTGGTGCTCATCACCTGTCTGAGTGACATGGAAAACAAGATACGAGGGGTTGAACTGGGGGCGGACGACTATCTGATCAAACCGATCGAACCCCGGGAGTTGCAGGCCCGGGTGAGAGTGCTCCTGAAGAAGAAAGCCTATCTGGACAGTCTCCACGCCCACTACGCCCAAGCCCTCAATTCGGCCCTCCTGGACGGCCTGACCGGGTTATACAACCACGCTTACCTGAAACGATTTCTAGATTTGGAGATCAAACGCTCCCAGCGGCAGGGACACAGCACTTCGCTGCTGATGATCGATCTGGACAACTTCAAACAAATCAACGACAGTTTAGGACACATGGCCGGCGATGCTATCCTGCGTGAAGTGGCCCGCCGGGTGAAGGACTCGATTCGTGAAATCGACGTGGCCGCACGCTACGGGGGCGAAGAATTTGCGGTGGTCCTGCCCTACGGCGACAGCCAGGCGCTGCGCAAGGTGGGCGAGCGTATCCGCGGCCTGATTGAAGACCGGCCGTTTTTGATACCGGGAAGGGAAGACGACCAGCAGGTGACGGTGAGTGTCGGGGGGGCGGTCTATCCCACGGATGCCGCGACGGTCGATGCGTTGATCGATACCGCCGATCGCATGCTCTACCAGGCCAAGCGCGACGGCAAGAACCGCGTCGTTATCTTTGAGCCCCAGGCACCGGGGCAACCGACGCTGGCCATGAATCTTCAATAGCCCTTGATCACGTTGGCGCGACAATCCCCCCTAGCGCGCCAGGGCCGCCCGCACCGTGGCGGTCTGCCATCAGCTCTCCGCCCTACGCGGTGTCGCGCTAAATCCTCCATTGGCAAACCCTGCCGGGGCCGACACCGGTACAACCGCCACACATCGTCGATTTAAACACCCCCCGGTGGCCGCCACCGCGCACCGACGTTGACAGGCCGTCCCGGGATGTGCATGATCCGCGAAGAAATTGAAGCAGCTTCAGTGGATGCATACAATAGGATTGTTTTCTTCATTTCCGGAGATAGCAATGCAAGCAATGCGATGGCGGCCATACAGTATTCTGACCACCCTCGGGATGCTGCTGCTTTGGGGCGCGTCAGCGTGGGGCTCCGAACTCCAAGCGGGGATTCACGGCATGGCCTGGGCCAGTTCGGCCGGGGACCACGAGCACCTGATCCGCGTTCGCGAGGATGGGCTGGTGAGCTACTATATCCATCGCAACATGCGCTATCGTGCGGCCAATCAACCGGTGCCCGGCGTGATCTACGGTTTTTTTCGGGATCGGTTGTTTGCCGTCTATATCAAGCTGCGTTCGCCGAACCAGGGTTATTACCTTGAAAAGCGCTTCAGTGCTGAATACGGTGCCGCCAAAGTCAAGATGAACAAAACCGGCAACCGGACAATTTACCGCTGGAAGAAAGACGACATCAAAATTAAGTTGAAGATCGAAGAGAATGACGGGGATTTAAAACTGGGCATCTACTACATCCCGTTTGCTGCCCAGCTTAATCAAGCCTTTCGGGAGGACGCGCCCGCTGATTTATACCGGTACGCCCCCGCCAAGGACCAATCAACCATGTCGGCACCTTTGTTGTGATGGTTTTCACGCCTTGTATATCGCGGACCTTAGAAACCTGTCGCCAATGCCGAGAAGAATGTCATCAATTATATTTTGAACCGTAGCCATTCTGTAAAATCTTTCCTGAACGGACTGATGTCGGCGGCTTTATTCGGGGCCGCCACGCCGGTCAGCAAAGTCTTACTGGCCGACATCCAGATTCAAGTCCTCGCCGGCCTGCTATACCTTGGCGCCATGGTGGGGGTGCTGCCAGCCGCTGTGCGGGCGAAGCCCATGCGGCTGCCGTGGCAGGCTGGCCGCCGCACTTTCATTTTGCTTGGCGGGGCTATCTTGTTGGGAGGAATCGCCGGACCACTGTTGCTGCTGCTGGGACTTAAAAATGCCAGTGCCGGCTCGGTCTCGCTCTGGCTCAATCTTGAATTTGTTGCCACCGTCCTGCTGGGCCATTTCGTATTCCGTGATTACATGACGTTACCGGGCTGGATCGCGGCGGCTGGAACACTCGTTGCCGCAGTGCTGTTGGTCGGCGCCGAGGGTGATCCCGGTTTACGGGCGGTCATGCTTGTGGCCGGCGCCTGTCTTTGCTGGGGGTTTGACAACCATCTTACCGCTCTGATCGACGGGATTACGCCGGCTCAGGCGACTCTGTGGAAAGGTGCGGCGGCCGGCGTGTTCAACCTAGTGATCGGCGGCGTGCTGGCCGGTGGTATTGGAAGCCCCGGCCGCGTTACGAGCGCTCTGATCGTCGGGGCCTTGGCCTATGGCCTGAGTGTCACGTTGTACATCAATGCGGCGCAAGGCCTCGGCGCCATCCGCAGCCAGATGATCTTTTCGACGGCGCCTTTTTTCGGCCTTCTACTTGCCGTGGGCTTTCTCGGAGAACCTTTCACCGGGCTGCAAATGCTAGCGGCCGTGATCATCATCGCCTCCCTTGTAATCCTTTTCCGCGAGCAACACCACCATTCCCACCGCCACGTTGCGATTGCGCATCGGCACGACCACGCCCACGACGATGCCCACCACGCGCACGCCCATGAAGCCGCTCCCCGCGGCGTCACGCATGCCCACTGGCATGAACACGAAGCCGCCGAACACGACCATGGGCACTGGCCCGACCTGCACCATCGGCACCGGCACCATGAGGATGGCGCTGACGACAAGTAAAGCGGGTTTGGCGGCCTTCGTGTGGCCCGATTGACGGGACTAAAGATGGAAGCACCGCAGACTGCGGGTGGGAGACGCGGATTCCAGCCACCCGCCGTTCAACATCAAGCCATCGGAAGTTTTAAAGGTCACCCATTCAATGGGAAAGGTGCTCGGTGGCCTGGCCGTTAGACCCTCGGTGCGAAATATGATAGACGGCGGGGTAAGGTCGACGGCGGCCACCACCAGAACATAGATTCCCAGACCTACAGCCAAACAGGTGCCGGCCGAGATCGTCATCAAGAGTGCAGGGTTCGATAAGCTTTTGATCGATGCCGTGGAAGCCAAAGGTCTGCTCGAGGTGCCTTGAGAGTTATTCTATGCTAACCCCCCGTCACCGGAATATCTTTGGTGTGAGCCCGTGATCAACCCTGCAGGTGATGCGACAGACAAGCAATTGGCGGGTCCGGATTTCTTGAACCGTCATTGCCGGGCGTGTGTGGATATGATCGGATGCCGTTAGATACCGACCTTGCGGTGGGCGCTGCCTCAAAAGAACCACGTCCGTTTTTAAAGTGGATGATCGTCTGCTGTGTCGTGACCTTCGGCTGCTATCTGGCCGTGTTCATGCGGCTGCCGGTGGTGCCGCTCTATGCCCGTGGGCTGGGCATCTCGGTGGCCGAGATCGGATTGATCAACGCCGCCTTCTTCCTGATGGCCGGGCTGCTGGCGCTCCCCCTGGGCTTGGCCGCGGACCGCTGCGGGAGCAAACCGGTGGCGGCCGCCGGGGTCGTGCTGATGGCGCTCATGGCCTTTCTGCTCCTTATCAGCCGGTCCTTTACGGCCCTCACCGGGGTTTATCTGGCCTTCGGCGCCGGGATCGCCGCCTTCGGCCCGACCATGATGGCGCTGGTATCCCGGATTGCGCCGCCCACTCATCTGGGGCGCGCCTACGGCTGGTATACGACCGCCCTTTTCGGGGCCATGAGCCTGGGGCCGGCGCTGGGCGGCCATATGGCCGGCCGTCTGGGCTTCAAAGCGGTTTTCATGACGATTGGTCTGCTGCTCCTGGTCAATTTGAGTGGTTTGTTGCTGTTTCTGCCGGGGCGCCGACGCGCCGCACGCGCTTCTTCCGCACCGCCCGCGATTGGGGAGACCTTGAGAGCGCTGATGCGCAACCGGTCGGTGATGGGGTGCTGGCTGGTAACCCTGGGGGCCTGTCTGGGGCTGGGGATGTTCATGAGCTTCATCCCGCTGCACGCCCGGGAGCGAGGACTGGAGGCTGGACAAATCGGGATGATTTTTTTCACCCAGGGGCTGGCCAACGGACTTTCACGGATCCCTTTCGGTTTCCTTAGCGACAAGGTCGAACGGCGCAGCTCCCTGGTGATCATGGGCATGGCCGGATTCGCCCTTTCCCTGCTGGGGCTGGGGGCCGCGGCCCAGATGTCCCATTTTATCCTCGGGGCGCTGCTGTCGGGGTTGTCGCTGGGTCTGGCCTTTACCTCGGTGGGCGCCCTGATTGCCGAGGCGGTGTCGGCCGATTCGCGGGGTGTGGCCATGGGCGGCTACAACACTTGCATCTATTGGGGAATGATGATCAGTTCCCTGTCCATGGGGGCGGTTATCGAGTCCCTGGGCTTTGCCTTGAGCTTCTATCTGATCGCGTTCGTCAACCTCGGGTTCAGCGGACTGTTCGTCGTGATGCTCAAAAGCGAAAAGATCTAAACGGGGCTTCGCATGGCCGCCCGACAGGATGACGTTCTTAAAGGAGGTGGATATCGATGGAAACCGGTGAGCCCAAACCTTCCCGCCCCGAATCGGCAGCCGAAGCCCTTGTCGACTATGCCATCGACCGCGAGGACGTCAAATGGCTGATGGGCCAACTGCATACCGAGGCCGCGGTCAATCGGCACACGGTCGAATACGAACTGCAGATCCTCAAGATCATCAGCGTGGGATGGAGCATCGCCTACCATCTGGAGAACGACCCCGCCAAGCAGCCGCTTCTGGAGGGCTTCTGGAAAGCCGTTCAGGCGTACGCCCAGAGTCTTTCGCAGACCACGGAACTGATGATCGGTCAGGACATCGATTATTTTCAGACCCTGCGGGAGCGACTGGACATGTATCTGGCGGCCATGGCCGCCAGCGACGAGAAAAATGAGCCGGCCACGGTGATTGGCCCCGCCTTTGCGCAAACCTGCGGAAACGCCGACGATATTTTCACACGTCTAACGGGGGCCAAGATGTTCATGTCGGTGGTCGGCCGCGTTAAAACCTACCTCGACAAGGCCGCCTCCCTCTAAATCGAGAGGGCCCGGCGGTTTTTTTCACGCCGGTGCCAATGCAGCCGTTGCAGGGCGACACCGCTGGCGCCTCCCAGGGTATTCAGCCCCAGATCCAGCATCTGGGAACTGCGCGACGGTATCCAGGCCTGGGCCAGTTCGATTCCCAGGCTGAGCATAAAGCACAGCCCGATGCACAAAAGCAGGTTGCGCCGGGCGCCGGCCCTGCCGAAATCGGACCTCAAAGCCCCCAGGAAAAATCCCAGGGGGATGAAACCCAGAAAGTTGAGGCTCATGTCCTTCCAATTGGAACGCCCCCAGCGCTCGTTTTCCCACGGCGGGCGCAGGATTTCTTTTTTAAGGATCTCGACCCCGGTCGGGATGATCAGATAGCGGGTGTCGCCCATGCGGTTGAAGGCCTTGGGGCCCTGCCGGTCATGGAAGAGATAGAGCATTTCGGGATTTGCGGACACGGCCATGGAAAAGTCGCGCGTTCGTTTCCATTGGTCATAATGCTTGGCCACGGTCTGCGGCGTCAGGGCCTGACGGTAGATCGCCAACCCGAACAGGTCGCCGTCCCAGGAATGGCGGGCATAGACGGAGTTGCCCGCCACCAGGGTGACGGCGGCTTCGCGATTGGGGATCGCGAGGGTCAGGCTCGTGGTGCGGGCGGTGGGTTGCCCGTCCATGAAGATCCGCGTACCGCCGGCATCCGAGGTGACAGTCACCAGACGTTCAACCCCGGCCGGCAGAGCGTTTTTCATGACCAGACGTTTGAGTCCCCGGCGTCCGCTGTAGTCGTTGCCGTGCATCACGATCAGCGACGAGCGCCACTGGCCGATGAGGAGTTGCTCGCTGTCACGTCCGCCGTGGAGCATTACCAGGATCTGGAAGCGGTCGCGCTTCAACGCCTCGGCCCGCACCGCCAGTTCGAAGGTCAGGCCGGGATCGGGGGGCGTTGGTTGAAAGCCGGCGGCTTCAAAGGCGTTGGGGCAATAGGCCATGCCGTAATGCCCGAAATGCAGGCCGGCCCGGTCGGGATGCCATGCGACTTGGTTGGTCGTGGAGGCCCCCTCGAAGCGCAGCCCGAAAAACAGGATCACCAGCACCAGCGCCACGTTGATGCCGACGAGCCCTCGTCTGGATAGATAGCCTTTGGAGGAGATGGGCTTTACCTGTTCTCTGGGTTGTGTCCGGCGGGACCCGAACGCGCAGCACACCCCCCGCCCGCCGAACGGAATCGAAGCCTATTGGCCGCGCCTGCTGCCGTTCACGCGGCCGTTCTGCCTGGAAGGCCAGCATAATACGAATCACACCCCAGCGTAAAGGCATCGGGGATATTCAGCGCCTCGCCGACGCGAAAAACCGGCCCGAAGCCTTGCGATGTCAAGCGGCGCCGCGCCGCCTGTCGTCACCGCGGTCGGCGGGCCAAGCCCCTCAATCGTTGCTTCCGCGCAGGCCTTGGGGCGGCGCCGTCCTTTCTCCGGCGGCTGACGGACGGACGCGTGTGCCTGCCGCCGTGGCGCTTAGCTAAAACGGATTACTCGCCCTCGCCGCCGACGGCAAATCCGCTGGGTCCCAAACCGGTGGAGGAGGAGGTGCCCGCGATCTTGGCCAGGTAGGTATCCCCTAATTTCTCAATGTGGCTGTGCACGTTGTCGAAGTAATTGAAGTGGATCTGCTCTTCTTCGATGATATCCTCGAAGATCTTCATGCTGACACTGTCGCCGTTCTCCCGGCAGACCAGCGCAAATTGGTTGTAGACGTCGATGGTGTCGTCTTCCAGCACCGAATCGAAGGAAAAGATTTTGTCGACCGGCTGGCCCTTGGCAATCTTGCCGTCATGTCCGGTGACCGGCTCGCCGCCCAGCTCCTTGACGCGTTCGGCAAAGGTCTCGGCATGCCGCATCTCGTCGATGGCGATCAGTTTCATCTTGCCGGCCAGTTCCCCGTAGTCCATGTCGTCCAGGTTGTAATGCTGATTCATGTATTGGTAAATGGCCTGCAGTTCCATGGCCCGGGCCTTGTTGAGAACGTCGATAACCTTTTTACGGCGCTGGGCTTTCGTTGGTTTGGTCGCTTTCGGCATGCGTAAGCCTCCTTGAGTTTGGTGGGGATTGGGTCGGGTTGCTAAATCCTTGTCAAATTCCAAATAGGCATGCTGGGCCCGCTGTGCAAGTCCTGGCGGGGCAATTCGTTCCTTGATGGTATTTTTCAACCGGTTTGCGTCGGATCATGGTTTTTTCGGCAAGTATCCGTGCAGGCGTTTTTTCGTAAAATGGAAAGACCATGTCGATTGGGCGCGCGCGGTCGGTTGGGGCGGAATCCTGAAGACCGATCGTTGCGCGGCGCGGCGTCATTCCGGTGGGGGCCGCAAAGCAAACGGCCATGCACCCTGCACATGGCCGTTTATCGCAAAGCGAGCCGATTTATACGATGGTTACGTTGGCAGCCGCGGGGCCTTTTTGGCCTTGCTCGATTTCAAAAGTAACCCGATCGCCTTCTTTGAGCGACCGAAATCCGGTGGCATTGATTGCCGAGTGATGAACGAAGACATCCGGACCGTCGTCCTGCTGGATGAAGCCGTAACCTTTCTGGTCGTTGAACCATTTGACAACGCCATTCGCCATGCGTGGCACCCCCTTTCTATGGATTTCTCATGTTTCAAACTTCAGGCTGCCACATTGACCCATGGAACAGACCTCCGTCCTGAAACCGCTCCACCATTTAGGTGGATCCCTGACGCGGCACTATAGGCAGCCGTCTGGTAAAGATCAAGTTTTATCTGCGGGGCTACCGCTGATTCGCGGGCAGTACTTTTCCCGGCGGAAAAAAGTAGAACCAGAACCGCGGGGTCGCTTGTCTTTTACGTGCCGCTTCGCTAACAACAGATAACCCCAACCGTTGACGCGCCGAAGAAATCCCGCCGACGTGGCTAACAATGAAAGGAATCGCATGCCCTCCAGCGTCATGATCACCGGAGCATCGTCAGGTATCGGCTGGGCCCTGGCCCGCGAGCTGGCCGCCCGCGGTCACCATTTGGCCCTCACCGCCCGTCGCCTTGATAAACTGGAAGCCCTGCGAGCGCAAATCGAGCAGGATCATCCCACCGTGCAGGTCGCTGTCCGGGCGCTGGATGTGACCCATTATGACCAGGTGGGCCCGGCCATGATGGATTTTGCCGAAGCCCTCGGCCGTCTCGACACCGTGGTGGCCAATGCCGGCATCGGTCTGGGGGAGAAAATCGGCCGGGACCCGTTTGATAATTGCCGGCGGATGATCGAAACCAATCTGCTGGGATCCGTGGCCACGGTGGATGCCGCCGTCCAGTACTTGCAAACACAGGGCCGCGGTCATATCGTTGGAATCAGCTCGTTTTTGGCCTTTCGGGGCCTGCCCCGCAGTGCGGTCTACAGTGCGACCAAGGTGGCGCTCGCAAACTACCTGCAGGCCGTAAGGCCCCATGTTCGTCGTAAGGGAATCGATGTCACCATTTTTTATCCTGGATTTATCGATACCCCCCTGAATCAAATGCTGCCCCATCGGCCTTTTGTGATTTCGGCCGAGAAGGGCGCTCGGCTGATGGCCGACAAGATGGCCCGCCGGGTCAAATCGGCCATCATACCTGCATGGCCCTGGTGCCTGGCGAAATGGCTTTTTCGCCTGGTGCCGGACCGATTCATTGCGGGGATGTAGACCGATGACCCGCGGCAGGCCCTTGTGCATAGACGGCTTACCGGAGAGGCGATGAAGGTCGAGTGGTGTTGTAAAGTCAGGTACATGGACATCCATCCGGATTTACAGCAGTGATCATAGCATTGTCCGCGGCGAGATCGTCTGCCCTTCGCCAGGAGCGGCCGTTCAGAGGGGCCCTAATTGACATTCGCGGTGAAAATTGTAATAGATGGCGTGGTCATTCCCGGTACGTGGTCGCCTCGAGCGATGTGACGTTCCGCCTACCTGTGTATTTTCTTCTGAAACCCTGCGGACCAAATGGCATGATGAGGTTGACGCTCCTGAAGATCGCAACGGCCCTTTGGATTCTCACAACAGCCGTGACCAGCGCGGTTGCCTCCCCGGGGGACGGCACACCGCCGCAGGCCGTGGTCCGGATCGGCGGCAACAACGATTTTTCACCCTACGAGTTCATCAATGGCGACGGTGTACCCGACGGCTACAACATCGACCTGATCAAGGCCGTTGGCCGCCTGACCGGTCTGTCCATGGACATCAAGCTCGAACGCTGGGCGGACGTGCGGCAGGCCCTTGAGGACGGCCGGATCGACGCATTGACCGGTGTCATGTACTCCCCGCAGCGAGACCTTGTGTTTGATTTCGCGCTGCCGCATGTCGTGGTCTCCTACGCGCTTTTCGTTCGGGAGGGCAGCCGCATCGCCTTGCCTAAAGATATCCGTGGTCGAGAGGTGGTCGTGGTCAAAGATGTTTACGCCCATGACTGGCTGCGGCGCAACGATTTCACCGATCAGGTCATCACCGTGGATTATCCGGAAGAGGCCCTCCGAATGCTGTCGGAAGGCCGACATGACTGTGCGGTCCTGATCCGTCTCCACGGCCTGGATCTGATCCGCCAACAGGGCATCACCAATATCAAAACCGTGGGACCGCCGGTTTTGACCCAGAAGATGAGCTTTGCCGTGCGCACCGGTAATGCCGACCTGCTGGCCCAACTCAACGAAGGACTCTACCTCCTGCAGCGCAGCGGCGCGTACGACGATATCTACCGCCGCTGGTTTTCGGTCTACGAGGAGCGCGCCGCACACAGACGAATGCTGACGGCCGCCAAATGGATTCTTTTTCCGCTGCTGATCCTTCTGGCGGCCGCCGCCCTGTGGATCTGGTCGCTGAACCGCTCCGTGGCGCGTCAGACCGAAGCACTGCACAGCAACCGGCAAAAACTGGCTCAGATCCTCGAGCATCTGCCGATTGCCACCCTGGTGGTCGACGACCAGGGGCAGATCACCCACTGGAACCAGGAATGCGTTCACCTGACCGGTATTCCCGCGTCGGAGGCGATCGGCGGCAAACCGGCCCCGGCCGCAACGGAGATCTATTTTTCGACTTTTCTGGCCCTGCTGACCGAAAAGTGCGAACGGCACGATCCCGCGGCGTCCATCAGCAACCGCGCCCATGTCTGCAATCCACTTGAGGGCATTTTCGAATCTGAGGTCCTGATTCCCTGGCTGGGCATGGACGGCAAATGGCTCTATGGCACCATTACCCCATTTGAGGACGAGCAGGGCCGCCGGATCGGCTCCATCGAGGCCTGGCAGGACCTGACCGACCGCAAAGCACTCGAGCGGCAACTGACCCAGGCCCAGAAAATGGAGGCCATGGGGACCCTGGCCGGCAGCGTGGCCCACGATTTCGCCAGCTATCTGCAGGCCATCGGCGGATACACCAGCACGGCGCAGTTGGAGCCGAATCTGAGTGCCAATGTAAAGTCGTCCCTCGGAGGCATCCAGGATACCATTGTCAAGGCCCGGGAACTCATCCGCCAGATCATGCTTTTCAGCCGCCAGGACCTGGTGGCGCCGATGCCGGTCGACATCGCCCCGATTATCGAGCGCAGTCTGCAGATCGTCGGGGCCACCGCTGCCGAGAACATCGTCATTGAAAGTGACATCCGTTCCCGCGCCCGGATCATGTCGGATGAAACCCAGGTGAGCCAGGTGCTCCTGAACCTCTGCACCAATGCCGTGCAGGCCATGACCTCCAATGGTGGCCGCCTGACCGTGCGGGTAGAAGATGTCGAACTGCAAGACGAACGGGGCTTCAACGGGCGCGGACGTGTCTCGGGACCATTTCTGAAACTGACCGTGGCCGACACCGGCTGCGGCATGGCCCCGGATCAGATGGAGAAGATCTTCGAGCCGTTTTACACCCTCCGCCAGG
>JASJED010000222.1 GCA_030065585.1 Desulfobacterales bacterium | reverse complement strand
CGATAATCTCCGTCGCGGATATCGCCGGGTGCTGGCCACGCTCTACGGCGGCAATCTGGCCAATTTTATGTCATCACCCGTGAGATGCTCAAGTACGAGCGGACCACGTCCCACCTGGACCGGGTCTATGACCAGCTCCGCATCATACTCAAGGCTTTCGAGCACAACCCGGAGCTGGCGTCCAACGGGGTCGAGCCCATCGCTGCGGCCTGGCGCTGGAGCGCCGCCGCCATCGCCGAGGCCCAGGGGCGCATCGAAAAAATCCATGTGGATTTTCGCGCCGATGTGGTCTACCATTACGAAACCATCGCCCGGCGCATCCGGGGCCTGTTCGTCCCTTTTGCATCAGAGCTCAATCGGCACGGTATCGACATGTCGCCGCAGTCGACATAACCGGGCCTTGTCCGACGGGGAAGCCATCATGTCCACGAACACCATCCTTGCCACCCTGCGCGGCCTGTTGGCCCTGAGTGTCTACACGCTGAACACGCTCTTCTGGTGCGTGTTTCTGTTTGCCGCCGCGATCCTCAAGCTGATCGTGCCGGCCGCCGGTTTCCGCTGCCGTTGCAGCGCCGTGCTGAACTTCATCGCCGTGCGCTGGATTGCGGTCAACAACTTTAATATGCGCCTGATCAGCCGCACACGGATCCGGGCCCGCGGCATCGAAGCCCTGCGGGCCGGCAACTGGTACCTGGTGATCTCCAACCACCAGTCTTGCGTGGACATCCTCGTGCTTCAAAACATCTTCCACCGGCGGATTCCCTTTCTGAAATTCTTCATCAAGAAAGAGCTGATCTGGATGCCCGTGCTGGGGCTCGCCTGGTGGGCCCTGGATTTCCCCTTTGTCAAACGCTACTCGCGTCAGACCCTGGCCCGCAAACCCCACCTGCGCGGGCACGATATCGAGATCACGCGCAAGGCCTGCGCCAAGTTTTGCCAGCTGCCGGTCTCGATCATGAACTTTGTGGAGGGCACGCGCCACACCGCGGCCAAAAGCCGGGCCCAGCAGTCTCCTTACCGTCACCTGTTGCGCCCCAAGAGCGGGGGCATCGCCCTGGTGCTCCAGACCATGGGCGCCCAGATGACCAGCGTCCTGGACGTCACCATCGTCTACCCTCAGGGGGCGCCCCGTTTCTGGGACCTGGTCTGCGGCCGCCTGGAAGACGTCCACGTCCACGTGCGTGAAATCCCCATTCGCCGCGTGCCCGCCGGGGACTATTTCGGCGATCCTGAATTCCGTCCGGTGTTTCAGGAATGGGTCAACGACCTGTGGTTGGAGAAAGATGCGCGCATCCAGGTCATCCTGGAGAAAAACGCGCGCAACGCCGACGGCACCTCCATCTACCCCCGGGCCGCGTAAACCCGGCGGATCGTCCCGCAACCCACTCCGCCCCGGTTGACACGCTCGTCTGGACCCTTAAATCTATAACTAAGTCGTGACGTGATCCAACTGCCCGACGGCGACGACACCCGCCGCAACCGACCTTCCTTGATCAAATGGCACCGGCTTAACCGCCCATCCGCGGAGATATGGAAATGCAGATCCTCCCCGTCAATCGCCTGGTTGTACTCATGACCGTTATCCTGTGGGCCGTCCCGAGCCTCGGTGACACCCTCACAGACGCGGTCGTGCGCTTGAACGCCACCATTCCCGCCCAGGCCCGGACAGCCAGTGGTCTGGGAACCGAACGGGAAGGCAACGGGATCGTGATCGACCGTCAGGGCCATATCCTCACCATCGGTTATCTGATCCTGGAGGCCTCGCGCATTGAAATTACGACGGGCGGCGGCCGGAAGATCGCCGCCCATTATGTGGGCTACGATCATGCCAGCGGATTCGGGCTGCTGCGGGCGGTGCCGCCCCTGGACGTCACCCCGCTGGCATTGGGGGAATCGTCTGCGGTCGAGGTGGCCGATGCCGTCAGGATCGTCACGGCCGGCGAGGCCGCGCAGGGACCGGCCCGGGTGATGTCACGCGATGCCTTCGTGGGCTACTGGGAGTATCTTCTGGAGGATTCGCTCTACGTGGCGCCGGCCCATCCGGACTACGGGGGGGCCGCCCTGGTGGACAACGAGGGCCGGCTGATCGGTGTGGGATCGATCCTGACCCGTTTTCACGTGGCGTCGGCCGGCTGGGTGCCCTGCAACATGTTCGTTCCCATCGATCTGCTCAAGCCGATCCTGTCCGATCTCATCGCCAGCGGTGCGGCGCAGAGGCCGCCCCAGCCGTGGATGGGTGTCCACAGCGAGGAGGTTCAGGGGCGGGTGTTCGTCACACGGGTGGCGGAACAGGGGCCGTCGGCGGCCGCCGGCCTCAAACCCGGCGATATCATTCTCTCCGTCAAGGACCAACCTGTCAGCGGCCAGGCCGATTTCTACCGCAAGGTCTGGTCGCTGGGAACGGCCGGCACCCCCATACCCCTGCGCGTGCTCAAGGGCGATCGGATCGAGGCCGTTGTCGTCCATTCCGCTGATCGGCGCCGGTATCTCCTGCCCGCTGCCGCCACGATCGGTGATCCCATCTGACATCCTTGCCGGCGAACGCCACGCGCTTTCTCCACCGGCCGTTGGGCGTTTAGCACGGCAGGTGCTTACCGCCTTTTTCCTCCTCGGATGGTCAGGGGTGACAGCAGCAGGAAGAAGCCGCCCAGTGCCTCGAGGGCTTCTTCGAGGTTGGAGGCGTAGGGCGGCTTCCATGAGGTGTCCCAGAGAATCAACCAGCCGATGCGTTTGATCACGCCCCGGTCGAGCAGCTGGGAGGCCAGGTAGCAGACAAAACACAAGGCCACTAAATTCAAGGCCCACTTTGCTTGTCGTAAAGTGACGATGCGGTCCGGATGCCTGTCCGCGTACGCGATGAGGCCTGTCAGGCCCGCCAGAAGAATGATTGTCGAGCCCTGCCCCATGATTTCGCGCCCCAGCACGAAGGCACTTAGGACGGCCAGAAAAGCAAAGGCGCGATCGCGGGTCATCAGCAGGCGCACAAGCGAGAGGAGGAGACATCCCAGAAGAAAAGCCGGGTGCACGATTTCCATGAGGGATTTGAAAACATCGCTGTTTGCCCATCCCTGGAAATTGGCTGCGGAGAGGCGATAGACCAGCACGGTGAATGCTGCGGGAATCAGCAGCAGGCTCCAGATGAAATCGCGGCGCACCCATGCGGGCAGCGCCCGCAGAAAGCGGCGCAGGGCATTCCCGCACTGGATGGCCCAAGACGTCAGTGATCCCATAGAACCTTTCAATTTTTTTCCCGGATGGCGATGGCGATACGCCACCCCACAGGCGTCCAGCCCAGCAGCACGCGTCCCTAAGCGACAGGCGTTATGCCGCGATTTGCGGATAAAGGGACGGGTGGGGTGCCCCGGCGCCGGTCACGCGTCTTGCGTTTGGTCGGCGGCGGCCTTCGACGCCCGGCGGTGCTCGCGGATCATCATCAGGGTGAAAACAATCCAACCGGCAGCCAGCAAAAGGTTGAAAAGCAAAAAGGCCTTGACGCTCAAAGCAAAGACATGAATGGCGACAAGCACGGTGACCGCCGCCAATCCGTCGCCCAGGCGGGCATACAAGGTGTCGATCGCCGGTTTCCCGCGGTATTTCATCTCGGCGCTGACCGGCAACCAGAGCACGTGCCGGGCGGTGTTGTTGATCGAATAGTCCGTCGCATTCTCGGCGATTTTCATTGTCTTGACGATGGCCAGTACGGGCAGCATCACCATGGCCGAGTATGACAGCAGGGCGATCACCGGAAGCATTAGCGCAATCGTGGCGAAACCGCCGTATTTGAGAAGCCTTGAGGCCGCAAAAGCCTGCAATATCAGGGCAAGCGAATTGACCCAGGAGAAGAAATCACCGTAAAAAATCGTGGTGCCGTCACGGGTGAATTGGAGTGCCGCCTGAGGGTCACTGATGCCCTGTGCGGCGGCCTTCCCGGCGAGCGCCTCCTGGACGACCCGGAAAAGCAGGTTTTCACCATTGGTATTGACCCAGTTGGTGAGCAGGGTGACCACGGCCGCCGCCAGCATGAACCGGCTGACCATGACAAGCCGGGCACCGTCGATGATGGAGACGGCGTCCTGGACGCCATTACCCGCCCTTGCCGCCGGCGCGGACCTTGCGGTCTCCCGCCGGTCCACGATTTGTGTCAACCCGATGGAGGCCAGCAGCGGCATTGTTGCCAGAAGCAGCAGGGCTTCCGTAGGGACCAAGCCCGAATCCACCAGATAGCTCACAATCCGGGACCCAACGACCCCCCCCGATGTCGCCCCGATGGCAATCATCGGCAGCAGACGCCGGCCGCGCTCGTCCGTGTAGACGTCGGCACAGAAGGTCCAGAACTGCGCCACCACGAAGACACCGAACATCCCGACCCACACGTAGAAGACGATGCCGGAAAAGGGCAATGCCTCAATAAAAAAATCCGGCTGGAGAAACCAGAAGACAATCAAATTGCTGATACAGAAAAGGGTCGCCCGCGTGATCAAGGTGGTCCGGTCCCAGCGGCCGGCAAGACGTCCATACCAACCCACCACAAACAACAGGAAGATACTCTGGGCAAAGCTCGTATAGGCCTTGACTTCCATCTTGGACAGACCGCTGATGTCCGAGACGGCAATCCATCCCTCGCGCAGCGGTTTGACGAAGTAATAGGCGCACAGGATCAGAAACACATTGACGAACATCAGCAGGGCGGTTGGGCCCTCGCCCGCCCGCACTTCCGTGAAAAGCCCCAGAAAGCGCTCGATTGCCGAGCGCGGCGGCGATTGCGCAACCGGATCGGCGCTCACTGCCATGCATCAAACCCCTGAGAGAAAAATTGGAATGTATTTACAAAACACCGCTTGCTGCTATAATCGCAGTCCCAATACGTTGATGTCGCATCCCAGCCGAGGTGTCCCATGACCAAGCAATCTCGATTTAGTCCCTTGATGGTCATTGCCGTTTTGTTTGCCGCGCTGTCCCTTTCGGCGTCTGCCGCTCGGGCAGACGCGTATCCCCTGTTGCGGGAAAGCATCGACCCGTGGCTGCAAGCGCAGTTGGCGCAATTGGTTGAGGCCCAGGGGTTGAAGAAAGCCGCCGGGCAACAGCGGCTGATGCTTGCCCTCGTGGATATAACCGATCTCAAGAAGCCCCGCATGGCAGCCGTCAATGGCGATGTCATGAAATATGCCGCCAGTCTGCCGAAGATCGCCATCCTGCTGACCGCCTTCGTCCAGATCGAGGAGGGCAAGCTTGCGCTCGACGCTAAGCTCGAAGCCGACATGACGAAAATGATCCGCAACTCGAGCAACCCCGCCGCCACCCGGGTGCTGGATTTGGTCGGCCGTGATGAAGTCACTCAAACGTTGCAGGCGCCCCGATTCCTATTCTACGACCCGCGCTACAACGGCGGTATCTGGGTGGGCAAAGCCTATGCGCGCGACGGTGCCTACCAGCGCGACCCGCTGCACCAGATCTCCCACGGTATCACGGCGATCCAGGTGGCGCGCTTCTACTACATGCTGACCACCGAGCGCCTGGTCGGACCGGCATTGACCGTCAAGATGAAGGCGATCCTTTCCCAGCCGGCCATACGACACAAATTCGTGCAGGGTCTCAAGGACCACCCCGAGGCCCGCCTCTACCGCAAGTCGGGCACATGGAAAAACTTTCATGCCGACAGCGCGCTGGTCGAATACAACGAACACGCTTACATCATGGTCGGGCTGGCCGAGGACCCCCAGGGCGGAAAGTGGCTGGAGATGCTGGCGGCACCGCTGCAGGCCCTGGTAATCAAGGACCCGCCCAAAGAGTAGAAGCGGCTCCCAAACCCCATCTAACGCCTCATGATTTGGGCACCGCCTGCATATCGACGGCCTTGTTCAACCGGCCCTGCAGGGATTCGTCCATACCCCGCAAATAGCTTTCGCCCGGGCGGTCGCGGCTTTCCAGAAAGGGGCGCACCTGAAAGAGCTGCAGCTTGCCGTCGCGAAAGCCGAACTCGATATCCGCCGGGGCGGGGTTGCCGTCATCGTCGGTAATGGGCGGAAAGCGCTCGGGCAATTCCTTGGCCAGGGTAATCAGCTGTTTGATCTCTTGCGGCTGCAATACCTTTTCATCCCCGCTGACCGGCAGCTTGGCCACACCGCCCCCGGCGGCGGGCATCCGCCGCCAGACCGCCGTGGCGCTGGCCAGCAGACGCACCGATCCGTCGCGGGTGTCGATACGCAGGGATTCGGCGGACTGACCGTCCACCGCACCGCCGACACCCTCGTTCACCGCCACGGACAGAACGGCCCGATCACCGGTATCGAGGTCCTGGGTGACCATGACGCCGGATTTGTCGTTGGGCACCGATTTTAGCAGCAGCACGGCCGGATAGACATGCTCCGGCTTGTCCATCAGCGATTGACGCCAGGCAAAGGCGCGGGCCGTAAAGGGTGACGCCCAGACCCGGGGAATCGCTTCGAGCAGATTGTCTGTGCCGACCACGTTGGGCAAGGTCAGGTTCAGCCCGGCGCCGGTAAACCCCGGCAAATCCTCCACATTGGTATCCGAGCGCACGAACACGCCATAGCTGCCTTCGGGCCCGATATGCTTGGCCAGGGCCTGCTGCAGGCCATTGCGGAAGCCTTTGTCCAGCCGGGTATTCAGAATCAGGTCGTACAACTCGGCGCGAAACTGCTCGGTCTGCGCCTCACGCGCTGAGGAACCGGCCGGTAGCTTCTCCAGCTTGCGGTAACTCGCCACCATCCATTCATAGACGGTTTGACCCGAATTCTTGTAGGGCTGATCCAGAACGGTTGTGCGAAACAGCCCGAAGGGAATCGCCACTCCCGGGGACACCGCTTGGGGGAAATGATGGCGCAACTCGCCGAGTTTGGCCGCCTTGGGTCCCACGATGCGGCCCGAGTCATCGGCCTTTAGCTCGTCAAGGCCGACGAATGATTTAACCCCGAGATCCAGTTTTTCCAGATCGGGCCGGATCAGGGCCTGCGGCTCTTCTTGTCCGTCGCTGAAAATCTCTTCCCAGCGGGAACCGTCAGCGGCCAGTTCCACCAGACCGGCCGGGCTCACCGCCAGCACGACCTTCTTGCCGTCGTGGGCCTCGAACCGCTGGATCAGTTGCTCATCGACACTGACGTTGGGGATTCCCAGGTTGCGCGCCAGGAGTTGGATATGCGACAGCGGGTTGCCCTCGCCCGCGGTCATGATGCCGGCGACGGGCGGCAGATCGGCGATCGTCTCGGGCAGCAGATAGATGCCGTCGGGGCGAAACGCGTCCGCGCGGCCCACGTCAGGGCGCATCCGCAGGACCCCGCGCGCCAGCCCTGGGTTGAG
>JASJED010000221.1 GCA_030065585.1 Desulfobacterales bacterium | reverse complement strand
GAAGGCCATCACGGCAATGACGGTGGCGCCCAGAAGCGGGATGGCCGGTTTGGTGGCCGCTTCGATAGCGGCCTTGATCCGATCCATGCCCTGATTGAAGCGCACCTGGATGCCGTCGGCCACCACGATGGCGTTGTCCACCATCATGCCCATGGCGATGATGAGGGCCCCCAGGGACATGCGCTCAAAGGGAATTTTCATCAACGACATGACGATGAAAGTGCCCAGGATGGTCAGCACCAGGCCGGTGCCGATAATGATTCCCATGCGCAGGCCCATGGGAATTGCCAACACCACGAGAACGATGGCCACCGAACCCAGGAGGTTCAAAAAGAAACCATCGATGGCCTGAGTGACCAGATCCGACTGCCAGGCAATCTTGGTCAGCTCGAGTCCTATCGGTATGTTGGGCAGGAGCTGATCGATACGTTTCTGGATGGCCGCCCCGACTTCCACCACATTGACATTGTCGTAGGCAGCGATCTGGATGGCCAGGGCCGGTTCGCCGTCCAGACGCATATAGGTGAATGGCGGGTCCCGGTACCCGGCAGATACCCTGGCAATGTCCTGTATGCGGATCAATTCGGTCTCGGGGCGGATATCGCCCGCGCCGGTCGGGCGCCGGCTCTGGGAGGTCTGCAGGTCGGTGGTAACCGGTGCCATGATTTCATTGACCAGCCTCGGCAGGCGGGGATGCAGGAAGAGCTCGCCGATCTCCTCGGGGGAGCGGAACTCCCCGGTGGGGGCGATCCTGAGCCGTTCGGTCTGGACATCGATGTGGCCGGCATCCACCACCATGTTCTCGCGTCCCAGGGTTTCTATAAAATTTTCGGCGGTCAGTCCGCGTTCGGAAAGCTGCTGTTCCGTCACATCGATATAGATGACCTTTTCCTGAACCCCCCACAGTTCCACCCGCGAAACACCCTTGACCAGGCTGAATTCCTTTTTGAGGTCATCGGCCCATTCCTCGAGCTCCTTGTAGGTGAACCCTTCGCCGGTAAGGCCCAGGACGAAACCGTAGACAAAGCTGAAGTCGTCGCCAAAATCCGGTTTGCCGGCCCCGGGCGGCAACTCCGGCGTTACGTCGCGGACCTTTTTGCGCAGCTCGTCCCACACCTGGCCCAACTGGTCGGCCCAGTATTCCTCTTTAACATCGATCTTGATAATGGAGACACCGGGCCGGGAAAAGGAATACAGGTGTTTGATATAGGGAGTTTCCTGGAGGGCCTTCTCGAGCGTATCGGTGACCTCCAATTCCACCTCGTGGGCGCTGGCACCGGGATAGAGGGTTGTGATCCCGCCCTTTTTGACGGTGAATACGGGATCCTCCAACTGGCCGATCGTGAAATAGCTGGCAGCGCCGCCCACGAGCAGGAGCGCCAATATAAGGTAGCTGACCGCCTTGTTCCTGATCGCATATTCAGTGAGGTTCATGGATCGCTCCTTGGGTTAGCCGCTGGTAGGCTTTACTTTTTCCGATCGCGGCTCGGAGGGGCGATGGTCACTTGCTGTCCCTCGCGCAGGCGGCTGACACCGGCCGTAACCACCTGCATGCCCTCTTCAAGGCCCCTGACATATTGCCCCTTGTCCGAGAGCTTGCCCCGGGTCACGGCGCGGGCGCTGATGGTCATGGTGGCTTCGTCGACGATCCAGACCTTGTGATTGTCGCCGTCGGTGGTGAAAAACGCCGACAGGGGCAGCAGGAATTCCGGCTCGCCGTCCGTTTCCCGGACGCTGGCCTCGTCTTCCATGACCCTTCCGGCCATGCCCGGCAGGATGTCGATGTCTTCGGGTTGATCGAAAATCAGGGTTACCGGGTAGGTGCGCGTGGCGGCCGAGGCCTCGGTGCCGATTTCCTTGATGCGAGCGGGAATCCGGCGATTGGGGTGGGCATCAAAGGTGATGACAACATCCAATATATTGGGCACCTCAGTGATCATGGTTTCGGGCACGTCCACGGTGAACTCGATTTGTGAGATGTTCAGGAGGCGCAGGACGTTCTCTTTGGCCTGCACCCGCTGTCCGACCTCTTTGTAGGTCCATGAAATCGAGCCGTCGAAGGGCGCATAGATCTTTGAATCTTCCAGGGCCTTGCGCTTGATTTTAACCAGGGCGCGGGACTGCTCCAGGCGGGCGTCGGCATCGTCCAGGTCTTGCCGGGCCACGGCTTTGGATTTGAGGGCTTCGGCAATCCGACTGCGGTAGGCCTGATCGCGGTTGCGCTGGGCCACGGCAGCCTTGATTTCGTTCTGAAAGTCGCGCGGGTCCAGACGGGCCAGGAGCTGCCCCTGCTTGACGTTGTCGCCTTTGTTGACGGGCCGCTCCAGGATGGTGCCGGCCACCTCGAAGCCCAGGTTCAGCTCGGTGGTGGCTTCGGCGCGTCCCGGGAGCCAGCCCCCACGGAAACCGGCGACGGGCTCGAGTTTGATCACCCTGACCGGGCGGATGATTTCTGGTTTTTCAACCTCCTGGCAGCCGATCGCCACCATTGAAGCCGAAAGCACTAAACCAATCGTAAGCCACAATCGTTGCATGGGTCACGAATCCTTTCGGGGTGGTCCAATCAAACAATAGCGAAGACGCTATCCATTTATTGCCGCCAAAGCAACCAATTAAAAAAATGGCATGCAAGACAAGGATTCAAAAAGGCGGTCGAGGGATCAGTCTCCCTTGATGACATGCACATCCCTCTGGGGAAAGGGGATCTCGATGCCCGCGGCCTTGAAGGTTTTGTAGATCGCCTGATTCAATTCATGAATCAGGCGGCCCTTGTCGTGGGGGCTGCGGGCCCAGCAGAGCAGTTCAAAATCGAGCGCGGAGTCGCCGAATGCGCGAAAACGCACCCGCGGCTCCGGTGTCCGGGAGACCAGCTGATTTTCCGAGGCTACGGCCAGCAGGGTTTGCTCCACCCGGTCGATGTCGGAGCCGTAGGCCACACCCACCTTGATGCGGATGCGAAACCGTGGCTGCGGAGCGCTTTCGTTGACGACCTTGGTGTTGGTGATGATGGAGTTGGGAATGGCGATCTGAACATCGTCGCGTGTCAGGAGACGGGTGCTGCGCATACCGACGTTGACCACCATGCCCCGCTCGCCGGATTCGAGTAGAATATAGTCACCGGTCTTGAACGGCCGGTCCATGAGGATGCTGATCCCGCCGAAAAAATTGGCCAGGGTCTCGCGGGCCGCCAGGGCCAGGGCGATACCGGCGATACCGGCCGAGGCAAAGACGGCCGTAAAGGATACGCCCATGTATTCCGACAAGTTCCAGACCAGTAAGATCAGCAGCACCCAGGTGAACAGCTTGCCGAGAAGTCGTGTCAGGTTGGGGTCGACATTGCGGGGGCGCAGCCAGCGCGAGGCCACGACCACTTCGGTGGCCGCCTCGCCGGCGATCAGGATTAGCCAGGTGACGGTGAAAAAAAGCAGAATGCGCATCGCCCGCACAAAATACTCGAGGACCGCGCCGGTAAAGTTGACCTGTTCGTCGATCAGGTACCGCAGGGCAGCACCGGCGATCAGCAAGGCCAACGGCGGCATGAACCGTCGCCAGGACGGTCGGCGGGATGGGCGGATAAGATCTTTTTGACTGGAGCGCGACCAGCGGAAGACCGCCACAACCGCCAGGGCGCCGAGCCCCAGCAAAACCAGGGCGCTCACCCACTGCCACACGGCCTGTTCGTAAAATCCCGTATGGGCCCACAGGGGCAGCGCATGGATGAGGCGGTTGGGAATCAGCGGTCCGGGGCTGAAGATATAATCCTCATAGATGCCCACCGCGGCGCCCTCCTTGTAGGGCAATTCCTGGATGCGATCGTAAAAATCGCGAATGCGTGCCACGGTTTGGGTATCGAAGCGAAACTTCCCGGCGTCCGGACCTTCGGCCTGGCTAGCGATGGTGATTTCGGTGTGCGGAATGGTCCAGGCCGCAAGGTCTTCCGTATTCATCGCCGCGGCGTCCGGGATTTCATCTTCAGGCGGCAGATCGAGGCGGTCCAGAATTTCTTTCAACAGCAGGGCGGTTTCGAAACCGACATCCCGGCGATCGGCCGGGGCCACCTCGCTAAGATCCAGGCTGCGGGTGGCCCTGCGGATGTGACGACGGGCCTCGGAGCTCTTGAAGCCCTCCTTCAACTGGATCTGGTAGGCCTGGTTCACCTTCCGGTTAAAATAAGCCAGCGTGGCACGGGGGCTGGCGAGGTCCGGCGGTGCCAGCGGATGGATATCCGGGACGGCGGCCGCGGGTTGCCCCGCCGGGTAGCTCAGGACCAGGACGATCGCCAGAATGCGCCCGGCCCAACGGGCCGACACAAGAAAACGCATGCGGGTCGTGGTGGCGTTATTGCTCATGAAGCCCTTTCCGATCTTGTTGACCTCCCGGCCTCAAATCTTTTCCACCGCGGCCGGCACCACTTTCAAAGCCGGCATGCGGGCTTTGGGATCCATGGGTACCGCACTCATGAGGGCATTGCAATTCGGCCGGCTGAAGTGAATCGGGGCGAACAGATAGCCTTGGGAAAGCTTGTCACTCACCTTCAGGGGCACTTTGATCGACCCAAAGGGACTGGTCACGCGCACGCTGTCCCCTTCGATCAAACCGGCCTGATCGGCATCAATCGTATTCATTTCCACATAATTTTCACCGGTCATCCGCATGAGTTTCGCCGCGCGGCGTGACATTTCGCCGGTGTTGAAATGTTCCAGCAGGCGTCCGGTGATCAGTACGAAGGGATAAGTGTTGGTGGGCTGCATCAGATTGCGGGGTGATTCGACCGGGATGAACCGGGCCCGCCGATCGCGAAAAATAAATCCGTCTTCGTATAGCCGCGGTGTGCCCGGGTGGGATTCGTCGAAGCAGGGCCAGAATATGCCGGGGGAATCCATAAGACGTTCGTGGGTAATTCCGGCGAAGGCCGGCGCGACGAGGCGGATTTCATCCCAGATGTCTTTGGTCGAGGTATACGCCCAATCAACACCCATGGCGGATGCCAAATCCTGCAGGATCTGCCAGTCGGCTCGGGCTTCGCCGGGCGGTGTAATGCCTCCGGCGGTGTATTGGACCCGGCGCGCGGCATTGATATAGGTGCCGGCTTTCTCTCCCAGCGTGGCGGCGGGCAGGACGACATCGGCGTATTGGGTGGTCTCGGTGGGGAAAATATCCTGGACAACCAGCAGTTCCAGCCGCTGAAGCATCCAGGCGACAAAGGTGGACTGGGGCTCAGAGACCGCCGGGTTCTCGCCCACCACGTAGAGCGCTCTGATTTTTCCCGAGGCCACCTCGTGAAACATTTCCGGCGCCGACAATCCGGGCCGGGAAGATATTTTGCAGTTCCAGATGCCTTCGACATGAATCCTTGAGGCCTCATCGTCCACCGGGATGTGGCCCGGCAGCATATTGGGCAAGGCTCCCAGGTCGCAGGCCCCCTGGACATTGTTCTGACCCCTCAATGGCGCCACGCCGCATCCGGGTTTACCGACATTGCCCGTCAACAACGCCAGGTTGACCAGCGAATGGACGTTGTCGGTGCCGTGGGCATGCTGGGTTAGCCCCATGCCCCAGATAAAGATGGTCTTTTGGCCGCAGATCAGTTCGGCGACCTTTTCCAGATCGTGCCGGGAGACCCCGGCGGTGGCACAGGCCGCGCCGATATCGACAGCTTCGAGGTTCTCCTTGAGCGCCTGAAATCCCAGGGTCTGGGATTTACAAAAGGCTTCGTCATATGCCTTGTTGGCGAGGATGATCTTGCCCAAGGCCTTCGTCCAGTAGATATCGGTGCCGGGCCGCACCGGCAGGTAGACGCGGGCGTTTTTGCTCAAGTCGGTCTTGCGGGGATCGGCCAGTACGAGGTTGATGTCCCTTGTCTTTAGGTTTTTTCGAACCCGCTTCCAGATGATTGGATGCGTGAAGGCCGTATGGGCGCCGACCAGCACAACCGTTTCCGCGATCTCGTAGTCTTCAAAAAAAACACTCACGGCACCGAAGCCGAGTTGCTGGCGCAGTCCAACCTCGGAGGGGCCGTGACACAGCCGGGCACAGTTGTCGACATTGTTGTTGCCGATGCTCTGGCGATGCAGTTTCTGGCAAAGATAGACTTCTTCGTTCAGTACTTTCGAGCTGGCCAGCAGCCCCACACTTTCGTGACCGTACTGGCTAACAATGGCTTGCAGCCGTTCGCTAATTTCGGTGAGGGCTTCGTCCCAAGAGACCCGCTGCAAGGCGCCTTCCCTGCGGATCGCCGGATACAACAACCGCTCTTTATGGTTGATCATATCCGGTATCACCAGACCTTTGGCGCATAGATATTTCTGGTTGAGGCTCTGGTTACGTCCCGAGGCCCGGCCCTCTTTCGGTGCACCCTTTTCATCGAGCGTCAACTCGAGATTGCAGCCCACGCCACAGTAGGGACATACGATGGGAATCGATCGGCTCATAAGCGCCTCCTTGGTTTTTGGCGGGTTTGTCCCGGGCAACATTGCTCGGGCTGTGATCAGAACTTTCCAACGGTCATCGGCGGCCACGACAGTAATGCGCGCTGCCTGTCAAAGGATATAGCGGGGCGATGCCGCCAACCCATCCGTCTGTCTGGCATTTTACGCGAGATGCGGCTGAATCTCAGGAGAGGCGATTAACGGTCCATTCAAGTTGAGAAGACCATATCGGGACGAATGCTCAAACGCGGTTGGCGCTGCCCAGCACTTTCTCGTTCTTATGTTTGACCATGGCCACCAGGGCTTCCCGGGCCGGGCCCAGATATTTACGCGGGTCGAACTCCCCCGGGTTTTCGGCCAGTATTTTGCGGATGGCGGCCGTCATGGCCAGGCGGCCGTCACTGTCGATGTTGATCTTGCAGACCGCGGACTGGGTCGCCCGCCGCAATTGGTCTTCCGCAATACCCACGGCATCGTCCATCTTACCGCCGTATTGATTGATCATGGCCACGTATTGCGGCATGACCGAGGAGGCGCCGTGCAGCACGATCGGGAATCCCGGCACGCGTTTTTCGACTTCTTCGAGAATGTCGAAGCGCAGCGGCGGCGGGTCTTCGCCAGGGCGCAGCTTGAATTTGTAGGCCCCATGGGAGGTGCCGATCGATATCGCCAGACTGTCCACGCCGGTCTGCCCCACGAATTCCTCGACTTCTTCGGGCTGGGTAAAATGGGATTTCGCGGCCACGACTTCATCTTCGATGCCGGCCAGGATCCCCAGCTCGCCTTCGACGCTGACATCGAAGTCATGGGCGAATTCGACCACCTGGCGGGTGA
>JASJED010000220.1 GCA_030065585.1 Desulfobacterales bacterium | reverse complement strand
GTGGTGACCTATACCATGACCATTTTCGCCGGCACCGGCCTGACCGCCTTTTCCACCCTGCCGGTGATCGCCGAAGTGGCCAAGGGGCAGGGCGTGCGTCCCTCGCGGCCGCTGGCCATCGCCACGGTGGCCTCCCAGGTCGCCATTACGGCCTCGCCCATCTCGGCGGCCGTGATCTTTCTGGCCAGCGCGCTGGAGAAGCTGGGGGTCAGCTATCTCCAACTCCTGATGGTCTGCATCCCCACCTCCTTTACAGCCTGCATGCTGGGCGCCGTGGTAACCAATTTTCTGGGCAAAGACCTCAAGGACGATCCGGTCTACCAGGAGCGGCTGGCCCAGGGGCTGGTGAAAGAGGTGTCGGAAGCCAAGGAGCAGGAACTCAAGCCCGGCGCCAAGACCTCGGTGGGGATCTTCCTGCTGGGCCTCATTTTCGTGGTGGGCTATGCTTCGGCCATCAGCAAAAACGTGGGGCTGATCGAGGATCCGATCCTGCCGCGCGACTACGCTATCATGACCATCATGCTAACGGTGGCCTCCCTGATCGCCCTGGTTTGCAAGATCGACACCAACGACGTCCTGAGCGCCCCGACATTCAAATCCGGCATGAGCGCCTGTATCTGTGTACTGGGTGTGGCCTGGCTGGGAACCACCTTCGTTTCCGCCCATCTGGAACAAATCAACATGTTTGCCGGTTCAGTCCTCGAAACCAAACCCTGGCTGCTGGCGGTGGTGTTGTTTTTTGCGGCCATGCTGCTCTACTCCCAGGCGGCGACGACCAAGGCCCTGATGCCGGCGGCCCTGGCCCTGGGGGTCAGCCCGGTGTCGGCTGTCGCCTCCTTTGCGGCCGTGGGCTCGCTCTTCGTGCTGCCGACCTACCCGACCCTGCTGGCGGCCGTGGAGTTCGACGACACGGGCTCGACGCGGATCGGCAAATACGTCTTCGACCACCCCTTTTTGATTCCGGGGGTCACGACGATCGCAATGGCGGTGATGCTGGGCTTTATTCTAGGGCCGATGATCATTTGAGACCCCCGACCGGAAACCGCCGCCATGCAGGCGGTGCGGAAACAAATTATGGCGTCATTTAATGGGTAACCCCAAAACATCAAGGAGCAGCGACCATGAACAAGGAACAGTTTAAAAGATTTATTGAAGAAGCCGCCCATGTGATCGAAATTTCGCTGGAGGACATGCAGGCCTTTTTCGATCTGGGCCAGGAGAAGTCTTATGTCGCCGGAGAGTGGCTGTTTCACGAATCCACGCCGCGCAACTGGGCCGGGTTCGTGCTCGAGGGTGAGGTGACCATCACCCGCGGCCAGCACGGATCCAGCAAGCAGGTGGCCCTCCTGGGCAGCGGGGCGCTGATCAGCGAGAGTGCCCTGCTGGACGAATCCGCCCACTCCACCGGGGCCTTCACCCGCGAGGGGGCTGCGGTCTGGCTGATCCCGCGCGAGAAAATCGATACATTTCGGACCGAAAAACCGGAGATCTTCTACCGAATCGTGGCCCGGGTGGCGCGGCGCATCAGCGAGCGGCTGCGGGTGGTCTCCCAGCAGCTGGCCGGCGTCGATTCGTTGCAGGAACTCATGGAGGGTGTGCGCCTCGAGCACGATTCCCTGGGCGAGCGCGAACTGCCCAACACGGTCTATTACGGGGTCCAGACCCAGCGGGCGCTGGAGAACTTCTCCATTTCCGGGGTCCGCCTGAAAAACTTCGAGCACATGATCGAGGCCCTGGCCCTTGTCAAGAAAGCGGCCGCCCAGGCCAACGCCGAACTGGGCGTCCTAGACGAAGACAAGATGAAAGCGATCGGCGCGGCCTGCGATGAGCTTCTGGAGGGTAAGCTGCATGATCATTTTGTCGTGGACATGTTCCAGGGCGGGGCCGGCACCTCCACCAACATGTGTGCCAACGAAGTCATTGCCAACCGCGGCCTGGAGCTCATGGGGCATGAAAAGGGCCAGTACGAGCACCTGCACCCCAACGACCACGTCAACTGCTCCCAGTCCACCAACGACGCCTATCCGACCTCCATCAAGCTGGCGGTGATCCTCTCCCTCAAGGATCTGCTGGGTGCCATGGGGGAACTCAAGAATGCCCTGGCGGCCAAGGGCGAGGAATTCGCCGACATCCTCAAGATGGGCCGCACCGAAAACCAGGATGCCGTACCCATGACCCTGGGTCAGGAGTTCAGCGCCTACGCCGTGATGATCGAAACCGGCATGGCTGCGCTGGAGCGCAATGTGGAGGAGCTCTACCACGTCAATATGGGGGCCACGGCCATCGGGACGGGCTTGAACTCGCCCCCGGGCTACGCCGATCTGGTGGCCAAGAAACTCGCCGCGGTCAGCGGACTGCCGATCGTGAAGGCCGAAAACCTGGTGGAGGCCACCCAGGACTGTGCGGCCTTCGCCCAGATGTCGGGAACGCTCAAGCGTGCGGCCGTCCAGATCTCCAAGATCTGTAACGACCTGCGCTGGTTGTCCTCGGGCCCCCGCTGCGGGCTGAACGAGATCAACCTGCCGCCCATGCAGCCGGGCTCATCGATCATGCCGGGCAAGGTCAATCCCGTAATGCCGGAGCTTGTCAGCCAGATTTGCTACCAGATCATCGGCTACGATGCCATCGTCTCGATGGCGGCCGAGGCCAGTGAACTGGAGCTCAACATGGCCGAACCGATCATTGCCTACGACCTTTTGCATGGGCTGATGATCCTAAAAAACGCCTGCGTCACGCTGACCAGCCGCTGCATCACCGGCATCACGGCCAACCGCGAGGTCTGCCGGGGCTATGTCGAACGCAGCATCGGTCTGGTGACGGCTCTCAATCCGGTGCTCGGTTATGAAAAATCCGCTTCGATTGCCAAGGAGGCCCTCAAGTCCGGCGGGAACGTATATGACCTGGTTTTGGAGAAGGGCTGGCTGACCAAAGAAGAACTCGACGACATGCTGCGTCCGGAGAACATGACGGATCCGCGGGAAATCCCCAAATAGTGTCCGTCCATTTCTGGACGGCACTAAGTATGAGAGGGGGCGCGCCGTTTTTCGCGTCCGCCCCCCTGCAAGTCTAATTCTCACCGCAATCGAAGGAACGCGATCCTAAACGCCCCGACGCCTCTCTGGTGGTTTCGGGTTTCAAGTGCCGGGTGTCAGGAAATGCTGAAATCCGACACCTTGTACGTCAATAACAGGGAAACCTAGCAGAGGTGTCAGTGTTCAGGTGTCAGGCGCGGTCTGAGAATTGACCCTGTGGTTTGTTGACACTTGACACCCGAAACCTGAAATCTTGATAACGCGGGCAGAGTCCTTTACGCATAAAATGTCCGCAGGGTCGAATAGCGGCGGAAATGGTTAAGGCGTCGGTGTGCATTTTGGGGTCGCGCCTTTCAAACGATATGCCGCTGCGCCATTGCGCAGACGCAATTATGAATTATAAGTGGAAAACGGCTAGAGGTGGTTGCATAATCCGATTTAACACTCAATGATGGTGTTACCCAGCCTTGCTGGATTCAGCATCAATTATCATAGTTGAAGTGCTCTGCTGCTTTCCTAAAAATGCGCCTTCATTTTAAATCGGCGGCGCTTCTTTATCAGGCGACGCCTTGCTTTTTAACGTGATCTGAGATTCTATACACAGCGTCATAATTATTTGCGCATTTGTATTGGGATTGATGAAGTTATGATTCAGATTTGGATCAATTATAGAAAACGCTGTGTATGAATGCGCAAGGATTTAAGTCGTTCTGTATAATAGCGCTTCTATTTATCACCAACCTACGGGAAAGGAATGCACATGAAAATTCGATCGACTTGTTTGACGGTAATGTTTATGCTGCTGTTCACCCTGGTGCTGGCCGCCAACCTGCAGGCCGAAGAAAAGACATTGAACATCCTGGCGCCCTGGGAAGCCGCCGGGCAGATCTTCAAGGTCGGACCGGATACTGTCCAGTTTATTGGCACCTTTCAGGGGATCATGTACATCGAAGACGGCAGCGATGAACTGGATGCGGCTTTGCTGGTCTGCCCCGCCACCCAGGAAATCAACATGGCAACCAGCGAAACCGTCGCCCATGGCCGCTGCATGATCACCGAATCGGGGGGCAGCCGGGTCTATGCGGAATTTACCTGCAAAGGCCGCCTGGGGAGTTGTGACGGCAATTTCAAGCTGACGGGCGGTGAAGGGCCCTACCAAGGCATTCAGGGTTCCAGCAAGATGGTGATTCGCTCGGCGCTGGGCGGCATGGCCGTGGACATGGACAGTGGCAGCGTGATCAGAGCGGCCAAAGGACTGGCCGCCTGGCCCAATTTGAAGTACACGGTTCCCACCAATTAGTCGCCAAGCACCGGCGTTGGCCAAGTGGTGGCGGAATGCGCCGGAAAATCCTGCATTGGGTTTGGAAAAATGGCGTGAAGAATCCACCCAGCAAGGCTCGTCCGCCATCGACCCGGCCGGTCGATCCTTGCTGGTGGATGACGAACCCATATCGCCAATCTGCTTCAAATGATGCCGTGAATGCCCGACCATCCCCTGGACCCGGTTGACGGTCCTACTACAGGAGCAGATCATGAACCAGGGCCGTACTGTGATCGTTTTGCTGGCGGTGACCATCATCACTGCCGGTATTCTCAAATTGGCAAGTACCGCTCCCCCTCAATTGTGGGGAGGAAAAGATTTTCCGCGCGATCTGCAGAGTTACAATGATCACAACATCGAAAGTATCACGGGTCGGCTGATCGCGAGAGCCAAGGCGCAGCCCTTCAACGTCGTGGCCACCCTGATTTTTTTTCTGGCCATCGTGCACACCTTTTTATCCTCCAAATTCATGGCCATCGCCCATCGGCTGGAGCACGAACACGAAGAACGCCAGGCCCGCGGGGAGGTGCCTGAAAAATCGGTCTCTCACGGGGCCGAGCTTTTTCATTTCTTGGGGGAGGTCGAGGCCATTTTCGGTATCTGGGCCATTGCCTTGGTGGCCGCCATCGTGATGTTCTTCGACTGGTCCACCGCCAAATACTACCTGAGCGAGCGGGTCAATTACACCGAGCCGCTCTTCGTGGTGGTGGTCATGACCCTGGCGGCCACCCGGCCCATCCTGAGGTTATCCGAGCTTCTCATGCAGAAGATCGCCAATCGACTGGGCGGCTCACTCACGGCCTGGTGGTTCACGATTCTGACCTTCGGACCGATCCTGGGGTCCTTCATCACCGAGCCGGCGGCCATGACCATTTCCGCCATCCTGCTGGGCAAGAAATTCTACGAACTCGACCCCCCGGAGAACTTCAAATACGCCACCCTGGGGCTGCTCTTCGTCAATATTTCCGTGGGCGGCACCCTGACCCATTTTGCCGCCCCGCCGGTTTTGATGGTGGCCAGCCCCTGGGACTGGGGGATGGTCTACATGCTGAAACAATTCGGCTGGAAAGCTGTGGAAGGGATCCTGATCGCCAACGGGCTTTATTATTTAATGTATCGCAAACACCTCCGGGCGCTTGAAGAGAAGTTCCAGTTTCGACGCGTCAAAGACGAGATCCGCACCAACTACCTTTGCCGCAACGAAATGGAGGAAGAAGTCGATGCGATTTTACCGGCCATCGATGACGAGCTGCAGTTTCAGAAGATAATTGAAACCAAGATCGAAAAAGTCAGTGCCCACATCCGTAAACATCTCGAACCGCAATACCTCGAAAAGGTAGCCGCTTCCGGCGTGGATAAGGAACTAGCGCATAAAGCCTTTGTAAGGCGTTTCGAGGAGGTTAAACTCACCCGCCTGCGTAAATCCGTTCCAATGGTTCTGCCCAAAGACCAGCGTGCGCCTTATGCCGATCCTGATTGGGACGAGCGGGAAGACCCGGTGCCCACCTGGGTGACGGCGATACATATTTTCTTTCTGGCCTGGACCATCTTCACGGCGCACTATCCGGCGCTGTTCATTCCCGGGATGCTCTTTTTTTTAGGCTTCGCCCAGGTGACCTGGCCCTACCAGAACCGGGTCAACCTCAAACCGGCCCTGCTGGTGGGATTCTTTCTCGGGGGGCTGGTGATCCACGGGGGGGTGCAGGGATGGTGGATCGAACCGGTTCTGGGAAGTCTCACCGAGGTGCCGTTGATGCTGGGCGCCACCATTCTGACGGCCTTCAACGACAACGCCGCCATTACCTTCCTGGCCACTCTGGTGCCCGACTTCTCGGAAGGCCTGAAATATGTCGTGGTAGCCGGGGCGGTTGCCGGCGGCGGGTTGACCGTAATCGCCAATGCCCCCAACCCGGCCGGGCAGTCCATTCTCAAGAAGTATTTCAAGGACGGGGTCTCGCCGGCCGGTTTGCTAAAAGGGGCCCTCTTACCGACCATCGTGGTATGGCTGGTGTTTTACATCTTTAAATTCTAAGCGGGATGGGGCGACGAAACGGGATCTGGTTGAATGCTAATGCTTGATTCTTTCCAGGTGGCGCATAATGAAATGGAAGGCTACGGCCACGCCCAGGATCAGGCCGGCAAATCCGAGAAGCGTCAGGCCGGCATATTTCTCGATATCGAGGATGATCACCTTGCGGGCGACGGCGATCAGGGCCACTTCGAGTACGACCTGGACATGCACCACGCCCTTGACCAGATAGATGCGCGTGGATTCGAGCAGTTCCAGACCGATAAGGACCAGGAGAAAGAACCCGAAGATCTCGAGCAGATCATTGACCTCGAGGAACATAAACGGGGGCGCGATAAGATCCCGGACGATGATCCAACCCAACTCGTAGGTTTCCACCAGTACCACGATGGACATCATGCCGATCAGCGTATAGACGATAACCTTCTCAAAATATTCGATAAATTTGAGCATGATGATGACAAGTGCTTTGGTACGCTTTTCGCTTAGTGCATATCTGACATGGCTTTGCGGCGTTGATCATGATTGAATATTGATTCCTTCGAAATCTTATAGACAACCTGACTTAGTTTCGCAACCGAAAGGCGCACGACAGGCAGACATTGACATCTCGCCAATCCAGGCGGTTCAGCTGCAATACCTGATGGCGATTGTTGTAGGGCCGGTCCTGCCGGCAATGCCCGCCAGTGGCAAGATTGCGCTGGACGACATGTTTTTTTTAAAATGGACAAGCTCGAATTCATGTGAACCGTCAGATCGCGATTCTATATTATAACCTATCTCAAAAATAATCTAAGTTCCCCTGGCTGTGTTGTTCGCCACCTCAAAATGCTCACATACTGCGTGTATGCTCCGCTTTTTCGCCGTCTCACGCCTTGCCAGAAACCCTAATCTTAATTTTGAGA
>JASJED010000219.1 GCA_030065585.1 Desulfobacterales bacterium | reverse complement strand
TGAAAGACAAAATCCAGAAATGATAAATGGGAACCGTGAAATCACAGTTCCCATTGATATTATTGGAAAACTATGGTGCCGAAGGCCGGACTTGAACCGGCACGGGCGTCGCCCACTACCCCCTCAAGATAGCGTGTCTACCAAATTCCACCACTTCGGCACGAAAGCTGGTTGTCGTGCGGCTAGTTGTCTTCGGCGGGGGCCGCAGGCGCTGCCGGGGCCGCCGGTGCTTCTGTGTCTGCGTTACCGGTGCTGGCTTCGGGTGTGGCCGCTGGTTGTTCCACCGGTGCCGGAGCATCGTCCATCAGTGATTTGCTGGTCTGACCGCCGGACATATAGGCCAGGGTCAGGGAGGTCAGCATGAAGACCACGGCCGCGACCGTGGTGGCCTTGCTTAGGAAGGTACTGGCCCCCGTGCTGCCAAACAGCGTTTGGCTGGAGCCGCCCCCGAAGGCCGCGCCCATATCGGCGCCTTTGCCGGTCTGCAACAGGACGATCATGATCAGGGCGATGCAGACGATGATATGCAATACGATAACGAGAACAGGCATAATGTTTTCAATTCATTCTTGACGGTCTCGCAACAAATCCGATAGCGGCGTTACGCCTCAGCTCTCGTCAGTCAGCGTACCTTAAGTACGCTTCATTCCTCGGGCTTCGCAAGCCGTCTCTCGGACTTTTTTCGAGACCTTCTTAATCGCCCAATTTGACGATGCGGGCGAAGGTTTCCGGTTCCAGACTGGCGCCGCCTACGAGGGCGCCGTCGATATCGTCCATGCCGATCAGGGCGGCGATGTTGTCAGGCTTCACGCTGCCGCCGTAAAGGATGCGCATGGCATCCGCCATTGTTTCTCCGTAAAGCTCGCGCAACAGTCCGCGAATGTAGGCATGGGCTTCCTGCGCCTGCTCCCGGGTGGCGGTTTTCCCGGTGCCGATGGCCCATAAGGGCTCATAGGCTACGACCAGGTCGCCGGGATTCTGCAAAGACACACCTTCTAATCCTAAACGGACCTGTTTGTCAAGCACCGAAAAGGTCTGGGCCGCCTCACGTTCGGCCTCGGTTTCACCGATGCACAGCACCGGTATCAACCCCACGGCAAGGGCTGCCTGGACCTTGCGGTTGACGTCGCCGTCGGTTTCACCGAACAGCTGGCGCCGTTCCGAATGGCCGATGATGGCATGGCGGCATCCCGCGGCCTTGACCATGCCGGGGGCGATTTCGCCGGTGAAGGCCCCCTGGGATTCCCAGTGCAGGTTCTGCGCGCCGACTGCGATGGACGCATCCTTGAGGACATCGCCGACCGTCGCCAAGGCGGTGAAGGGGGGGGCGATCATCACGTCCACGCCGGAAACGCCGGCAAGCAGGCTTTTCAAAGAGCGCGCCGCATCGGCGGCTTCGGGTCCTGTTTTGAACATTTTCCAGTTTCCGGCGATGAGCGGTATGCGCGTAGCCATTTCAACGCTCCTCTCTGGGGGAATTAAACGCCAGGTTGTCGGTTTGATTTAGAGCTGAGCACCCACCATGGCGGCCAGGTCCACCATCCGGTGGGAATAGCCGGTTTCGTTGTCGTACCACGACAGCACCTTGACCATGTTGTCGATCACATAGGTGGTGGGCGCATCCACCGTCGAAGACAGGGGGCAGCCGTTGTAATCGGTGGATACCAGCGGTACTTCGCTGTAACCCAGAATTCCGGCAAGGGTCGATGCGGATGCCGCCTTGAGCGCTGCGTTGACGTCCGTCTCGGTGATGCCGGTTTTTTCCACCGTGACGACGACATCGACGATGGAGACATTGGGCGTCGGCACCCTTACGGCCAGACCGTTCAATTTGCCGGTCAGCTCCGGGATGACCAGGGCGACCGCGCGGGCCGCACCGGTGGTGGTCGGAATCATCGACAGGGCGGCGGCCCGGGCACGACGCAGGTCCTTGTGCGGGAAATCGAGCAGGCGCTGGTCACCGGTATAGGCATGGATCGTGGTCATCAAGCCGCTGCGGATACCGAAATTTTCGAGCAGCACCTTGGCCACGGGGGCCAGGCAATTGGTGGTGCAGGAAGCGTTGGAGATGATGTGGTGCTGCCGGGGGTCGTACTGGCTGGAATTGACCCCCATGACGATGGTGGCATCCGGGTCGCCGGCCGGCGCCGAGATAATCACCTTGCGGGCCCCGGCGGCCAGATGCTTGGCGGCATTTTCACGGTCGCGGAACAGGCCTGTGCATTCCATGGCAATATCGACGCCGTGGTCCTTCCAGGGCAACTGCTCCGGATCTTTGATGGCGGTTACGGGAATCAGGCGTCCGTTGACATGGATTCCCGTCTCGCCGGTTTCAACCTGCGCATCCAGCCGGCCGTGCACCGAATCATAGGCCAGCAGATGGGCCATGGTGGCCGCGTCCGTCAGATCGTTGATGGCCACGACCTGAATGTCGGGATGCTTCAGGGCGGCCCGGAAGACAACACGACCGATGCGGCCGAAACCATTGATGGCAATTTTGACACTCATGGGACCTCCTCGAGGTTTTTGGCCATGACCAGTGCATCTTCACCGGTTGGCCCGTAGTAGCGTTTGCGTTTGCCTATACTCCGGAAACCCAGGCGGCGATAAAGCCCGATGGCGGCCGTGTTGGACGGGCGGACTTCCAGGATGGCGCGGATGCCGCCTTCGCGGCGGGCTTCGGCCAGCGCTTGTGCGACCAAACGGGAGGCCAAGCCCTGGCGGCGCAGCTCAGGTGTCACCGCCAGCTTCATGATATGGACCTCGTCCATCTGCCGGCGCAGAAAAATATAAGCCGCCACATCGGATTGGGCCGCACGCTCCGACGCTTTCAGAACGAACGCCAAAGCCCCCGGGCTTGTAAGTTCACCCTCGAGCGCCCGGCGTTTCCAGGGTTGTTCAAAGGACTGGGATTCGATCGCGACGACGGCCTCCAGATCGTCCGGGCAAAACGGCAGGAACAGCCATGGGTCCACATTACTGGCTCCGCTTGTTGCCTTTCAAAATACCGCTGGCCAGGGAAATGCTTCTTTTGCCAAACGCTTCCAGGGCGGTGGCCAGTTGGCTGAGTTCCTTTTCCTGGCGAGCGCTGTCGGCCTTAATCAATATCGGCAGATTGACGCCGGATATGACTTCGATCTGCCCCTCTTCCAGAAAGGAATAGCTCAGGTTCGAGGGGGTGCCGCCGAACATGTCCGTGAGAATCAGAACACCTTTTTCCCGGCGCACTTTCTTGATGGCGCGCTCGATCTGGCCACGTAATTTTTCGGCATTTTCATTCAGGTCGACGGAAACGGACACGGTGGCTTCGGGCTTACGCCCCAGGATGAACGCGGCCGCCTCGATTAAAGCGTCGCCCAAATGGCTGTGCGTGACGATGACGATTCCGATCATGGGCCCTCATGGGTAGCAATGTTAACACCGGGACGACTGCTGGCTTCAGTTGCCGTAAGATCTTCGCTAAAAATGCGCGTGTGAAAACCGGTCCGGAAAAGGAACCAATGGAAGTGCTGTACACGGCCTAAATTATTGTTTTATAAGCCCAAGATAATAAGTATGGATTGTCTATATGGCAACATGGCCACGCTTTTTTTTAGAAGGTGATTCACGCCGGGTTGTTTTCAGACGGAAGTTCGCACCGGCGTCCTGCGCGGTTGGCGGCCGATGTCGCGGTGGGTGATGGCGACATCCAGCCCCTGGCGGCGGATGTGCTCGAACAGACAGCGCGCGATGGTGACCGAACGGTGATGCCCGCCCGTGCAGCCGACCGCGATGGTCAGATAGGCTTTACCCTCTTTTTCATAGCGTGGTATCAGAAAGTCGAGCAGATCGAAGTATTTATCGATGAACGTCCGGCTGTGGGGGTCTTTCAGGATAAAATCCCGCACGCGCGATGACTCGCCGTCCAGGGCCTGCAGTTCGGGCTGGAAGTACGGGTTGGCCAGAAAACGCACGTCGACCAGCATGTCGGCGGTGGTCGGCGGGCCGTATTTGAAACCGAAGGACATCACATGGATTTGCATCCGTGGCAGATCGTCGCTGTGGATGAAATCGCGAATCGCCGCCTTGAGCTGATGAACGGTGAAATGCGTGCTGTCGATGATCTGATCGGCTTCGGCGCGCAGGGGGGCCAACTGGTCGCGTTCGTGCTGGATGATTTCTTCCAGATTGGGGCCGCGGCCCAGCGGATGGTAGCGGCGGGTTTGGCTGAAACGGCTCAGCAGGGCCTGGCTGCTGGCTTCCAGGAAAAGAATCTCCAGCCGACAGCCGGCTTCGCGCAGACCGTCGAAGATCTTCCGGTACTGACCAATAAAATTTTCTTCACGGGCATCCATGCCAAACGCCAGGCCCGAAATTTCCGTGCGCCGCTCGAAGAAAATTTCGAGGAACTTGGGCAGGAGCGCCACCGGCATATTGTCCACGCAGTAATAGCCGGCATCTTCCATGGCGTCGATGGCCGTGCTTTTGCCCGATCCGGACAGACCGGTGATGATGATGATCTTCTGGGATGTCATAAATCGGTAGCGGTCGCCGCCTTTATTCGCGCGCAACCGCCGGATTAAAAGTCTTCGTCTTCTTCGGCGAGGATATTGTAGAGCTCGTCAACGCCGGAGGCCGCCATCAGGCGTTCCTTGAAGGGTTCGTTTTTCAGGATCCGGGATATACGGGCCAGCACTTTCAGATGCAAGCCGGTGGAGTTTTCGGGCGTGATCAGCAGAAAGAAAATGTGGGTCGGCCGGTGGTCCATGGACTCGAAGTCAACCCCCTGGCGGCTGATGCCGAATCCCAGCACCAGGTTGTCCAGGGCCTTCAGCTTGCCGTGCGGGATGCCGATCCCACCGCCGATACCGGTGCTGCCCAGACGCTCGCGCTCGCGTAAAACGCGCACGATCTGTTCGGCGTCGAGATTGGCGATCCGGGCCACCGGTGTGGCCAGCTCTTCTAATATTCCGATTTTATCCTGGGATTTCAGGTCGGCAACGATGGCGTCGGGCTTTAGGACATCGAGGATTTTCATGGTGGCGTCGGTTGCATCGGTTGTGGGCTCAGGATGACGCGCAGGAACGGCCGCGGCGCAGACTGCCGGCCGACCGCCGCTGCGCAATTGCGAAAATGTCGATTCAACTGCTCGGCTGAATCAGTCCCAGATCACCGTCATGGCGGCGGTAGAGCACATTGATCTGGTCCGAGCGCGCATTGGTAAATACCAGGAAGTTGTCACTGGTCAGGTCCATCTGCAGAACGGCTTCGTCCACATCCATCGGTTTATAGTCGATATTCTTGATCTTGACCTGTTTGGGCAGATCCTCGGCCAGCTCCACCCCCTGCAGGTCGCTGTTGGTCTGAACTTTGGCTTTGGCCTTGGCGCGGCGCTCGCGGACTTTCTCCTTGCCTTTCTTGATCTGTTTTTCGAGTTTATCGAGCACCATGTCGATGGCCGAATACATGTCTTCGGTTTCCTCTTTGCCGTTAATCGTCATGCGATCGCCGTTGATGTTGATTTCGGCGATGTGCCGAAATTTCTCCACCCGCAAAACGACATTGGCCCCGGCCGGATTATCCAAGAGGCGATCAAAGCGGTCGAGTTTGTCGCAGACGTAATTTTTCAGATGTTCGGAAGAATTCAGGTTCTTAAAGGTTACCGATGTCTGCATATTTGCCCTCCTTATATCTGTTTGCGTTTGTTGGACGGCAAGACGCCAAGAATCTCCCGATATTTGGCAACCGTGCGGCGTGCTATCTTAATATCGGCCTCCTTTAGTAATTTGGCAATTTTATCGTCGCTATACGGTTTGCGGGGATTTTCATTGGCTATGATGTCTTTTATCTTCTGCTGCACACTGGCCGAGGCGATTTCACCGCCATGGCCTTTGCGAATCGAACTGTTGAAAAAGTATTTGAGCTCGAAAATGCCCTGGGGGGTATAAGCGTATTTGTTGGTTGTTACGCGCGAGATGGTCGACTCGTGCATATCGATGTCCTGGGCCACATCGCGCAGCACCATCGGTTTGAGATGGGCGATGCCCTTCTCGAAAAAGGGGCGCTGAAAGCGCAGGATGCTGTCCATCACCTTGTAAATCGTCTTCTGCCGCTGGTGGATGCTCTTGATCAGCCAGGCCGCCGAGCGCATTTTATCCTGGATGTAGGTTTCGGCTTCTCCCGGCAGTTTTTCTTTCTGATGGAGGGATTTTTTATATAGCGCATTGACCCGCAGCTTGGGCATGCCGTCGTCGTTGAGCATGATCACGAAATCGTCTTCGACCTTGTAAACATAAATGTCGGGGACGATATACTGCGGGGTTTCGTCACTGAACTCGCGACCCGGGCGGGGCTCGAGACTGCGGATCACATTGACGGCTTCGACGATCTCGTCGAATTTGACTTTGAGTGCGCGGCTGATGGCTTTGTAGTTCTTGTTTTCGAGGTGATTCATGTGGTTTTCGATGATGGCCGTGATCAGGGGCGTGTCGATTTTCAAATGACGGGCCTGAATCAGGAGACACTCGCCCAGATTGCGGGCCGCCACCCCCACCGGATCAAAGGATTGAATCAGCTCCAGGGCGTCCTGAACTTTATTCGGGGATTCGCCGCTAATCGCCACCAGATCCTCGAGGGGCACATCCAGATAACCGTCCTTGTTCAGATTGCCGATGATCAGGCTGCCCAACTCCTGTTCGAATTCCGCCGGGAAGCTCATGGCCAGCTGCCAAATCAGGTGATCGTGCAGCGATTCCTTTTTGGAAATGAAGGCTTCGTAGCGGGGGGCGTCGCGGTTTTCGGTCTCGAAACTGGTGCGTCCGACGGAATTGTATTCATCGAGATAGTTGCTCCAGTCGATATCCTCGGAGAGTTTCTCCTCGATGGTGACTTCCTTGTTGTCGACTTCCTCGCCCGCGGCCGCTTCCGCCTTTTCCACCGATTCGCTTCGATCGGTGGTGCGTTCGTCCTGCTGGGTTTCCTGGACTTCCTCCAGCGCGGGGTTTTCCTCCAACTCCTGATGAATCGTGTCCAGAAGCTCCAGACGCGAAAGCTGTAACAGCTTGATCGCCATCTGAAGCTGGGGCGTCATGATGAGCTGCTGGGTGAGTTTGAGCTGCTGTCTTAGTTCGAGTGCCATATCAAAGTCTGAATTCGTCTCCCAGGTAGATCCGGCGGGCGGTCTTGCTGGCGATAATCTCTTCCGGGCTGCCGGATTCAATGACCTGTCCGTCATTGAGGATATAGGCCCGGTCGCAGACCTCAAGCGTTTCGCGCACGTTGTGGTCGGAAATCAAAACCCCGATACCGCG
>JASJED010000017.1 GCA_030065585.1 Desulfobacterales bacterium | reverse complement strand
GACGCCCTCCGGCCGCGAGTGGACCTGACCGTGCGCGGCCAGGTGGATAAATTCGCCCAGATCACACCCGAGCATGTCATCATCCGCGGTCATGCCGGAGAGCGCTTACGCCGCAAAGTAACTGTCAAGCCGAGCAACGAAAACCCGTTCAGCATCACCAAAGTCAAGGCCAAGCACGGCAACAACATCAAAATCGCCTGGAAACAGGAGGAAACACCCCAGGGCAAAACCTGGGTCATCGAAGTGGAGAACACCCGGACCTCGAAAGGCCGCTACAAAGACACACTGTTTCTATTCACGGACAGCAGCCTCAGACCTAAAATTCCCGTCCAGGTCCGCGGTAGTATTGCCGCTCAACCCAATAAACCGATAAAGACACAATGAGCATTCCCAACCTTAAGACGGTGATATTCGACTGCGATGGCGTGATGTTCAACACCAATCGCGCCAACGAAGCCTATTACAACCAGATTCTGCAGCATTTCGACCGTCCCCTCCTGACCGCCGAGCAGTTCAAATACTGTCACATGCACACGGGTGACGAAGCGATGCGCTATCTTTTTGAAGATACGGGTCTGGCGGCGGCCGCCCAGACCTATCGGCTACAGATGGGCTACAGCGAATTCATCCAACTGATGGAGATCGAACCGCATCTCAGACCCCTGCTGGCGTCACTGCGACCGGAAATCAAGACGGCGGTGGGGACCAATCGGGCGGACACGATGGCGGAAGTCATGCGCGTACATCGATTGCAGGATGCCTTCGACCTGGTCGTGACCTCGCGGGATGTCGCCATACCCAAACCGGCCCCGGACATCCTCAACCGCATTCTGGCGCATTTCGCGCTGGCCCCTGATCAAGCGCTCTATATCGGCGATTCCGTCGTGGATGAAAGGGCCGCGGCGGCGGCCGGCGTTCCCTTTGCCGCCTATGGCGACCCCCACCTCAAGGCCGACTACCACATCGAGAGCCTGGAGGAGATCCACGCGCTGGTGAAAAACGGGGCATGCTGAGAGAGGGGCGCTTACAACCGATCGATCATAGGCGGTAGGGCTGTTCGGCGGCGAGGCGGCCGGGCATCTCACTGGTTGCCGAAGCCGTTCTGGGCCCCGCAATCCGGACACACCCAGGTTATCCCGTTGCAGGAAAGACCCCAGAGATTCTCGTCCATACAAACCTGACAAATGGCAAACCCACACGGTCGGCACTGCCAGCAGAACGGGGCCGCCTGCCGGCAGCAGTGACAATCATGGGCCCTGACGATACGCCTTCGCCGTCGGCGCCGGGGTGTGTTGGCGGATGTCATCGGAGCAATCGTTCCTTGGGCGCCAAGGGCGCGAAACACGCCGCGCCGCTTGTTGTTTGATCGCGGGGATGATATGCCTTCGGCCCAACGGCCGTCTGCCGGCCGTGCGGACCGCTGGCATCACGTCGAAGCGGTTTCCAAGCAATGTGGCCTTGGCTCTTAATGCACTTGACGGCCGAAGTCAACGCAGCGACCACGGCCGCCATTACCAGGAGCGCAACATGGCAACCGCCCCACAGATCTACCTCATCGACGGTACCGCCTATGTCTACCGCGCCTATCATGCCATCCGCAGCCTGTCGAACTCCCAGGGCTTTCCCACCAATGCCATTTTCGGCTTCACGCGCATGCTCATGAAGCTGATCGAGGAGCGTCAGCCACAATTCGTCGGCATGTTTTTCGACGCCAAGGGCCCCACCTTTCGGCACGCGCGCTACCCGCAATACAAAGCCAACCGCCCCCCCATGCCCGAGGATATGGCGGCCCAAATCCCCCATATCAAGGAGGTCACCGCCGCCTTTCGCATTCCAGTGCTGGAAATGGACGGCTTCGAAGCCGACGACCTCATCGGTACCGTGGCCCGTCGGGCGGAAGCCGGCGGGTTCGAAGTGATTCTGGTAACCGGCGACAAAGATTTTGAGCAGCTCCTGACGGCGCGTGTTTCCATCTGGGACCCGATGAAAGACCGCGCTCTGGAGCTCAGCGCATTTCGCCGCGACAAGGGGATCGAACCGTCCCAATTGATCGAGGTCATGGGCCTTTCCGGGGACACCGCCGACAATGTGCCCGGTGTGCCCGGCATTGGCCCTAAAACGGCCCTGACGCTGATCCAGACCTATCAGAGCATCGACGGTCTCTACGCCCAGCTGGAAGACATCACCAAGCCCAAACAGCGGGCCAATCTGGAAGCCTACCGCGATCAGGCCTTTTTGAGCCGCGACCTGGTGCGCATCCATACGGAGGCCCCGCTGACCTTCGCACCGGAAACCTTTCAATATCGGCAACCGGACCACGAGCGGCTGACGGATCTTTTCCAGACCTTTGAATTCCGGCAACTGCAGCAGGCCTTTGCCGGACCCGCCGAGCACCCCGCCAAACACTACCAGGCGGTAATGAACGCGGAGGACCTGGCGGCGTTGATCACCAAGATGACCACCGCCGGGCGCTTCGCCCTGGATACCGAGACCACCTCGCCGCATCCCATGCGTGCTGTTCTGGTGGGTGTCTCGGTGGCCTGGGAGCCCCATGTCGCCTATTATATTCCTTGTGGCCACCGCTATCTGGGCGCCCCGTCCCAGTTGGACCGCGAGACGGTCCTCAACGGCCTGCGCCCGCTGCTGGAAAACCCGGCGGTTGAAAAAATCGGGCAGAACATCAAGTATGATGCCATCGTCCTGGCGCGCCACGGGATCGATCTTAAGGGCATCGCCTACGACACCATGATCGCCTCCTACCTGCTGAACCCATCCAAGCGCTCTCACGGCCTCGACCAGATCGCCCTGGATTTTTTAGGTCACAAGAACATCACCTACGAAGAAGTCGCCGGCAAGGGGCGCCAGCAGGTCACCTTCGACATGGTGCCCCTCGAGGAGGCCGTGCCCTATGCCTGCGAAGACGCCGACATTACACTGCTGGCTTGTGAGACCCTGGCGCCCCAAATCAAGGCCCTGGCGCTCCAGGATCTTATGGAGCGGGTCGAACTGCCCCTGATCCCCGTTCTGATGCGCATGGAAATGAACGGGGTCCTGCTGGATGGCAACCGTCTGCGGACACTGTCCGGATCGTTCCAGAAACAACTGGAAGCGCTGGAAGCCGAGATCCACACCCTGGCCGGCGAGCCGTTCAATATCAAGTCCTCCCAGCAGTTGGGCCTGATCCTGTTCGAGAAGCTGGGGCTGCCGGTCCAGAAGAAAACCAAGAAGAAAACCGGCTACTCCACGGATGTGGAGGTACTGACCAAACTGGCCGCGATGCACGATCTGCCGGCCCTGGTTTTGCGCCACCGGGCCCTGGCCAAGCTCAAGTCCACCTACGTCGACGCCCTGATGGATCTGATCGATCCGCAAACCGGACGGGTGCACACCTCGTTCAACCAGACCGTCACCGCCACAGGGCGATTGAGCAGCTCCGATCCCAACCTCCAGAACATCCCCATCCGCACCGCCGAAGGTCGCGAGATCCGCAAAGCGTTCGTGCCGCCCGAAGGCTGGTGCATCCTGTCGGCGGACTACTCCCAGGTGGAACTGCGCATCCTGGCCCACTACTCCGAGGATCAGATCCTGATCCGCGCCTTTGAGGCGGATGAAGACATCCATACCCGCACGGCCTGCGAGGTGTTCGCCATCGATCCCCAAATGATCAGCGACGAATTGCGGCGCCATGCCAAGGTGATCAATTTCGGCATCATCTACGGCATGGGCCCCTTCAGCCTGGCCCAGGACCTGGGCATCAGCCAGAAAATGGCCAAGACCTATATCGATAATTATTTCAGCCGCTACCAGGGCGTTAAAGCTTTTATCGACCAGACGATCGAAACGGCACGCGCCACCCGGCAGACCAGCACGCTTTTGGGCCGCATCCGGCTGCTGCCGGAAATCGACAGCAAAAACCACAATATCCGCCAGTTTGCCGAGCGCACGGCCGTCAATACCCCCATCCAGGGCACGGCCGCCGATCTGATCAAACTGGCCATGATCGAAGTCGACCGCCAACTACGAAAGAAAAAGTACCGCACCCGCATGCTGCTTTCCGTACATGACGAAATCGTTCTGGAGGCCCCCCCGGAGGAAATCGACCCGGTCGGGGATCTGGTCCGATCCACCATGGAAAACGTTTGGGAACTGGCCGTGCCGCTCAAGGTCAACCTGGCCGTGGGGACCAACTGGTCGGAAGCCCACTGAGGTTGGCATCCGCGGGCGTAGCGCTTATGTTGATTGGTGATCGATCCATGGAACCTTTCCGGGTTCGCCATCATTAAGGGAGCGTTGGGGGCAAAACCAACCGCACAATGACAAGATGAACCGACCGCCGTCGAAATCGCTACTCTGCCCCAACTGCCGCCGGCTGATTAGCCGGGATGAACCGTTCTGCCCTTTTTGCGGTATTGCCCGCCCCGGCTCCCCGCTGAAATCCAACTGGTGGACCAGGGGCTTCAATGACCCCGAAAAAATCATTCCGATCATCATGGCCGCCAATGTGGGGCTTTATGTGCTGTCATTGTTGATCTATCCGCAGGAAACCAATTTTTCGATCAACCCCATGGCTTTTCTATCGCCATCCAGCAACAGCCTCTCGCTGCTGGGCGCCACCGGCCGCATCCCCATCGATCGTCTCTTGCTCAGCGTTACCGGTATTCCCGCCGTGGATTACGGCCTGCGCTGGCTGACCCTGATTTCGGCCAATTATCTGCACGGCAGTCTGCTGCACATCATCTTCAACATGCTGGTACTGCGGCAGATCGGCAGCCTGACCGCCAGGGAATTCGGCCCCTACCGCATGTTGGCGATCTATACCTTAAGCGGCGTGTTCGGCTTCGGGGTTTCCTACCTGGCAGGAATTTCCCTGACCATCGGGGCCTCGGCCGCGGTCTGCGGGCTGATCGGCGCCATGGTCTATTTCGGGCGTCATCGCGGGGGGGCCTACGGCAACTTCATCTATCGCCAGATCGGCGGATGGGCCATCGGGCTGCTGATCATCGGCTTTCTTCCGGGAATCAACAACTGGGGCCATGGCGGCGGATTCGCGGCCGGCTGGGGGCTGGCCATGCTGCTGGGCTACCAGGAAAAAGTCCGGGAGAAGTTCCTGCACAAGGCCCTGGCCGGGGCCTGTGCGCTGGTCACCGTTCTGACCCTGGCGCTGATGATCCTCTATGCCCTGTATTACGTCCTGGTTAGTTGAATGTCTGCCGCACTAACGCCGTGATGGCCATACCGGCACCCGCCCACAATCCATAAATATGCGCTTTTTTAAAGGCCGCTTTTAGCGCCGCCTCGCCAAAAGGCCATCCCTTGTCAACCGCCTGCCAGCGACGGTTGAGAATATTATCATGGCCTCACAGAAAGCGTATCAGATATAACATATCGTTTTTATTATTTTAATTAACATCAAGCCGTCCACCCTAACGATATTCTCAAATCCTCGTTCCCATCGCCGGTGGCCAGTCCAAGGTCTCATCTCCGCAACGAAATTTATAACTATCTAATATTCATCTTGATATTTATATTTTTGGCCGATCGTAAGGATTTGGCACGCCCGGTGCAACGACAACGGACCGACAACCAACATTAATTTTCCTGCCAACGATTGGGGAGACCGGAACGGCAATGAAGAAATCGATCGAATTCAAAATCAAACCCGACTGGGATGAAATCGAGAAGGTTCGCAACGAAAGCGCTGAATTTTTGCAATCCCACGAGCTTTCCGACGACACCATCCATTCTTTGTCGATGATTATCAGCGAACTCATTGAAAACGGCATCAAATACGGCAATTTCAAAGTGGTCGCCAATAAGGTCGCCGTGGTGATCAACATCGATCACAATACGGTCACCATCGAGGTCTTCAACCCCGTCGATGAAAGCGCCTTCAGTCACCTATCCCGGCTTGACCGAACCATACAATGGATCCGCGGCTATCAGGACCCCTTTGAAGCCTATGTCGAACGCATCAAGGAGGTTTCCAAGAAACCCCTCCAGGACACCGAGAGCGGTATCGGGTTGGTCCGGATTGCTTATGAAGGCAAAGCCCTGCTGGATTTCTTTGTCAATGACAACAACATGCTGAACGTATCGGTGGTTTCCAACCTTGAAGGCAATGATAGGAAATAATCATGACGAAAGAAAAAACCTACACGAATAATTTCTTGACCATCCAGGTCGTCGAGCAAGACTCCCAGATCGATGTCAAATGGGAAGGCAAAAGCATCGATCGCGAGCCGGCTAAATTTCTATCGCCGATCTTGATCCAGGTCCTCAAGGCCGCCAGCGGTATGAACAAACGCATCGTCATGGACTTTCAGCAGTTGAAGTACATGAATTCGTCCACCATTACGCCGCTGATTAAAATTCTGGACCGGGCCAAGAAGGGCATGACCAAAATCACGATCCTCTATCAAAAGTCGACCAAGTGGCAGGAACTCAATTTTACGGCCCTGGAGATCTTTCAAACCGACGATAATCGACTGGAAATTAAAGGGTTATAGAAAATGATCAATCAACAACCGCCACGATTTAACGCCCATCTCCTGCAGGGGCAGGCCCGAATCCCGATCGAAGCGCAGTATGCTTCGCGGTTCTCGCTCCTGATCCGGTTTTTCAACGGTTTCCCGAGTGATCAGGGCGCGGAGTTCAACAAAATCGTCTTCCAGCAAAACGGCGATAAAGTCGAGATGGGGCCCTGCCAGTATATCGTCGAACCCCACCATCAGAATTTCCAGGGGCGGCTAGTCTTCAAGCAAGCCGTCTATGACCTGAATAGTCTGTTCTTCAAAAACAAAATCGACAAACTCCAAACCGAGTTTTCCAACCTGCCGCTGATCTTGGCGCATAAAACCAAGATCAAAAAGGAATTCAAAGAATTCATCGCCAATTTGACCTATGATTTGAACGTCTACAAAAATATATTTGATACGCTCGATGCACGCTATGCGGATGAGCCCGAGTTGATCAAGCAAAAGGTCCAGCAAGCGGTCATCGAAACCGAGGGACGCAAGTTCATGCGTTTTATGGATCAAAAACTAGAAGAATTTGAACGCACCATCATCAATTACAGTAAGAAAGAGCACGAACGCCACGGCTACTATCTGCGCAAGCAGCTTTGGCATTTCCTCATGTGCTCGCCCTTCATGGCCCGCACCAATCTGAAACCCCGCGGCTACAGCGGGGATTCGGTCATGATGAAGATGCTTTACGACAATCAGTACGAGGGCCATTCGACCTTCGCCAAACTCATGCACAAGCATCCCAACGAGCACCCGGCGGCCCAGGCCGTGCGCAACCGCCGCAAATTGGTCGCCAAGATGCTGGGCGAGCTGAAATTCGGCCGTCAAAAAGCCTCGGGCCGGAAAATCCGAGTCCTGTCGGTGGCTTGCGGCCCGGCGTTCGAACTGCAGGATGTGCTCACCTCGGCCCATGATTGCACCGGGATTCAATTCACCCTGCTAGATCAGGACAAGAGTGCCCTATCCGAGGCGGCCTCGCTGATCGCCATGATCGAGAAGAAGTTCAACACCAAGATCGAGGTCGAATTCTTGAACGAATCCGTGCGCACCATGCTCACGACCCCCAAATTGGACAAGATGTGGGGCCAGTTCGATTATATCTACTCGATGGGGCTTTTTGACTATCTGACCCCGCCGGTCGCCCGGGCCGTAATCGAGAAGCTCTACCAGATCCTGAACAAGGGCGGCGAGATGGTCGTGGGTAATTTCCACATCTCCAATGCCAGCCGTTACTATATGGAATATTGGTTGGACTGGGTTCTCTACTACCGCACCGAACAGGAATTCATCGATCTCTTGAAAAACGTGCCCACGGCTGAGTCGCGGGTTTTGTTTGAGGATACCGGAAGTCAGATGTTTCTGCACGTCACCAAGTCGGAATCCTGAGAAGCGATTATTTCACGAACCATAAAATGGTTTAAGACCTAATGGGCGAAATAGTGGGACATAAACTGAGTGCCGAAGAGCAGGCCTTCATCGATGCGGAGGACTTCGACCAATTCCTCAACCGCATCATCCATGATTGGCTGAAAACGCTCTCGTTTCTGGCCATTTCCCTGGTGCCGCTCTTCTTTATCCTCGATTACTTCATCGTACCCAAAAATTTGCTGCCCCAGGTCGGCGTCTATCGATTGATTGCCACCTTGATCGTGATGGCGCAATACATGACCATTCGCCTGACCCAACCCAGTAAGTTGTCCTACCTGCACGGGTATATCATCTCGATCGTGGTGGGGGGCGTCATCGTCTTGATGACCCGTGATCTCGGCGGCTTTTTCTCGAGCTATTACGCTGGGCTCAACCTGGTGATCATCGGCGTCAACATGCTGCTGCCCTGGCGCGCGATCCATTCAGCCCTCAACAGCCTGATCATCATCCTGATGTATACCGTCATCAATTTTATCGGGATTGAAGCCTATCGTTCCGACTATTTGATCAACAACCTGTTTTTTCTATGTGCCACCGGTGTCATCGCCGTCAGCATCAATCACGTCAAACACATTCTGATTCGCAAGGAATTCTATTTGATGGGTGAATTGAAAGCAGCCCGCGATGCCATCTGGAGCGAAATGGAACTGGCCAAACGAATTCAAACGGCCCTGCTGCCCGACAAGCAAAAAGTACAGGGCTATGAAATCGCGGCGGCCATGAAACCCGCCCGGGAGGTCGGCGGCGACTACTACGACATTATCGAGACACCCCAAGGCGACAAATGGGTCACCATCGGGGATGTCTCCGGCCATGGGGTCGATTCGGGGCTGATTATGATGATGGCGCAGACCAGCATCCTCTCCAAGGTCTGTAACAACGGCAGCTGCAGCCCTTCGGAGATGCTGGATGCCATCAACGGCATCATTCGCGAAAATATTACCCGCCTGGGATCCGACCACTACATGACCATGATGGCCCTGCGCCTCAATGCGTCGCATCTCACCGTCGCCGGCAAACACCAGGACCTGATTATTTATCGCTCGGCCCTGAACCGCACCGAGACAATTCCGATCCCCGGAACATGGCTGGGCATTAGTGCCGATATTAAAAAGGGCCTCACGGACGTCGACGTCCAGATCAATCGCGGTGACATCGTGCTCCTGTTCACCGACGGCATAACGGAAGCCACCAATCCACAGGGCGAAATGTTCGGTCAGGCCCGACTCGAGCAGGCCCTTAATGCCTATGCCGATCTACCGGTGGGTAAACTGCGCGACCGGATCATTAGCGATGTGAACGCGTTTCAGGAAGAACAGATGGACGATATGACCCTCCTGATCATCAAGAAGTAAACACGTCCCCAATGACAGGTGACGGTAGGTTTTTTAGCATCGAGGACTTGCGGCATGAACAAGCACCACTTCCAGTGGAACGATTTCGAGCTGAATGTTTTGAACCTCTCCTTTGCCACGCCGGCCGTGGAGGAGGATTTCAAGGAGCAGCATTTTACCAAATCCCTGCGCCATGTCCGGGTGGCCATGCTGTTTGCCATCGGGTTTTTCGCGATCTTCGGCATTTTGGACGCCTGGATCGTCCCGGAGGCCAAGTACAAACTGTGGTACATCCGCTACGGTATTTTCTGCCCCTTCGTCTTGCTGATGTTCCTGTTTTCTTTCCATCCCCGCTTTAAAAAATACATGCAGGTCTGCATTGCCTCGATCGTCGCCCTGGCCGGCTTCGGCATCGTGGCCATGATCATGCTGGCACCCTACCAGAGCAACAACTCATACTATACCGGCTTGATCCTCGTTTTCATCTTTGGCTATACCTTTTTTAAACTGAACTTCATCTATGCGGCCGCGACCGGCATTTTAATCGTAATTGCCTATGAGATCGCCGCCATCTGGTGGTCGCACACCCCCCTGCCGATTCTGATCAATAATAATTTCTTCTTCCTGGCCGGCAACCTCATCGGGATTTTCGCCTGTTATTCGATCGAACTGTCGACCCGCAAAGAATATATCCAGGCCCAGTTATTGAAAGTGGAACAGCACAAGGTCCACAAAGCCAATCTCGAGCTGGAGCATAAAGTTGAAGAACGCACCGGGCAGCTGTTGCGCGCCAACAAGGTGCTCAAACAGGAGATCGCCGAGCGCAACATCGCCGAGGAGAATGTGCGCGAAAGTGAATCCAAGTACCGCAGTATTCTCGAAAGCATGCAGGAAGGCTACTATGAATTGGATGTTACCGGCAATTTGACCTTCTTTAATAATGCCTTCGCCAAAATCGTCGGCTACGCGCGTGACGAACTCATGGGGGCCAATTACCGTAAATACACAATGGCCCAAGACGCCAACAAGGTCTTTCGAGCCTTCAATAATGTCTATGTCTCCCATAAGCCTTCCAAAGAATTCGAATGGCAAATCATTCGCAAGGACGGCCAAAAAAGATTCCTGGAAGCATCCGTTTCGCTGATCACCAACTCGGAAGGCTTGCCCAATGGCTTCAAGGGCGTGGTGCGCGACGTGACCGATCGAAATTTGGCCGAAGAATCACTGAAAGAAGCCTATCGGGAACTTAAACGCACCCAGTCGCAGCTCGTTCAATCCGGCAAGCTGGCGTCGATCGGGGAACTGGCCGCCGGTGTGGCCCATGAGCTCAACCAGCCCCTGATGATCATCCGGGGCCATGCCCAGCTGACCCAACGCAACATCGCCAAAGGCAATATCAAACTCGACGCTATTTCGAAGCAACTGGAGCCCATCGAGCGCAACACCAAACGAATGATGAGCATTATCGATCATCTCCGAACCTTTTCGCGCCAGTCCAAAGCCGAATTCCATCCCGTGGATATCAACCAGGTCATCGAGGATTCCTTCCTGATGATTGGCGAACAGTTGCGGTTGCGCAATATCGCCGTTGAAAAGAATTTTGATCACCAACTGCCGGCCATCAGTGGTGAAACCAATCAATTGGAGCAAGTCTTTCTCAACCTGATCACGAATGCGCGCGATGCGATTGCCGATCGCGCCCCGGACGCCCCGCCCGAAGAGGATCGTATCGATCATATCAATATCACGACCCAGCTTTCCGCCACGAACGCGCAATACGTCGAAATTCTGTTCGAGGACTCCGGCGGCGGCATCCCGGAAAAAGACCGAGGCAACATTTTCGACCCGTTTTATACCACCAAGGAAGTCGGCAAGGGCACCGGTCTGGGGCTTTCGATCAGCTATGGCATTATCAGCGACCATGGCGGCAATATCGAAATTGCCCGCACGGGAGCCGAGGGGACCGCCTTTCGGGTGCTGCTGCCCATCGCCGAATCGCAATCCAACCAACCACAAATCGAAGATCAGGACTTACGCCAGACGGCCTGACGATTGGAACCCACCGGAGCCTGTTATGCGAGAAACCATTCTGATAATCGAAGACGAAGACGATATTCTCAACCTGCTCTACAGCCTTTTGGACGGCGAAGGCTATCGGGTCTTTACGGCCGGCAATGGGCGCGAGGGTCTCGCCAAATTCCACGAGCACACCCCCGACTTGATCCTAACCGATGTAAGGATGCCCGTGATGGACGGTATCGAAGTTCTGCGCGAGGTCAAAACCAAGGAATCGGACACCGAAGTGATCATCCTGACCGGGCACAGCGACGAGGCCACGGCCATCGACTGTTTGCGGCTGGGCGCCTACGACTATTTTCGCAAGCCCCTGGAGGACATCGACGTGCTCCTGACCGCCGTGGAGCGTGTGCTTGAAAAACGAAGTCTGGAAATTAAAAATCGCGCCCTGGTCAAACAGCTGGAGGAGCTCTCGATCCGCGACCCATTGACGGGACTCTATAATTATCGCTATCTGCAGACCTGCCTCGACGAGGAAATCGAACGGTCCCAGCGCTATGGCCACTCCTTTTTTATCCTGATGATCGATGCCGACCATTTCAAGGACGTCAATGACAACTACGGTCACCTCTTCGGCGACTTTGTCCTGAAACAACTGGGTGAAATCATCAGCCTGGAGTTAAGGTCATCGGATCGTATCTTCCGCTATGGCGGTGAAGAATTTCTGGTTCTGATGAACGAGCTGACCGAGGCCGAGGCGGTCAAGGCCGCCAACCGATTAATGGAGGCGGTGCGGTGCCATACCTTTTCCAACGGGGAGACGTCCACCCAAATCACGGTCAGCATGGGTGGGGCCTTCTACCCGGCCGATGCCCAGGATAAGATCAAACTGATCAAGAAAGCCGATCAGGCCCTGTATCGATCCAAGCAGACCGGTCGGAATCGTTTTGAATGCTGTCTGTATAATTGTGAGAATCTGATGGACATCGATTATAAAAAGCAGTCATCTTCCAATTTAAAGCTGGTTTCCAGCGCAGCCCGCTCCACCTGACGCGCTGACCTGCGGATAACGATGCGCACCAGGGAAGCCCAACTGCGGAACCGATCCCAAGAAGGAATGAATTGATGCCAACAACGACTTCACGCAGAACCCATCGACGTTTTAAAGCCAAGGACGGCACCTTTGCGGTCCTCTTTCAGGATTCGTCCAAGCTAGCGGAAATTATCGATATCAGTATGACGGGCTTTGCCTTTCGCTACAGTGACAGTGCCTTTATCGACAACGACCGCGACGGGCGCGCCTTTCTGTACCAGGATCGTCAACAACAATTGGACCATCTTTCTAGTTTTGACATTTTCCTGGTCGACAGCGGTATCTATCTCGATCGGATCCCCTGCAAAATTGTTTCGCACATCGAAATCGATGGCCTGGCGCCCAATTCGATTCCCATGAAGCGTTGTGGCATCGCCTTTGAAAAACTGCTCCCCGAACAGATATCCGATCTGGAATATTTCATTCGAAACTGCACCCAAACCTCGCCTTAGCAATCCCGCTTCCCAACCGCGCCCCCGGGTTCGGCGCCGACCGGCCGAGCGGAAGGCCTATAACCTATCTCAAAATAAAGGTCAGGGTTCCTGGCAAGGCGTGAAACGGTGAGAAAGCGGAGCATACACGTAGTATGTGAGCATTTTGAGCCGGTTCACAACACCGCCAGGGGCACTTAGATTTTTTTTGAGATAGGTTCTAATCTCTGGGGCGCGGGGCGGGACGCCCGTCACTCCAAGCCGATAATCTGTGATCTTACCTTACCGCTGACTTGTTCGCGGCGGCCACGATAAATGTTGCGTGTTTTCAGACCGTGACGTCCAACGTTGCCCCCGCGGGTGGCGTTCCCAACCGCCTACCACGGTCGTTGGGCGGTACCGGCGGGGGACATCCTCAGCGCCCCGCAAACCAAGCGCCCCCACCATGGCGAAAGATCCTTGACGCTAGCCTGTTTTAAGATTATGCCGAAAGAGGACGATAAGCAGCTTAACCACAGCGTTTGGGCTGTCATCATCCCGGAATTCAAACGAACGATACAAATCGACGATGCGCATTAAGATCCTGATAATTGATGATGATCCCGATATACTCGACCTGATCGAGAATATCCTCTCGATGGAGGACTACGAAGTCTACCGCGCCGGGAACGGAATCCAGGCGCTCGAGATTTTCCAGTCGCAGAACGTCGATTTGGTGATCACCGACCTCAACATGCCCGGCATGGGTGGTCTGGAAGTCCTGTCGCGTATCAAAGGCCTGGATGCGGACATGGAAGTCATCGTGCTCACGGGCAACGCGACCCTGGAAAATGCCATTCAGGCCCTGAAGGAAAACGGCGCCTTCGACTACCTGACGAAGCCGCTGGAAAACATTGAAGATCTGTTGATCAGCGTCGATCGGGCGATTGAAAAAAGAAATCTGACGATGGAAAACCGATCGCTGATCAAAGACCTTAAAACCGAAGTCGAAGAACGTAAAAAGGTTGAGCAACTGCTCTTACAAAGCAAAACCAATCTGCAGTCCGTGTTTGACGGCATCCCCGAACCACTGATCATGCTGGACCGCAACATGACGGTCATAGTTCTCAATCGAGCCGCCAAGGAGTACGCCCAGGTCTCGCGTTTCCAGGAAGTTCTGGGCCAGTCCTGCCATGAAATCTTCGCGCGCCGATCCAGGCCCTGCGATAACTGCCACCTGGAGCAGGCCATCCTGAACAACAAGTCGATGACCTTCGAGCGCAAGGGTTTGAAGGATCCTACGCGCACTGAAGAAGTCGTGATCTATCCGATGCAATCCGGCGAGGATGGCGAGCGCAACGCGATTTTGCGGATCAGTGACATCACGGATCAAAGAGAGATCGAAAAGCAATTGATCCGTGCCGACCGCCTCTCCTCGCTGGGACAGCTTTCTGGGGGGATCGCGCACGAAATTCGCAATCCGCTGGCCAGTATCAATTTGTTTACGGACATTCTAAGTGATCCGCACAAATATGAACGCACGCCTCAGGAAATCGAACTATTCGACGACATTCAGGAAAATATCGACCGCATCGATCAGATCATCAAGCGCGTGCTTGATTTTGCCAAACCGGCGATAACCTCATCCGATGCCATCGATCTGAATGCTTTGATCCAGGAATGCCTCAAATTCTGGTCTTCCCAACTAAGGAAGTCGAAAATCGACCTGCAGCTTCGCCTGCATGACAAGCTCCCCCCGGTCCAGGGCGATGTCATCGGTCTGCAGCAGGTGATTCATAATGTCATTTTAAACGCCATCGAAGCGCTGGGCCAGGGAGGGGAAATCAAAATTGACACCTCCCAGGTTCCGCCGTTGAACGGCAACAACCACTCGACCGTCCTGATGCAGGTCAGCGATACCGGGCCGGGCATCCCGGCCGCTCACCAGGAAGATATTTTCAATCCCTTCTTTACGACCAAAGCCACAGGCACAGGATTGGGATTGAGCATCTCCCACCAGATTATCAAACGCCAAGGCGGTGCCTTTTCATTTGATAACAACCCGGAGGCGGGGGCCACCTTCAGCATCGAACTGCCGGCCGCCGGCAAAAATCAAGACTGAACCCGTGGGCGGTGGGTCCGCGCAGGGCACCAGGGAGAACGGCACGCGTGAAATCCAAGATACTGATTGTCGATGATGACAAAAGCATCCGCAAAGGTCTGGCACTGACGCTCGGTGATGACTACCGCGTGGTCACAGCCCAAGACGCTTCGGAAGCCCTGGCGCTTTATCCCCGCGAGCAACCGGATATTGTTCTGCTCGACGTGGGCCTGCCCGAAATGGATGGCGTCGCCGTTCTCGAAAAGCTCAAGGAGATCGATGCGGAGGCCGTGGTGATTATGGTCACCGCCGTTGAAGACGTGAAAACCATCGTCAAAGCCGTCAAACGCGGGGCCTATGATTACCTGGTCAAACCGGTTGATTCGCATGAATTGCTGCTCACCATCCAAAATGCGCTGGAAAACCGCGGCTTGCGCAATCAAATCCGATCCATCCAGCAGCCGCAGGTCGAGAAGTATAAATTTGATCTGATCGGACAAAATCCGCAGGTCCAAGCCGTCATCGAGATTGCCCGCAAAGCGTCGGCCAGTCAGGACACCCCCGTGTTGATTACCGGGGAGAGCGGGGTCGGCAAAAGTGTCCTGGCCAAAGTCACCCACTATAACAGCCACGGTGTGCCCGGGCCCTTCGTTACCGTCAATTGCGGCGCCATCGCCAAAGACCTCGTGGAAAGCGAGTTGTTCGGCTATACGCGCGGCGCGTTCACCGGCGCCCGCGCCGACGGCAAGAAGGGCCGTTTCGAAGAAGCCGCCGGAGGGACCCTGTTTCTGGACGAGATCGGCGCCATGCCGCTGGCGGCCCAGGTCAAACTGCTAGCCGTTCTGGAGGACCGCACCTTCTACCGCATCGGGGGCAATCGGCAGATCGATGTGGATGCGCGGATCATCGCGGCGACCAACATCGATCTGGAGAAGGCCGTTGAACTCGGGGAATTCCGCAGCGATCTCTTTTTCCGGCTCAATGTGGTCCGCATCGATCTGCCCGCCCTGCGGCATCGCCTGGAAGACATCGTCCTGCTCGCCCAGCATTTCATTGCGCAGTACAACCAGAAGTTCAACAAGCAGTTCGCGGATATATCGGCCGAGGCCCAGGCGTTTATGCAGGCCTATCCCTGGCCCGGCAATGTACGCGAACTGCGCAACACGATTGAACGAATCGTGCTCATCG